>NZ_CP137134.1:3249339-3574273 GCF_033095785.1 Nitrosospira sp. Is2 | reverse complement strand
GGCAAAGCTGAGCTATTCGGAACGTGCGCTTACCGATCTCGAACGACTAACCCACTTTTTGATTGATAACGATCCAGAGGCGGCAGCAGAGACGCTTGAATTAATCGAAGAAGCGGTAAATTTATTAATCCGGCACCCTCTTGTGGGCTGGCCTGTGGAGTATGGATTGCGTGAGTTGGCCATATCGCGCGGATATACCGGTTACGTGGCCCTTTATAGCCTGGAGGAGGCTCAGGACGCTGTCCTGATTCTTGCGATTCGTCATCAGCGCGAAGCAGGGTATTTAGGGCAAGAGGAGGATTGAGCCGGCGCTGATACCTGGGGAGCAGCTGCCTTGCCGACCATCCGGTTCGCTATGCTTAGCCCGTGGTGACCCTAATGGAAAACCTAATTGGACGGATACGTCCCGTCCACGAGGTTTCCCACCGGGATTGCTTACAGCACCCACCCCGTCACCACACAAAGAAGATCTTCCTGAGGCGGCCTCGGCCCTGCCAGCCCGAGAATACCCATACTCAGCATTAGGTGTACGTAAGTCCAATTGTTTGCTCAACCATAAAACTCAACAATAGATGAATAAATGTGGCGAATACTGCTCTGTCCACAACAACGTATTCTTTGGTTTCTACATCTAGGAACCGATATTTCTTCGCCCCCCTCCTGAGGACGAAGCTGCCGCATAACGCCACAGTTATTTATAAAACAAGAGGAAGACGCAGAAAATGAACGATCAGTTAATTCCGTTGCTTGCAGCGGTGCTCGGTTTCTCCCTGGGGATAGCGCTAACCTGGACGGCATTGAAGGGACGCATTACAGCCGCTGCCGAAAACGCAAAAGCTAATGTTTTGATAGAGCTAGCCACTGCTAGAGCACAAGTCGAATCACTGACCGAGGATCGCGATAAGGCCCGATCAGACCTGGCCTTTCTTACCAGAGAGACGAGCCAGCTACGGGATGAGCTTCAGACCGTGCGCCAGAGCAATTCGACGCTGTCCGAGCGTGCTTCCCGCGTAGCCGTTCTGGAAACAGAGAAGGAAGTACTTTTAAAAGAGCAAAAGAACAACCAGCAAACCCTACTCGGCTCGACCGCCCGCGAAGCAGAAAAAACCCAAGAGCTTGCATCCAAAACGGCAAGACTAAACGAGGTCGAGCATGAGCTTGCGTCCACAACTCAGGCGCTTGCGAAATTGTTAGAGGAATCGGCTGAATTACGGGAGAGTTTTAGCGCAACTAGCGCGGAGCTCAAGGCGGAACGAGAAGCCCTTTCCATTGTGCGCGACCACCGCGAGGCGGAGCAAAAGCTCCGTGAGCAGGCACAGACCGAAGCTGCTCAGTTACGAACCCAATCGGCTGAGCTGAAGATGCAGCTCGACGCGGAGCAAAAACAGACCGAGGAGAAACTTAAACTACTTTACGAAGCACGAGAAGCTCTGTCGAGTCAGTTTAAGAGTCTTGCTAACGATATACTGGAAGAAAAGACGAAACGCTTTACTGAACAGAACCAGACAAATTTGGGACAACTGCTAGAACCGCTCAAAACAAAAATTAACGAGTTCCAAGGCAAAGTAGAAGAAGTATACGTGCAAGAGGGTAAAGATCGCAGCGCTCTGGCGCAGCAAGTTCGACAGCTAATGGAACTCAATCAATCCCTGAGTCAGGAGGCGAAGAATCTTACTAGTGCCCTCAAGGGCTCCAATAAAACCCAGGGGAGCTGGGGGGAGCTGGTTTTGGAACGCGTACTGGAGGCTTCTGGGCTACGCAAGGGCGAGGAGTATCACGTTCAGGAGCACCACGCCCGCGAGGACAGTTCACGTGCGCTACTTGACGTTGTTGTTCATTTACCTAACGACCGTCATCTTGTCATTGACGCCAAGCTATCCCTCATTGCCTACGAAAGCGCGGTGGCCGCGGAGGACGATAACGCTCTTCAAGCCGCCGTAAAGCGCCATCTTGATTCAGTCCGTACTCATATCAAAGTCCTATCTGATAAACAGTATCAGTCGCTTTATGGCTTGAAGTCGCTGGACTGCGTCCTTATGTTTATCCCTATAGAGCCCGCATTTATGCTTGCCATTACCCATGACCGAGAACTTTTTATGCATGCATGGGAAAAGAACGTACTCCTCGTCAGCCCTTCAACGCTGCTTTTTGTGGTTCGTACGGTCGCGCACCTTTGGCGGCAAGAAGCGCAGAATCGTAATGCTCTTGAAATCGCTAAGCGGGGCGCTGAACTTTATGACAAGCTCGTGGGATTCGTCGAAGATCTAGAATCGATTGGTAATCGATTGAAGCAGGCGCAAAAAGAATACGATAACGCGCATAACAAACTCACCGGTGGGCGGGGAAATGTAATACGCCAAGCGGAAATGCTGCGACAGCTTGGCGTCAGGCCCGCGAAAGCTCTTCCGCCATCCATGTTAGAAGCTGCCCATGATGATGGAGTTAGTGTGAGGGATGAGGCGGTACAGAAGCTTTTGCAAGAGCTGGACGACGAATTCGGAACGGCATAACTGAACGGTAACACTGGATGAATACGCGCTCTCCCGCAACGGCACGCGTCCAGCAAAGATGTATTCGTGGCTTGTTTATCGTTGGCTGGACCAGTTTAGTGAGGAGGAGTACGATGGGCAGGGCACCGTACTTCGATATTCGAGCCACAGTATCAGGTTATGAAACGAGTATTCGCGCGGGCGCAAGTCCGTCAGTTGGGGGAGAATCTCGACCCTACAAGGTAGAAAGCAGCCACGACTGACACGTTGCCACTATAAGGGATCGTAACGAACGCATTAACAGTCACAGATAACAAGGAACTAGTACAAGGGCTGCAAAGCTGTCGATGCTAAATCGATCTCATTGATGTTGTTTTTTCCCATTGGCCATTAAGCAAGTTGGCTGTGTAAAGGAGGCCATTTTTAAAATGGCAGGGAATCCGAAAGCAAGGCCCGTTTTATCTAAAACCCTCTACATCAACTTATTTAGAGGTTTCTTAGAGATTTCTTAGCCAGTCCCGGGAGACGGATATCATGTGGACGCCATGATCCGGAGCGTCCCCCGTCCATGCCAATAAGAAATCTGAACCGTCCACAACCATTTGCGGCACACCGCTATCCCGTCCGGCACTGATTTCCGCGAGGCGTATCAACCGACCGGATGAGTCATCGGTATACAATTTGCGTAGCACCAGGTGGGATTTCATCGTGGCTAGGTCTGGCGCTGTAATCCAGGATATGACTGCGGTACGGTCATCAAACCAGGCTAGTCCAACGCGTCCAGTCGGATTCTTCCCATCCACTTCAATTGCTGGCCGAAACTCTGCCCCCGGGTCTGGGTCTGCTGGGCTTATCGCGCCGCCACAAGACTGCTTAAGCAGAGTTTGATGCCGAGCCACAAAGGGGCAGACGCGCCCTTATGGCTTATTGTTTAGTTAACCCCAACTAGCATCCTTCACATATGGATATAAAACCTGGCGCATCGTTGACTAGATTTATAGATGACCTGCTTGACGCTATTTGCATTGTTGATAGAGAGGGGCGTTTTATATTTGTCAGTGCCGCGTGCGAGCGCATTTTTGGCTACACACCGAAAGAAATGATCGGCAAGGCTATGTTAGAGATGGTGGTACCCGAGGATCGAGCGATAACTCTCCGAGCGGCCAATGAAATCATGTCAGGGCATCCCAAACTTGATTTTGAGAACCGCTATATACGCAAGGATGGACAAGTGGTGCACATTATGTGGTCAGCCCGCTGGTTGGAAGCCGATAAGGTGAGGATTGCTGTTGCTCGAGACATCACCGAGCGCAAACAGGCTGAATCACTGCAGGCCGCGCTCTATGCCATTTCTGAAGCCGCGCATAATGCAGAGGATCTACCCTCTTTGTTTCAGCTAATTCATCAAATAATCGGCAAGTTGTTGTCAGCGACTAACTTTTCCGTGGTGATGTACGATGAGAGAACTGATCAGCTGAGCTTTCCCTATTACACGGGTGACTTCCGCGAGCGTCTGAACTGCAGCAAACAGCCCTAGGTGCTCTCTGCGCAGAAGTCATTCGTACCAGACAGCCCCTGCTGCTGGGACCTGAGTCGCTGGCGACCTTTCCCGATCGATCAGGTGCCATCACGGATAGCAATGTGGTGTACTGGCTGGTCGTCCCGCTCAATTCGCATACGGGTATTATCGGTGCCCTGATTTTGAAAGGCAGCCCGGACGGAGCACGCTACACTAGGAAGGACAAGGAACTGGTGCAATTCGTCTCCGCTCAAGTTGCTACTGCTATCGAGCGAAAACAGTTACACGCCCGACTAAAACACATGGCTCAATACGACGGCTTGACCGGCCTACCCAACCGAGCACTTTTATATGATCGCCTGATAATGGCGCTCGGAAGAACACGACGTGAACAAGGGCAAATGTCAGTGCTCTACCTGGACTTGAACAATTTCAAACAAGTCAATGACTCTTTGGGTCATGCTGCAGGCGATGAGCTGCTGCAAGAGGTTGCCGATCGTCTAAAGCGGTGCCTGCGCGGTTTGGATACGGTCGCGCGCATGGGCGGTGACGAGTTTGTGGTGCTGTTGGAAAACATCCAGATGCCTGAGCACGCCTCGAATATCGCCAACAAAATCCGCAGTGCTATCAGCCAACCCATCAAAATAAGAGGCCGCAGCTTGTGCATACTGCCAAGCATAGGAATTGCACTCTACCCTCGGCACGGTGACGAGGCGCAACAACTTCTCAGACATGCTGATGAGGCTATGTATTTTGAGAAAAAGAACAGTGATAGCGGCCTTGCAAAGGGCGTTTATAACAGCGTCCGCACGAAATCGGCATCATAAAAGAGGAGTTTTTTAAAGGTTTCTTAGCCAGTCCCGAGAGACGGATATCATGTGGACGCCATGATCGAGAGCCTCACCTGTCCATGCCAATAAAAAATCTGAACCGTACGCAACCATTTGCTGCGGCACACCGCTATCTCGTCCGTTACTGATTTCCGCGAGGCGTATCAAACGACCGGATGAGCCATCGGTATACAACTTGCGTAGCACCAGATTGGGTTGGTTAGAACAAGTCGCCAGCTACAACGGTATGTCTGTCCCGTTCCGGTGGAAAGAGGCACGGGATGCTTGCGGAGATTGAGTTTGGAGGAAGGACTAATCAATTGGGCGATCGACGGAATAACTGATTTAAACATCGTCGGAGAGTTCTGCATACACAATTTCCACGTAGCGAGGGGTAAACCCAACACGCACTACCGAGCCAATAGGGACAGCTCGAGTCTGTCCCTATCGTTTTGTACCATTAACGCCGGTTCGATTCTTGTCCGAAGTCCCGGCTCGGACCCATCCGCCAGGCAAATTATTTTCGAGCCTCGCAGTAATAAATCGTCGATTCCCGAAAAAACGGAATGGAGTTATCCCGATACGAAGCCCATCTGATCATCTGATCTCGAAGTTGCATCCAGCGGCGCCAGACCCACGGCGGGCCCTCTGTCGTTCGCCCAATATACCTTTGATTCGGGCCAGCCCACGAGGGTTTCTTCATAATGGTAAGGACCGAGTTGCGTGGTGACGGCTTTTGGAAGGCGCTCGATGTTGCCTTCAAGGGTCCGCAGATATGTAACATATTTGCTCATTTTCAAGTTCTCCTGTTCCTGTGGTTGCTCTTACAAAAGTAACTAATAGGTGCTCCGCTCCGTACCGTGCTCCGTACCGGTGTGGTATACCACTAGGACGATCAGGGATATATTTAGTTCGCAAAAAATTCACAATTTCTTGATATTTTTTTGACCTGGATTCGTCAGACGTGACTTCGAGCCGAGCCCAGCATTTTCTACCTGTTTTTTTCAGCGTCTGTGGGGCCTTGGGGCTGACCGATTGATTCCAGCCCAATAAAGGAGCCTGAATCTCGGCCTACTCAGCGAATCCGCCGCTGCTTGGCCACGATTTCTAGACGGCTAGTTGGCGAGATCAGGAAGTGATATGAGATATGGGAGAGGATAGCTTGTGACTAAAAATGGCAGGGAATCCGAAAGCAAGGCCCGTTTTATCTAAAACCCCTCTACATCAACTTATTTAGAGGTTTCTTAGAGGTTTTTTAGCCATTCCCCGGGGACCGATATCATGTGGACCCCATGATCCGGAGCTTCACCTGTCCATGCCAACAAGAAATTTGAACCGTCCGCAACCATTTGCGGCACGCCGCTATCCCGTCCGGCACTGATTTCCGCGAGGCGTATCAACCGACCGGATGAGCCATCGGTATACAATTTGCGTAGCACCAGGTGGGATTTCATTGTGGCCAGATCTGGGGCCGTAATCCAGGAAATGACCACCGTACGGTCATCAATCCACGCTAGTCCAACGCGTCCAGTCGGGTTCTTCCCATCCACTTCAATTGTCTGGCCGAAACTCTGCCCGCCGTCAGTGGAGAATGCGGTGTTTACGCG
The DNA here is from genome assembly GCF_033095785.1 of Nitrosospira sp. Is2. Classification (GTDB taxonomy): domain Bacteria; phylum Pseudomonadota; class Gammaproteobacteria; order Burkholderiales; family Nitrosomonadaceae; genus Nitrosospira. The sequence continues at coordinate 3,567,828 of NZ_CP137134.1, read as the reverse complement.
GGGCCGGTCGCCTTGGGCGGTAAACCATGCGGCGGCAACTCGCATTCCGCGGGCGCTCAATATGGGTCCGTTGACCGGGCATCCATCAATTTCCCATCCCTCTTTACCCAGCGGCGCAGGTGCTGACCACTTATCAGCAAGCAAACGCGCCACTTGGTGATCGCGGATCTCTGTGTCAGTGCGGCCACGCCAGGCTGCGACTGGGCCGGCTGTTGTTACAGATACTGTTGTCCAGCAGCAAGTGCATGTACTGCGGTCGATTATCTGCTCGCTATCCATCCTGCCGTCCCGATGAATGCGTGCATAGCGTAAAGTGAAAGCCGATTTGCCCCCGCCATTCCGCTTGCGCTGATCCCGTCCATCCAGCCAGATCACGCCGGCATTGTCATGCACGGGGAATATCGTGGCAAAACCATATTGCGCCGCCGTCGCGCTGCGATAGGGTGGACGGGGGGCACTCCAGGTTATGCCCGCATCCCGGGAAACGGATATGGCAACATCGTAGTGATAGGCGTTCTCCCCTTCTTTATTGATTAGCCAATGCGCCACCCAAAAGGACTCGTCAATGGGCACCACAGACGGAAAATCGCTCCAGTTGACGAACCAGTCATTACCGCGCGCGGCTTCGCCCTTGTGGATCCATCGTCCATTGCGCAATACGCCATACTTGAGAGCATGACCGTCGGGAACCGGTTCTACCCAGCTCATCAATATGCCACCAGCCGGGAGCACCGCAAAGCGAGGGGACTGAGCGCCGAGGGCCGCAGGGTTTGCAATATTCCGTATTTTTGCTGCCGGCTGGGCCGCCTGGCCCAAGGCGGCGGTTACCATTAATAAACTTAGAATAGCTGTGACATGCCAGCGGTAGGTCACTTATCAGCACCCCCCAAGCTAGTGTATGGAATCCATGCCAAAGCATAGTGCGGAAGCGTCCATTTGAGAATGCGGCAAATTGCCGCGCGGCATTTTGTCGCACCCTCCTCAATTGCTGCGAGCGCAACTGCGCTCCTTTGGTTAGGCGGCGATCGCGCGTGCCTACCAATGGATGGGATTGTGTGAACCACGGCAAGACCCCGATTGCGGGCAAATGGTGCGATCGGTGTGTGAGCAGCATACGCAGACCGCCGCTATCATTGGGATGGCCGAGCGTCTACCAGATCCTGCTGCAGGGAATACATTGCCGCTCGGTTCGGCGGAATGACAAAGCTGGAAGACGTTACCGTGATGATGAATAGAATATTCACGGAGCTTGGTACGGGGATTCACGGGCGCCGGGCGCATACAAGTTGTTGTTATGTTACTTCGGCGCGAATATCAGTACCGTGCTATGCGATACGATTTGAAATAGCGGGATGGTGTGGTGATTGAGATACGGAGAAAGGTCTATGACACCTTAGATTTGACCGGGCACAGGGCCGTGGGAGAGATGGCGGGAGAGTTGGAGGGGCATGGCTTGATCGCATTGACTAGCGAATCTGTTAACTGACAACGAACTGCCGAAACGGTCCGTCGTCAGTAAAGTTCTCTTGGATGTGCCGCTAAAGATCCGTTAGCTTCGAGGATGCTTATAAAGGGTCAAGAAAACCATTTTTCGACGTGGATCGACTAATGCCAGCTTAAATACGAGGTCTACGGACAAACCTATTTCATGCCCTATGATGTTTGTCTGGATATTCCATGATTTGTCAACTTCACTCAAGACTCCAGCCATGTCGCTAAGTGGATCGTGAAGAAAATCTTCACATTCCTGCGTTCCTGATTTCATTTCGCCCAAATACAGGCTCCATGGTTCCTTGGCAATCTTAAGGCTTACGTCGTCAAGTTTTTCCCAGGTTGTCATGTTTATTCTCCTTATTCGAATTATCGAGCCGATTTGACGAGTGCGTCGCCATAAGCTCTAGCCGCTAAGGGAGAGCGATTACTTCCTGACTCCGGGAGCCAAATTAACTATAGCAGGGAAAAGCGTTAATACAAGTCGAACTCAACTGGGATTCACGAGCGCCGCGATGCATACAAACTGCTGCTGTGCTACTTGGGGGCGAATATCAGATCCCGCGCTATTTGATCGGATCGGGCACAGGGCATGGGAGAGATGGCGGCCAATTTGGAAAAAACACGCATTGATCAGGAACGTAGTTTAATTGTGCGCGACGGATTCTTTTACGATCCAGATGCGCTGATAAACGGAATGCAGCAATATCACTTATCCCGCTGTCTGAAGTTACTTGACTACTACTGCCTTTTCAATCCTCGGGAATGAGGAGGTGCTGAAATGAGAAACGACTATAGAAAAGGGTTTGCGGACCAAACCAACGAAATCATCGCCCCTTCGCTTCATGTAAAGGGGATCATCCCCGACTGGCTCTCGGGCACGCTTCTGCGTAACGGGCCCGCCCGGTTCCGCCTGGAAGACAAAACGCTGAACCACTGGTTTGATGGCTTGGCGATGTTGCATAAATTCGATATCGCGAATGGCCGGGTCGGCTATGCGAACAAGTTCCTCGAGAGCCCCGCTTTTCGGGCGGCGAAAGATGGAAAAATGCAATATGCGGAATTTGCCACTGATCCCTGCCGTTCCTTGTTCAAGCGCATTGCCCAGGTCTTTACAGGATCGACACCCGGGGCCAACGCCAATGTCTCGATCGGCAAGATTGCCGAACGGTTCGTCGCCCAAACCGAAGGCCCCGTGCAAGTTGCTTTCCATGAAGAAACGCTGAGGACCATCGGTATTGTCAGCTATGGCGACGCGCTGAAGGGCCAACTGACAACCGCTCACCCCCATTACGATCACGGCAGCCAGTTCAACTACCTGCTCAATTTTGGGCGTCAATCCACATACAACATCTATACGTTGCCCGACGGCAGCAGCGAACGTCGGCTGGTTGGCAGCTACCAGACGGACAGGCCGTCGTATATGCACAGCTTCGGGCTCAGCCAGAAGTATGTCGTTTTGATGGAGTTTCCCCTGGTGGTGAATCCGGTAAGCATGTTGTTGCGGGGCAAGCCATTCATAGCCAACTACACATGGGAGCCACAGCGCGGTACGCGTTTCTCGCTTGTTGATCGCGATACGGGCGGAGTCAAGCATGCGCATACCGACGAAGCCTGGTTCGGCTTTCACCACGTTAATTCAGCCGACCATGACGGCAAAATAGACTTCGACATGATCGTGTATCCAGATGCCGACGTCGTGCAGTACTTCTACCTGAACTCATTGCTCAACGGGCCGAACCACGGGGTTTATCCGCAAAACGAATTGCGGAGATTTACGATTGACGTGTCCGCCGGCACCGTCAGCTCCCGCAGACTGGCTGACTATTCGGGAGAGCTGCCGCGCATCAACTATGCGCGGTGCAACGGCCAGACCTACCAATATGTTTATGCTGCCGGCCTCACAAAAGGGGGCGAATCGGCCATTTTTGACAGCGTTGTTAAATTCGATCTGGCAGGTGATATCAGGGAGTGGAAGCAGGAGGGCCACTACCCCGGCGAGCCGGTGTTTGTCGCGCGGCCAGACGCCCAATTGGAGGACGATGGCATATTGCTGTCGGTTGTGCTGGATGCACCTGCAAACAACTCGTATCTTTTGCTGCTCGACGCGCGTGACTTGTCCGAGATTGCGCGCGCGACTGTTCCCCAGCACGTGCCGTTCGGCTTTCATGGAGCGTATGTTCCGTCATAACTTTGGCGGCCGTGCTCTGCGTCAGGCTGTCTCCGGCGCATCCGAAAGGAAGTGCGCGGGGATGGAATCGTGAAGCGGAAAGTATTGGAAGTAGGGCCGCGCCTCCGTGATTACCCGCTTGACCGATGGGCGTGCCATCAGCCGGTCGAAGTAGCGGGCAAGGTTCACGTGGCCCGACGAAAATGGCGCAACGATACGCGCGTAGAACAGCGCCGGGGCCCCAGCGCAGTCAGCCATGCTGAAGCTGTCCCCCACCGCCCAGTTGTAGTTGCCACGCCTGTCCTCGATCATGTCGTACGCAATTCGCAGCTCCGTGAGCGATTCGCCAATGATTCCCAGGTCCCGCTCCGCCGCCGGCCGGAGCTGCTGGGCAATGAAGCGCTGCATCGGGGCCATGACGTAGAGGTCGAAAAGGCGGTCCCATAGCCGGACGTTCAACTGCTCACGCGGCTCTTGCGGGATCAGGCGGAGTTTTCCGGGATATCGCTGCTCGATATATTCAATCATGATCGAGGTCTCAGGTATGACTTCATTTCCGTCCTCAAGCAGGGGAATTTTAGCCGTGGGCCATAACGTCTTGAACGCCGCCTTCGCCTCCAGATCGCCGAGATTGACCATTCGCGCATCGAAGGGGGTGCCGTTCTCATAGAGGGCAATCAGAACCTTCCAACAATAGGAGGACAGGGGGTGAGAATAGAGTGTCAGGGCCATGATGCCTCTAATGGTTTTTTAAACGGCCAAGCATACCTGTTGCAAATAAGGGTGCAAGCTAACCTTTCCTTGATGGTGAACTTTTTTCGCGCTCCGCCAACCTTTTTCTATTCATGTATTCTTACCGCAAGACGCGAATGCACGCGAGGGCTTCAGCCAACCTAGGGTCAGGACCCATAAACTGAATGAAAACTCGGATGACGACTTTGAGCCCGGGACGGACCTCAATCAACTGATCGGTGACTTGCGGGTGTAAACTGCCAATTGCGCAGCGAAAGCCCGCTTGTAGGCAGGCCGCGCTTCGCCGCGGACGACATAGGCGGCCAAGTTCTGAAATTCGTCCAGAATGCCCGAGGACTTCAGCCTGAGCAGCACGGACACCATCATCAGGTCGCCGGCGCTGAACGTACCATCGAGGCAGTCGGCATCACCCAAGCGAACAGAAAGTTGGTTTAGCCGACCGCGAACGCGATCTTCCACCAGAGGAAGGCGCTCCGCATGCCAGGGCTTGTCGCTCTCGAGCAGCCTCGCGGTTCCAAGTTCAAGGATCGGCGGTTCCACCGTGTTGAGCGCGGCAAACATCCATGTGATTGCGCGCGCCCGGGCATTGGCATCATCTGGCAGCAGGCCCGCATGGCGCTCGGCGATGTGGAATACGATCGCCCCTGTCTCGAACAGGGCGAGGTCGCCTTCCTCATAGGTCGGAATCTGGCCGAAAGGATGAAGCGCCAGATGCGCGGGTTCCTTCATCGCACGGAACGAAACAAGGCGAACCTCGTAAGGTTGGGCCACTTCTTCAAGCGCCCAGCGAACACGCGTATCACGCGCCAGTCCCTTGCCACCGTCGGGTGACCGTTCAAAGGCGGTAATGGTGATGGTCATCGTGAGGCTCCTCCTTGGCCAAAATCATGGGCTGCGGGGCTGGAAGCTGTCAAGGCAAACTCACCGGGATTGAAGACCACCCAGTTCTATGGCAACAGCATCAAATAGCCGACGGACAAACTGGATTGATTTACACGCGCTGGATAAAACAAGGACGGGAAGCCTGCGAGCTATCGCCGATACTACAGGCTTCGTCCGATCGCTTATTATCCTGCCTCTGCATCCTGGGTCCGAAGTCTGCCCGCAAGAGATGAGCCTGTGCCAAGCGTTAGGCCTCTACGATCACCTCGAATCCGCCAAAGATTACGCGCTTGCCGTCGAACGGCATTGGGTTCGCGTCGGGCTGCATTCGCGGGTCGGCCATCATCTTCTTCCAGGCTTCGTCGCGCACCTCGCGTGAGGGCCATGTCACCCACGAGAACGCCACCGTCTCGTCCGCCTCACGCTTGACCGCCATCGGAAAGGACGTCAATTTGCCCTCGGGCACGTCATCGCCCCAGCACTCGACAACGTTCAGTGCGCCGTATTCCCTGAATACCACGGCAGCTGCTGCCGCATGTTGCCGGAAGATTTCCCGATTTGCCGTAGGTACGGCAGCAACGAATCCATCCACGTAGTTCATCATTGATCTCCTTCATTGTTTGTATTGAAACGACCCAAGCCAAGCCTGTGGTCGTTCCTGGGTATTGGCGCGAGGGCCTTGCTTCCCCGAATGAAACGCATGCCAGCCAACTCTCAGGACTGCCCCTGCTGCATCGCAGAAAACCCCTCCGCCGCCTTTTGCACGTCAGGCGGAAAGTCCGCCATCTCCTGTACCTGGCGGATCTCGATAATCTCATTGTCAGCCATCGGACAGCGGGACGCCCACGCAATCGCCTCCTCCTTCGAATCCACGCGAATCATCCAGTAGCCGCCGAGCACCTCCTTGGTCTCGATGAAGGGGCCGTCGGTCACCGTCGGCCTGCCCCCGGAGAACGATACGCGCGCGCCCATCGACGGCGGGTGCAAACCGTCGAGCGCGAGCAGGACGCCGGCTTTCTGCAGTTCCTCGTTGTATTTCATCATTTTCTCGACCGCCTTCGCGTCCGGCATCGTTCCTGGGGCCGCGTTCTCATAGCCCTTCGGGATCACAAGCATCATGAATCGCATGTCACTGACCCTCCTTGCCGGCTTCGCAATTTATCATCCAGGGCACGCCAAATTGGTCCGTGAACATGCCGAAACGGGCAGCCCAGAAGGTCTTGCCGAGCGGCATCTGCACTGTGCCATTTTCGGAAAGCGCGGCGAAGATGCGTTCGGCTTCGCCAACCGAATCGACGTTCAGCGAAACCGCGCAACCCTTGATGCCCTCGTAAGGACAATGGGAGGGCGTATCTGACGCCATCAGAAGCTGGTCGTTGATCGACAGGCAAGCATGCATGATAAGGTTTTCTGATCCCGGGGGGAGTTGTCCACACCCGGCCTCGGCGTCCTCGCCGTGCTCGCCTTTGGGCGCATCAGAGAACTTTATCATCGCCTTAAGGGTGCCGCCGAGGCACTGCTGGTAAAACTTGAAGGCGGCCTCACACTGGCCGTTGAACATGAGATAAGGGTCAATTCGCATGGTGCTCTCCTTGGTTAAAAATGAAGTTGAAGGGTCGGGGATCGTTTCTTAACTCGCACCGGCCGTGGTACTTGCAAGAGTGGTCTCCTTTGAGCGGGTAATACAGTTGGTTGCGTCCAATAGTCGAATGACGGACCGCGAAATCGACATGGCGCTCTCGCCATCATGCAAATTCCGGACCGTCAGCTCCAAGCGCGCGCAGAGTCTGCAGATCCTCTGCGACAGGCCGCACCTCGACGCAACCGCGTTTCGCACCTGGAATTCGCGATGCGACCTGGATTGCTTCGTTCAGGTCTCTGGCCTCGATAAGATAGTAGCCGCCGAATTGCTCCTTGGTCTCGGTGAACGGACCGTCCGTGACCGAGACCCTGCCGTTGCGCACCCGCACCGTACTTGCGGCGTCAGGCGGCAACAGCCGGTTGCAGCCGATAAGGTGGCCGCTGCGCCGTATGCTGTCGGTAAACTCGCGGTACTCCTCGAAGTGCTTGTCCGCATCGGCGGGGGGCATTTGCTCCATCACCTTCTCGGCACAGATCAGGCACAGGTATTTCATGCTGTTTCTCCTCGTGAATGGCGGATTCACCCGATATTGGCGGTCTGGTAGTCGCAGCGCTCAGCGATTCTCCGGGTGCGCGTGCGGGACGGTATCGGCTCCGGCGACAGTCTCGCGGATCGGCCGGATCGGGCGCACCTCGATACTACCCACGCGCGCAGGCGGGATCCCTGCCGCGAGCGCGATCGCCTCATCGAGATTCCTCGCCTCGATCATGTAGAAGCCTGCAAGCTGTTCCTTGGTCTCGGCGAAGGGCCCATCGGTGATCGACACCTTGCCGTCGCGCACGCGCACGGTCGTCGCCGTGCGGACTGACTCCAGTGCCTCCGAGGCGAGGCAGTGGCCGCTCGTCCGGATCGCCGAGTCGTAGGCGACGCAGTCTTCATCGGGCAGTTCATCGAGGCGACCTTCGTCAAGATAGACGAGACACAAGTATTTCATTGCCTTCCTCCTTCTCTGTCGTGTTTGCGTGTTTGCGTGTTTAGTTGGGCGTACGTACTCCTGGTCGAACGGCGCGCTGCCAAATCGACACTGCTACGCGACATTATTTCGCGATATCACTCCAAAACATGACTACGCGACATCGCTCTACGGCATCACTACGGGGCCTCACTCAGGCAATTCAGCGAGTCGCCGCTCAAGGAACCGACGCTCAGGCGCCTGTCGAGCCAGTTCCAGCGTCCTCCGGTAGGCTGCCCGAGCTTCGTCAACCCTTCCCAGACGCCGGCATAGATCAGCCCGGGCGGCGTGCGCCAAGTGGTAGTCAGCGAGTTCCCCCCGCGCGAGGATCTGGTCGACCGCCGCCAGCCCCGCAGCCGGACCGTCGCGCATGGCGACTGCCACCGCACGGTTCAGCTCGATCACAGGCGACGGATCGAGCCGCAGCAAGACATCGTAGAGGCCGACGATCTGCGCCCAGTCCGTTGCAGCGGCATTCGGCGCCTCGGCATGAACCGCGGCGACGGCCGCCTGCAGCGCATAAGGGCCAACGCGGCCCGAGACGAGCGCGCGCTCGACCAGCGCCGAGCCTTCAGCGATCAACTCCTGTTTCCATAGCGACCGGTCCTGTTCGTCGAGCAGCACGAGATCGCCCGTCGGGGTGGTGCGCGCCGCGCGCCGCGACTCTTGAAGAAGCATCAGCGCCAGCAACCCGATCGACTCGGGTTCGGGGACGAGTTCAGCAAGCAGCCGGCCGAGCCGGATTGCCTCGCCCGACAGGTCGGCACGCGTCAGCAGATCGCCGGCCGATGCCGAGTAGCCTTCGTTGAAAACGAGGTATATCACGCGCAGCACGCTGTCGAGCCGGGCTGGCAGCTCCGCATGCCCGGGCACTTCATAGGGGATGCGTGCGTCGCGGATCTTGGACTTGGCACGCACGATGCGCTGCGCGAGTGCGGGCGCCGCAATGAGGAAGGCACGGGCAATCTCCTCGGTGGTGAGGCCGCACACCTCGCGCAGCGTCAGCGCAACCTGGGCCTCGGGCGACAGGGCGGGATGACAGCAGGTGAAGATCAGCCGCAGGCGGTCGTCCTCGACGCTGTCCTGGTCCGGCACGTCCTCGCTCGCCGGATCGGGGCGATCGTCGAAGTCTTCCACGAGGCTCAAACGTGCGCGCCGCCGCAAGGTGTCGACCGCCTTGAAACGTCCGGTGGATACCAGCCAGGCACGCGGGTTGGCCGGCACGCCCTCGTGCGGCCATTGCTCCAGCGCGGCGCGAAAGGAGTCGTGCAGCGCCTCCTCGGCGAGGTCGAAGTCGCCGAGGAGGCGAACCAGCGTTGCAAACACGCGACGCGACTCGGCCCGGTAGATCGCCTCCAACTGCTCATGCACACTCCCGCTGGTCTGAGAGGGTCTGGCTGAGATGGACTGAATCTCACCAGTTGAAAGCTTAGGGTCGTCCATCCGCGCCTCCGCGAGTCTTAAATGACAAGCCCCGCCAAGTGGCGGGATCGAACCACCAGGCAGGGTTCCAGCTGCGCTATGAACGAGCAGATTGAGCGGCTTCTACGCGCCAATTTTCTCCCAATATCGGAGCATCTTGAAAGGGCCTCGCGTCCCGCGGCATATCCATTATGAAGGTCGTTCCTCGCGCCGCTTCGCTATCGACGGTCACACTTCCACCATGGCTTTCTGCCACGCTACGGACGTAAGGCAAACCTATCCCCCAGCCTTCCTTGTTTCCTTCTTTCGCAGCCTCTGCTCTAATGAACAGGTGGAATATGGACTCCATCTGATCAGGGGGAATGGGTTCTCCTTCATTATGCACGGACAGCATTGTGCGCTCGTCTACCAATGCAATGTTGAGTCGTATAGGGGTATCAGGCGTGCTGTATTTCACGGCATTGCCCACCATATTTTCCGTTGCCCGCCGGATTGCCGCCCGATCCCACCAGACCTTCGCCGTATCGCCCATGAATTGGAAGCGGGGCCCATGTTTGGCCGTAAGTTGATCGCACACCTCCTTAACGACCTCTTGCAGGTCGAATTCCTCCAATTGAAGGCGTAGCCGCTCCCCGCCCTGAAAAGCGGCAGAATCGAGCAGCTCCTGGATCATTTCATCCATTTGTTTCAGGCTGTCCAAAATTTTCCCCGCAAACTCCTTTGTCTTGACCGGATCGATGGTGCGCTCGATCAGTTGAGCATATACGTGCGCATTCGATAATGGGTTCCTCAAGTCATGCGTCAGGGCCGCGATGAATCGGTGGCGTAGCGCCGCCTGCGCAAGAGCGAAAGCATTCACCGACTCACGTATCGATCCGTCAATAGAAGTGTTGATCACAAAAACTTCATCATCATCGAGCTCGACACCATTTAGCTTCAGAACATCAAAAATCGTCCATCTCAGTTGTTGATATTCCGATATAACTGAATACGCATTGTAGTTTGTCAGGCGTGCACGCTCGCTGCCATGTTCACTCGCTATCGTGTTACCTTCATTTGCCGTGGCCCGGGGGTAGCCGGCTGAAATAGCTTCTGCAAGGTTGTCGTACAGCGAAGGGAAAGTATCGATCAGGATTGGCTGAGCCAGCCGTTCGGCTTCCTTGACCGTTTGGCGTAGTCTTTTTATCCATTCCGCTAGTACCTCCTCCCTCACGGCGAGCATCCTTCTACCATTTGCGGAAAGTTTGCCAGGGTCAAGATTTTGATCGGTGGACAGGGTCACGATAACTCTCCTTGTTTTATCTTAATTACAAAGGTTGCGGTCCCACTTCGCTATTTTACGTAAGTCTTCCATAGTACTGGCGTGGTTCCTACGGTTGGGCGGCGGCATCCGTCTCACCCCGGCTTTTCTTTCAGCGCATTCGTTCCTGAAGCAGAGGCTGCCATGTCATCCTGATTTGCCTGAATCGAGCTGCCGTGCTGGACGGTCTACTCAATAATTTCCCTTGCACCATCATCGCCCCCTTGCCGAATGCTGCGACCACTTCAGGCGAATATTCGCCGAACCCGGTTGACCCTGCCCCAATAAACCGGGCCATTTAAAAGTAGAGTTTGCGGCATGATTTTAACCTTTGAAAGGAGTCATGACGTGAAGAAGAGCAAGTATACGGAGCAGCAGATTGCCTTTGCTCTGAAGCAGGCCGAGCTTGCCACGCCGGTTGAAGAGGTCTGCAGGAAGATGGGCATCAGCGATGCAACGTTCTACCAACGTTCTACCTCAAGAAGAAGTACGGGGGATTGGGGCCTTTAGAATCGAGACGGCTGTGGCAGCTGGAAGAGGAGAACAGCAAGTTGAAGCGGGTGATAGCCGATTTGAGCCTGGACAATGGCTCTGAATGTACCGATCGGGGGCGCTTCATTCAGAAATTCACCTTCTGCGATTTCTTAATCAAGCGTCTTGTCGTAATGTAATCGTTGCATTTTTTCCAAGCTGAATTCGGCATTGAAGCACTCGGGCACCGTTCCTGTGAATGTATCAAATGCAGGATTGACTTTCCCTCTCAGGCTGATCGTTTCATGCCCCTCGGGTTTTTCTATCCATGCACCGCTATCCAGAATCAGGGAGCCGTCATAATAATAGGAACCAACGAGAACGAAACGGCCTGTAGCCATGTCAGCACTTGATGACATTGGGTAAAATGAAAAGCTCCCCTCCACATGTCCACTCTTGTGGCCCGTTAGCATCAAGGTAACTCCGGTTTTTCCATCAAAGCATTCATAATGTCCAACCCATTTGCCGGAAATGCGCTTCGCATTTCCTAGCATTGGAGGGTCTATCGCGGAGGCGTTCACGCCTGCTGAACACAACATGATCATTGCCAGCATCGCTCTTATGCGTTTACTCAACTTTCTCTGCAATAGGCACGCGTTCATTTCCGGCATTTATGTTTGAGTGAATTATTTAAAATATTACGTGTTCTTATTTCGCGACAGAAATTATTGATTGTTTTCTTTCACCCGACAAGAGCGGGACGTTCGCGTCGAGCACCGATACGTTGACCGGGTGCGGATCAGGGCTTTTCTTCCGGCGGGTTTGTTCTTCCGGCAGACGCGGGCATCTCATTCCCGCCTGCTTGCATGGAATTGCCGTGCTGGATCGTCCAGCCGATAATCTCCCTTCCAATCTCATCGGCGCCTTTGCCGAACGCTGCGACCACGTCAGGCATTCCTTTGCCGTTCACGGGCTGCCGGGATTCAAAGCCGCGGGCGGCGAGGATACGGTTGCGTGCGGGCTGCGCGAGAACGGCATAAAACCGGACCACTGCGACCGTCGTTCCAGCGGAATGTTCGACATGGAACGCATCCAGATCGCCGCTGAGCTCGAGGTCCCGCGTCAGGTTGGGATTACTATCGCTCACGAGGCTGAGCCTGCCATCAGCGCGAAAAGCGCTTGCGAGTTGGTTGCGCAGGAGGACGGGAGGCGGATCGCTCCAGCGCACGCTCTTGTAGGCGCTGATCCGGTTGTCCTGGTTCAGTATCAGCACGCGTTGGCTGTCGGTGACGCGGCTGCTGTCCCCTTTGGCAATGTGCAGCGTCAACGGCAGCCGATCCGGTGCGGTCGCCGGGACAATTGACGAAGGTGGGAGCTGGTATATCGCGATGGTTTCACTAGGCAGGATCGAGCAGGAAGATAGCCATGCGAGCGCAGTGAAGCCGAACCAACGCAGATATTGCCGGGATCGCCGGGATGTGGGGGCACTCATGGTTCGATTTCCTCTATTTTTTGACGGCCTGTAAGGTATTCAGCAGGGTCGTCCTCCAGCCGGCGGGTTATTCTCCTTATCGAGACGAGGGTATCGCGAAGCTCCTGCAGGGCGGGACCCAGTTCGCCGAAAGCCCGGATACCCCCGCTCAGCGTCGCCCGGTTGTCGGCCAGCAGCTGATCAATCGACTGTGCGCTTTTCTCCACGGAAGCCATGGCGCGGTCCGCGCTCCTGAAGGCGTGGACACCCTCGTTGTCGACGAGCGCCTGCGCATCGCCCACCATGCCGGAGGCCTGCTGGAGGATAGTGTTTGCCTGGCTGCTGGCAGCGGTCAGTTGCCGGATCAGCTCCTTGACATTATCGTCCTGGCTGGCTATCGCGCCTGAAGCCCGTTCCAGATGGGCCACCGTTTTGGTCAGATTCTGCACATTGGCGGGGGAAAGTATGGTTTTCGCCTGCTGGATCACCTCTGTAATGCCCGCGAGGTTGCTACTGCTTTGCTCCAGCAGCTTGGCGAAAGGGGAGGGAGACGCGACGATGACGGGATCGCCGTCATCCTTGGCGACCAGGTCGGGGCTCTCCGGCGATCCATCGCTGAATTCGATCACCGAGGTGCCGGTGATGCCGGTTAGCGCCAGGCGCGCCTTTGTATCCCGCTTGATGGCGATATTGCCTTCCACCCGCACCCGCGCCAGCACTTTTCGCGGATCGCTCGGGTCGAGTTCCAGCGCCGCCACCTCGCCAATCTTTATTCCGCTGTATTGGACCTCGCTGCCGACGGACAAGCCCCTGACTGCCTCGTTGAAGATGACCGTGTAGTAACGCTGCTGGGCGGCGCCCGGCCCCTTGCCCATCCATAAGGCGAAGAGCAGTGCTGCCGCGACCGCCAGTACGGTGAACGAGCCGATCAGGACATGATTTGCGCGCGGTTCCATCAATGGGTTTCCGTAGTGAGTTGGCGGTTTGCCTTTTTGGCCGCCCGCCCGCGGGGGCCATTAAAATAGGCCTGCACCCAGGGATCCTCGATTGCCTCCACCGCGTCAAGCCTGTCGGCCGCCAGGACGTGCTTGTCCGACAGCACAGCGACTCGGTCGCAGATGGTGTACAGGGTATCCAGGTCGTGCGTGACCAGAAAAACGGTGAAACCAAGCGCATCGCGAAGCGTAAGGATGAGCTGGTCGAACTCGGCGGCGCCGATGGGGTCCAGCCCGGCCGTGGGTTCATCCAGGAACAGTATGTCAGGATCGAGAGCAAGCGCGCGGGCCAGCGCGGCCCGTTTCACCATCCCCCCCGACAGGGCCGCCGGATATTTTTGTCCCGCGTCGGCGGGCAGGCCGGCAAGCGCCAGCTTCACTTGCGCCAGGTTTTCCGCCTCCGGCCGGTGGAGCCGCGCATTTTCGATCAGGGGGAGGGCAACATTCTCGATCACCGTCAACGATGAAAAAAGCGCTCCGCCCTGGAACAGCACGCCAAAGCGTCGTTCCAGGGTGGAGCGGCGTTCAGGCGGCAGGCTCGAAACGTCCTGCCCAAGCACGCGCACGCGGCCTGAGGCGGGGGTCTGCAATCCGACAATCGAGCGCAGCAGCACCGATTTTCCGGATCCGGAACCGCCGATGACACCCAGGATCTCGCCGCGGTAGACATCCAGATTCAGCTTATGGTGCACCACCTGCCGGCCAAAGCGGTTTGTCAAATCGCTGACCTCTATGACCGTTTCCTGTGCTTGAGCTTTGTCCCCGGGCGCTTCGCCTGACGATCCGCCGCGCCCGGGCTCCCTGCTTTTGGCGGCCATGTGCCCGGCCGCAGTTTCTGCCGACTCGCCCGCCACCTCGTCCGAGGTCCCTGCCTGCTTATCTACCATTCCATTTCCATGAAAAATAGCGCCGCGACCGAATCGAGAAGAATGACGACGAAAATCGAATGCACGACGCTGGCAGTCGTGTGCTGGCCGACCGATAACGCGCTGCCGCTTACTTTCATACCCTCCAGGCAACCGATCACCGCGATGACGAAGGCAAACACCGGGGCCTTGGACATCCCCACGAGAAAATGCCTCAGCTCTATTTGATCATGAAAAATGTTGAGAAACATCACTAAAGATATATTGAGATGCAATGCGCACACCACCGCCCCTCCCAGTATCCCAGCAATCATCGCGAGGAAGGTGAGAATCGGCAGGGATACGAGCAGTGCCAGTACCCGGGGGAGCACGAGCAGGTTGACCGGACTGAGCCCAAGCACCCGGGTGGCGTCGATCTCTTCGTTGACTTTCATTGACCCGAGTTCCGCCGTAAACGTGCTCGCGGTGCGCCCGGCCATGAGAATGGCCGTGAGCAGCACGGCAAGTTCGCGCAGGAAAGCGAAAGTGACGAGGTTGACGGTATAAATGGTAGCGCCGAATTCAGCCAGCACGGTGGCGCCCAGGAAAGCAACCACCGCACCTACCAGGAAATTGAGCAGGCAAATGATCGGTACGGCATTGAGCCCAGTCGTCTCTATTTGCGCAACCACCGAGGTAACGCGCCAGCGCCGGGGCCGAAGCAGGCCATGAGCCAGCGCTTCAAGGGTGAAACCCATGAATCCGAGCAGGGCGCGAATTTCCCGCCAGAAGGTTTCCATCGCAAGCCCGGCCCGGCCCAGCATTTCGATAAGCGCCCCATGGGGGCGCTTGCGCGTCGGCCGTCCGGCTGCTTCCATCGCGCTGGCGACGGTTTGCAGCAACGCACCGCGTTCGGCGCTCAGTCCGGACTCCGGCCCGCAGAGTTTTCCGGCGAGCTCGCCGCCGAGCAATTCATATAGCCGTGAAGCGCCGGCCGTATCCAGCGCTTCCAGACCGGTCAGGTCAACGTTGCCTGCGTCATACTGGGCCGCGCTCAGATCGCCCGCCTCGGCGCGCAGGCGGGAGATCTGCTCGCCCAGTGCGACATACTTGTCGAGCGTCCAGTCTCCGCGAACGATCAGGGTAGGCCGCCCGCCGGACTCGTCCCATGCCAGAAGCTCTGAGTCAGCCGTGGTTGTCACAGACCCCTATCTCCATAACTTTAGACGTCCAAAGCAGATCTTGTTGTTTCAACTTGGTTTATAGCACCCGGCGGAGTTCAACGGCGAACTATTCATTGAGTGGTGACCTTCAGGCGTTCGAGTGGCCGCTGATGGACGAGATACCTGAAGGGGCGTGTGACGTCAAGAACTTGCCCGAGACTACCGTAATAATAAGGGATCGATGTTTTTACAAACGGACAAAATGACGAGCTTGGGGAACGAGATACCAACGGCATTGTCACAATCCAGGCTCCACGCCGGAACCGCGCCCGGTGCCGTGCCGGTGGGAACAGGGGCGCGCTGCGACGAGCCTGAGCGCCGGGTGGGCCCGCTGTTGCGGGAAACCCCCACTGGTTCAGGGAATATTCTTGGCGAAGGCGAGATTCAGGTAAAATATCCCTTTTCACCCGATGGACACTTCATGAATAGTGTTGCAATAAAAGGCAGCCTTGTCGCCATCGTCACGCCCATGCATGAAAATGGGGAACTGGATCTGGAGCGTTTCAGCGCCCTGATCGACTATCACGTGGCGGAGGGAACCGATGGCATCGTAGTGGTCGGTACGACCGGCGAGTCCCCTACAGTGGATTTCGAGGAGCATCATCTGCTGATCAGGACGGCGGTGGAGCGAGCCGCCGGGCGCGTCCCGGTCATCGCCGGGACGGGTGCGAATTCCACCCGGGAGGCGATCGATCTCTCCATTTTTGCCAAGGATGCCGGCGCGGACGCGAGCCTGTCGGTGGTTCCCTATTACAACAAGCCAACCCAGGAAGGGTTGTACCGGCATTTCCGCGCGGTGGCCGAAGCAGTGGAGATTCCGCAGATTTTGTACAACGTGCCGGGCAGGACTGTGGCTGACCTGGCCAATGAAACCGTGCTGCGGCTGGCGGAGATCCCTAATATCGTCGGCATCAAGGATGCAACCGGCGACATGGGGCGCGGTTTCGAACTGCTGAGCCGCGTGCCGCAGGACTTTGCCGTTTATAGCGGTGATGATGCGAGCGGCCTGGCGCTGCTGTTGCTGGGCTGTCACGGCGTGATATCGGTCACTGCCAATGTCGCGCCGAGACTGATGCACGAGATGTGCGTAGCGGCATTCACGGGGGATTTTGCGGCAGCCCGGACCACGAACGGGAAATTGCTGAGTCTGCATGCGGATTTATTCATCGAGGCGAATCCCATTCCGGTAAAGTGGGCCGTGACGCAAATGGGTTTGATCGGGCCCGGCTTGCGCCTGCCTCTGACGCCGCTATCGGATAAGCACCATCAGGCAGTAATGGAAGCGATGCGCGACTCGGGGACAAAACATATTAACGGCTGGCCAATCTAGAAATTCAACGACGAATGACGAAGGGTAAAACGTTGCACATGAGATTGCGTATAGCGGCTGCATTATGCTTGACGGTGGTGATGGCGACGGGGTGCAACCTGTTGCCGGAAGGTAAAAAGATCAGTTATAAATCGGCGGGCAAGCTGCCTCCACTGGAAATGCCGCCTGATCTGACGGCCCCCGGCTCGGACGAACGTTATACCGTCCCGGACATCAGCCCGACCGGAAGCGCAACTTTTTCCGCCTACAATGCGGAGCGCAACAAGACGCCGAACCCCTCCGGGGCAGCCATTCTGCCCTCGCTGGAGGAGGGCGGGGTGCGCATGGAACGCGCGGGCACGCAGCGCTGGCTGGTGGTGAGGGGCGAACCCGACGAGATTTGGCCGGTGGTGAAGGAATTCTGGCACGAACTCGGTTTCCTCGTCAAAGTGGAGCTGCCCGAAGCCGGCGTGATGGAGACGGACTGGGCGGAAAACCGCGCGAAAATTCCCGAGGACATCATCCGCAATACTCTTGGGAAACTACTCGATTCCATGTATTCAACCTCCGAGCGCGACAAGTTCCGCACGCGGATGGAGCGCGGAGAGGGCGGCACGACGGAGATCTACATCAGTCACCGCGGAATGTATGAAGTGATGCAGGGCGATGTGCGCACCGTCTGGCAGCCTCGCCCGGCCGACCCCGATCTCGAAGCAGAAATGCTTTCAAGGCTGATGATGCGTTTCGGGGTGGGGGAAGAGCGCGCCAGGTCAGCGGTGACCAGCACAGGCGCGCCCCAGGAGCGCGCCCGGCTCAAGGAGAAAGGGGGCGTGCTGACAGTGAACGAAGCATTCGACCGTTCGTGGCGCCGGGTCGGGCTCGCGCTTGACCGGGTCGGCTTCACGGTGGAAGACCGCAACCGCTCGCAGGGCATCTACTACGTGCGCTATATCGACCCGGATGTGGACAGTGGCGCGGCGGGAGCAGGTTTCTTTTCCAAGCTTGCTTTCTGGCGCGACGAAACCGCTACCGAAACGGCAGGCCAGTATCGCATACTGCTGAGCGAAGCCGGGGACAGCACGGAAGTCAAGGTGCTGAACAAGGAGGGCGCAACCGAGACGTCGAGCAATGCCAGCCGGATATTGAAGCTGCTGTATGAGCAGCTGAAGTAACCGCGGAGGGCAACCGTTTCAGCGCTCCGCGTTTTGCATTCACGGGACGGACAGGACGTGCAGGATGGAGGTGCGTCAGCCATGAGCGATACTCTCGCGAATTTGCGCCAAAAAATCGACCGGGCCAGAGAGCTGGGTTCGGTGGTGAGTACAATGAAGGCGCTGGCCACGGCGAACCTGGTTCAATACGAAAAATCCGCGCGTTCGCTGGACGACTACTACCGCGTGGTGCAGCTTGGCTTGAGCGTTTGCTTTCGCGGCAGGACACCGCCGGCAACGATGGCGGCCCCGGGAGCAAAGGAGCACGCCGGAGTAACCGGCGCGATCGTATTCGGTTCGGACCAGGGACTGGTCGGGCAATTCAACGATGTCGTTGCGGATTATGCCGGCGACACGCTGGCGTCACTGCCCGGTAGAAAGAAAGTCTGGGCCATAGGCGAGCGCGTGCACGACCGTCTTGGCGATATGCAACTGCCCCTGAACGGGCGTTTTGACGTTCCACTGTCGATCAAGGGCATAACGCCGCTGGTCGGTGAACTCCTGTTACGGATCATGGTGCCGGGCACGCTGGAGAGCGTGGCGCAGCATAAGAATGGCCCTGAAAATAGACTGGAGCGGCTTTATCTCTTTTACAATCGCTCCGACCCGGGTATGGCATATGAACCGGTCGCCGAGCGCCTGTTACCACTGGATGAAACTTGGCGTCGCTCACTGGCTGAACTTCCCTGGCCATCGAAGAATCTTCCCGAGGTTGCAGGGGATGTTGCCTCTACGCTCCAGGCGCTGGTCCGAGAGTATCTGTTCGTATCGCTTTTCCGCGCCTGTGCCGGATCGATGGCGAGCGAGAACGCAAGCCGGCTGACTGCAATGGAGCGCGCCGAGCGCAACATTGATGAGCTGCTTGAAGATCTTCAGAAAACGTTTTATCGGCAGCGGCAAAGCAAGATCGACGAGGAATTATTCGACGTTATTGCGGGGGTGGAGGCGCTCACGGGAGGGCAAGCTGGAAAGCGGCGCGAGTATCGGCAAGCGCGCGCGGAGCGAACCAAGGAGTGAAGGAAGGCACGATTTGTAATGGGGGTGAAGATTTAATGGGAAAAGATGTACTTTGGTCCAATTGGAAAGGCACGAAAAGTGGGTAAGATGGTGACTGGGGAGTGACCCAATGACTCCCCAACGTAGCGGGTGCCTGTAGCCCGGCGGCAGCGATCCTGCGCCGGGCTTTTTCTTGGGGCATCGGTCTCCTGAAGCACCCCATCCCACGTATACGACGTATATTTTGCCAGTTTCCGGCCGGTAACGATTGCAGAGGAAAGCGCATGAGTCGGCCGTGGGGGGCGGGTGAATAGCAGAAGAAGCCATGCTAGCCCGGGTTTTCCTGTAAAGTTTCAAGCTGCGTTGTTCAGCTAACCCGGCCGCGGTCTCCCGCCCTCCAATCCATGCGCATCATAGCCATTCGCCGGTGGGCGCTTATTGCCGGCCCCCTTTTAGCGGCGAGCGCCGCCCTGGCAATGAGCCTTTCCGGTTGGGGAGCCGAAGCCTGTTGGACTGGCGCGGTTGCAGTTTTGTGCGTGGTATGGTGGATATTCGAACCCATACCCATTCCGGCCACCTCGATCATTCCATTGGCGGTTTTCCCGCTTGCCGGTGTCCTGCCCCAGGAAAAGATATCCGCCGCTTACGGCAACGAACTGATTCTGCTTCTGCTGGGGGGATTCATTATCTCTACCGCGATGGAACGCTCCGGCGCGCATCATCGCATTGCGTTGGGCATGGTGAACCTGGTGGGCGGCCACAGCAGCCGCCGCATCGTATTCGGTTTCATGATCGCCAGTGCTGCCTTGAGCATGTGGATATCCAACACGGCGACAGCGTTGATGATGCTGCCCATAGCACTTGCGGTGATTGCGCAGAGCCCGGACAGCAAACTGGCGGCGCCGTTGTTATTGTGCATCGCCTATGGATCGAGCATAGGCGGTCTGGGCACGCCGATCGGGACGCCGCCCAATCTCATCTTCATGCAACAGTATGCCCTGTTCACGGGTTCCGCAATCAGCTTCACCGAATGGATGAGCTGGGGTTTGCCAGTCGTACTGCTGTTCGTGCCACTGGCAGGGCTATGGCTAACGCGTAACCTGGATTACAAGGGCCAACTGGTTATTCCCCCTTGCGGGGCGTGGCGCCTGGAGGAGCGGCGGGTATTGATTGTGTTCGGGATTACCATACTTGCATGGGTGACGCGGCTTGAACCCTTTGGCGGCTGGAGCGGCTGGTTCAATCTCAAGGGCGCCAGTGACGCGATCGTTGCCCTGTCCGCAGTGGTAGTGATGTTTCTGGTTCCCGACGGGCGCGGTGGAAAGTTGCTCGACTGGAAGACGGCGGAACGGGTGCCCTGGGGAATTCTCATTCTTTTTGCGGCAGGAATTGCCATCGCCCAGGCGTTCGTCGAGTCCGGGCTGTCGAACTCCGTCGGCGCTCACCTGTCGGGTCTGGCGGGCCTGCATCCGTTGATCGTTATCGTGAGCATTTCGCTGATGGTCACTTTCCTGACCGAAACCACCAGCAATACCGCGACCACGGTCCTGCTGATGCCGATTCTCGCGCCGGCAGGTCTTGCAGCGGGCGTCGACCCCCGGTTATTGATGATACCTGCTGCAATGAGCGCAAGTTGCGCTTTCATGCTGCCGGTTGCGACGGCGCCCAATGCCGTCGTGTTCAGTACCGGAAAAGTACCCATTTCCACCATGGCGCGCGAAGGGCTGGCGCTTAATTTCATCGGGGCCGCGGTTATCACGCTTGTTTGCTATTTTCTCGTGGCGTAGCGTCTTCCCGGAAAGCGCGGCGATGAAAAGACAGGGCTGCGGGTCAGCGCGTCCGCGATTTGCGGCAGGGAATAAAGATGTGGAAAGACGGTTGAAAGGGTGTGTTGAAGGGGTGGTGAAAGCCCGAAGGGGAACCTGACATGCCTTGTCAGTTCCACCCCGGCAATCCCGCCAGTGCGGCGTATTCGTTGCGCGCTACTCCGCCAGCCTCGCATCCATCGTGATTTTGGCCTTCAGAAGCTTGGATACCGGGCAGCCCTCTTTTGCCCTGTTCGCGACTTCCTGGAATCTTTCCGCGCTCGCGACCCGTATTTTTGCGACTACACGCAGATGGCTGGCCGTTATCTCGAAGCCCTCGCCAATTTTCTCAAGCGTCACCTCGGCGTGGGTTTCGATCCGGTCCGGCGTGAGGCCGGCCTGGCCCAGCATCATGGAAAGGGCCATGGAAAAGCAGGCGGCATGCGCAGCCGCGATTAGCTCCTCCGGGTTTGTGCCTTTGCCATCTTCGAAGCGTGACTTGAACCCGTACGGTGCCTCTTTGAGCACCCCTGTCTCGGTGGAAATCGTGCCTTCACCTTCCTTGATGCTGCCCTTCCAGACTGCCCATGCCTTTTTGACTGTCATGATTTTTCCTTGAGTAGATGAGAGTGAGCGCGGGGAATGCTGCAAGACTACGGATTTGCCACCCGCATGTCTGTTCGCTTCCGAACGCAGGCACGCCGCCGCACGGGGCGAGGCGGGCCGGTCAAGCCGGTTGGGCGGGGTTTCAGGTGTCACGTCCGAAACCGAACGCTGCGGCCCGGCGATTACATGTCCGTCAGCTGTATTCGCGAGAGGTGCGACCCGGCTCAGGTTGCTCTGCGCTAGCTAACCCGCTTGGCTGATGGCAAAATCATCGGAACGGGCCGACTTTCAATAGATGGACAAGCTGCTGGGTGAAGCCGGTGACGATGCAGACTCGTGCGCGTGGTTGTCCATGTGTTCCAGGGCCCTGGACAGCGCATCCCTGAGCTCGCGCGCCTGCTCGGCCTGCATGACATACGGCCTGCCGGGGTCCGCCTCGGCAAGGTTCTGCTGTCCGTGCGACAAAAACGGAAAGCGGACAGAAAGCAGGCCATCAACCGGCTCGGATTTTATTTCCCATCCAGTTATGGGAAATTGAAAAAGATTGTTTTCCATAACAACTCCTGATTCCAAAAATTGCAAAAAAAGCCGCAAAAATAGTTTACCAAAGGAGGATGTTCAAACTTCGTTAGATACCGCACATATGAGGCGCCAAGCAGGTTTTTTTAAGCAAAAAGACCGTGTCTCAAAGGATCGGGCTCGAAAGGGATTGTTTGGAGCGACGGGCGCACGCTATGGTTTCAAGCATGGTGAGGTGCCCGCGGGGGCGATTGTAATCAAAAAGGATGAGGCGTGGCGGGCGGCAACTCAAGCGGAGGGCTATATGTAGGGTGTCCACCAGCTATCCTTATGGCGCGCCTTGACAGCAGCGAACCAGCGGCAAAGCGGGTAGAGCAGCAGGGTAACTGCGACCCAGAACAGGTAGACGGAGGGCAGGCTGAACCCCCACCAGGACGGGAAAGCATCGAAAGATGCCAGGAATGGTTCGATGTCCCGGTTCATGGCAAGGGCGAAAACGATCACCAGCCCGTGTATGACGTAGAGGTGCAGGAGGTAGAAGAAGAGCGGCACGCGTCCAAAAACGATAAGCAGGCGCGATAACAAGCCGTGCCGGGCTTGCCTGCGTTCGAATACCGCCAGCAGTATGAGCGTGGGTCCGAGCGTCATCAAGAGGAAGAGCAGGGAGGGGGGATATTTGCTGGTATTAAGAAAGGACAGCAGCGTGAACGAGGCCGTTGCCCGTGAGGCCCAGGGCGCCGGGTCCCCGTAGCCGTTATAGAGGCGCAAGAGGACGAAGGCGGTGATGATCGCCGTTCCCCCTGCAAGCAGCCATTGTTGTCTCCGGCCTGGCGGCATCAGCAGGATGGGCCCGAAAGCATACCCTGCCGCCATGACCCCGATCCATGGAATCAGCGGATACGAAATAGGGGAGTCGGGCACGTGGAGCACGTTCAGCAGCCATCCCTGCCATTGCAGCGAGCCGTCGAGGGCGCGGAAGCTGTCAAGCCGTAGGCCGTCCAGGAGGTTATGGCCCCCGATCATGCCGATACCGGTGCAGGCGATTGCCCATCGCGGGAGATAAACCAATGCGGCAAGCGCTACCATCGACCATCCCAGCGCCCAGATGACCCCCAATCCCAGCTGGCTGTAATCCAGGTTGAAATCCCATGCGAGGCGAACAGCCGTCACTTCCAGAAATACCAGCCACAGACCGCGGGTGAACAGCCGGCGGGCGAGCTGCGGGTGCGTGAGACCGCGCGTGGCAGAAAGAAAAGCGCTGGCCCCCGCCAGAAAGACAAAGGCGGGTGCACAAAAATGGGTTATCCAGCGGGTGAAAAACAGGGCTGCATCGGTGCGGGACAGATCGGTAGGAGAGAAGTCGGCTTCGGTAAAAAACCAGCGCACATGGTCGAGCGCCATCAGCACCATCACCAAGCCACGCAACAGGTCCACCGATACGATGTAGGGCGAGGGCGCCGAAGTATATGGAGAGTTTGTGGTCAACATGCGTGCCTTATTCCCTGTTTCATCCAGCGGTCGAATTAGTGTCGCTTCCGATACAGGGTTGCGGGCTGGGAGCGTCCTGCGGGGAGATGATACGGCTCACCGGCAGGTCGCGCCTCCAGTAATTCAGCGGATGCCGCTCAAAATTTATTGGGCGGATAGTACCTCAGTCCAATACCCAAGCCGCAGAATGGTTGTATCATAGGAAGTGGAGGAGAAGCTTTCCTCCACCAAGGGTATACCTACAAGAGGGAGCCCGGCCCGGCGGCAGTAATCCTGCCGCCGGGCTTCTCGGAGCCGATCAGATATCATCCCATCAGCCGCGTCCAGAAGGGAAAAACATGGTTTCCCAATCGCAAAGTAGCGACCATGGAAGCATGAAATGCATCAGTTCGTTACCGCTACCAAAGCGGCAGTTGCACAAGGTAACTGGTATGCAGCGCTTGCGATAGCGCTCACCATGCCTGACATCTGCGGCAGGATCGAGAGTCCATCAAAGAACCCGCGCGAACGTTTCGTCGATTGGTATGACAGGTTCTTGTTGAAGCGCTATCAGGCCAATATTGGCGCGAATCGAACGCTTCACACTTTCCTCAGCGGCCTGGATTGCTACGCCTTGCGGTGCGCTTTCTTGCACCAGGGCGAATTTGGAATCGACGATCAGCGCGCGCAGCAAGCGTTGGAAAGCTTTCACTTCACCATTCCGTCCCAAGGATCTTTCTTTCACGTGAACCAGTTCGACAACGTGCTCCAACTGCGAGTAGACCAGTTTTGCCTTGAGGTTAGCGAGGCAGTTGAGCAGTGGCTCGTAATTGTTGCTGGTGACAAGGACATTCAAGCGCGATTGGCCAAGCTGGCATCGATTGGGTGAGCAGTAGCTTCCGGCTTAACAACCAGATCGGCTAAACCGGACGGCACATCTTTCCGTGTGCAACGGGCGCTTACCACCTGTTTGACGTCGTGCGGCTCGCCATGAACCCAACAGGCCTAGGCCGGCGAGCATCATGGCATAGGTCGCCGGCTCGGGTACCGTGCCGGTAACGGCGACCTGTCCAGATTATTGATGTCATTCGCATACTGTAGAATGTTTCCGTTCGGAGGAATCGCTAACTTATCGAGATCGATTATGCCCATACCATTAGGACCGGTGGCAAAAGCATGGTCTTCACCTGAAGCCGCATCGTAGAAATATCCCACCGTCTGTCCCAGGTCGTTTACGTCAACGGCCTCGCTGGCTTTACCGATATCCGTGAGACCTGCGCCATTGGGCCCGGTGATGAAAGCATGAGTCTCGTTTGCGGTTGTCTGATAAGTCCCCACCACCTGCCCGGCGGAATTTATCGCGTAAGCGTTCAGCGTGCCAAGATCGGTCATTCCGATACCATTGGGGCCGGTGATGAAAGCACGTTGAGGGTGGAAGGGATCCGTCGTGAAAGATTGTCCCACCACCTGGCCGGCGTCATTGATGCCCTCGGCAGTAGTAGCAGGAGGAGTTCTACCCAGGTTGCCGAGTTTGATCAGCTCCTTGCTATTGGAATCCACAATCCATACGGTGAGGGAGAAGGGGGCCGCAGCCACGGGGGGCGGAGCGAAACTTAGCGCCATTATCACGACGGCGGCCAGGCCAAAGCGGCGGATTTCAGGGTAATAGCTCATTTTCATGGCGAGCTCTCTGGTGGAAAGAGCTGTTTGAGATGTCAGGCTGGATTCATTTTTATTCTAGTTGATGAATTGCGTTTGACAAGGCAACGAAATCGCGGCATCGGCTCTTCCGGATGGGTGCTACGGGACTAATCAAGCGTTGTTTCCTTCCAACCTTGCGACCGTACTTCACACGCGAAAACCTCGTCCAGGCTCGGCGAGGCAAGTGGTCTGCATGCAAGATGAATCGCGGGACGCTTGCTAACTGTGCGCGGTGTGCTAAAGATTAATAGAGCCGGCTGCGGGAGATGGTAATTCCAGTACCAGCTGGCGACGGCGTTCCTACCTGTTTAACCTGAAGAGGAGATCCATCATGGCCTTTTATTTTGGAGACGAATCAGCAAACACCGCATCACTCGGCAATGCCTCCGATTTCATGTTTGGTTTTGGAGGAAACGACAGGCTTTCGGGAAACGGCAGTAACGATGTCATCGACGGGGGCGATGGCAGCGACACCCTGGATGGTGGCGATGGTAACGACGTTCTGTCCGGCGATCACGGCGACGATACGCTATTGGGCGGAGCCGGTCATGATGGTCTCGACGGTGGAAGCGGTGATGATCGCCTCGATGGACAGGCAGGTAACGATATTTTGCTTGGACGTGGAGGAGCGGACAGAATTCTTGGGGGAGCGGGCGACGATATTATCCTGGGTGGCGAAGGCAACGACAAATTATGGGGAGAAGCTGGAGATGACAGGCTATACGGTGAAAGCGGCGACGACACCCTTAACGGCGGTAGCGGTACGGATACCCTGAATGGCGGGCGGGGAAATGATGTGTTCGATTATGACGCGCTGTCTGACAGCCCGGGATTCGAGGAAACCAGTCCGCTGGTGGTTCGCGACAATATTATCGGCTTCGATGGCAGGGGAGCCGCCTTGGGCGACCGCATCGATCTCTCGACCATTGACGCGAACCGGGAGGTGGCTGGCAACCAGGCATTCAACCTGAACCAGTTGACGTATAGCCAGGGGATACTGACGGCAACGGTGATCGGATTCGGGATTCCCGGTTCGCTTGATTTGCAGGTCCGTCTGGTTGGCAACCCGCCTCTGGACCTGGTCGGTCAAACGAATGACATCATCCTGTGACGGGGAGGCGGGTGGATGTCCCGGATGCCCGAGCGGCAAGCGCTTGTATAGAACAATCAGGTAATAAGGCCCGGCTCAAGGGTTCGACAGGCCGGGGCAGAATCCGGGGCCACGGGTGGCGGCTGCGCCGCCCCCACAAAAAAGATGCCGATGCCACCGCTGAGCGCAGGGTGAGCATCGGCGAATTGACTCGTTAGTTGGGTTCGTTATTTTGTAATCAGAAGAATTACTGCTTGGTAGCACTACTCAATTTCTTCGGTAGGTTAATCCCTGTGTCCGTCCTTTGACATGAAGAACCAGAGGGCGACTGCTCCGATACCTACCACGAGGATTGCCATTTCCATGATTACCTCCTTAAGGATTTAGATGCTCAAGAATATGACTACATTGATGACCAGTACAACGGTTGTACTACCAGGTTGATCAAAAACACGTCAAAAACACAAGACATCAGCGAGCCGAACTCCAAATGCCCGCATGAGTTCGACTTAGGCTGAAATAAAAAGTTCATGCGTGGAGCAAATATTTTTAAAAAAATTGAGGCGCAACAAGGTTGTCCCCAAACGGTTGTCGTCATTCTTCCAGCAGCGGCCGGTGGAGCGGGAGTGGAACAGGATGCCTGGTACGGGGCTGCGCCATCCGCCTTTACTGTTCGGCCGCAGTCATTTTCGAAGGCTTGCTGCTCCCGCGTTCGCGAGTGATCAGCCGCGTTCTGCCGCACTGCTGCTGCCTGGGGTATGCCTTGGGCATGCCTTAAGGGAACCTCGCGCGTGGCAGGACGGAAGGAAAACGCGTTGCGCGAGCGACGGGCTCATTGATCAAAGCCGCCCCACCAAGCAAAAAAATCAAACCTCGGGTACAATGCGGCGGTTCAGTATCAGCGGGGCGAGCCACCGCAGGCGGGATGCACGCATGTACATACACAATTCGCATCCCAAACTGCCCGCGTCATTCGACCTCAGAGAATTCAACCTCGAATAATCGCGCACCTGCGCCTATGACTCTCATGGGGCTCGTTATGGAAAACCCGCGGATAAATGATTTTTAGCTCGCCAAAATTCATCCTGCTGTTTCTGCCGATCGCCTTCCTGGGGTATTTCTACCTGAACAGGATTCGGCTTGTTCTCGCGGGCAAGGCCTGGCTGGTGGCGGTAAGCCTTTTTTTCTACGCTTACTGGAACATCGCCTACTTGCCGCTTCTCGTCGGTTCCATACTGTTCAACTTCGCGATCGGCACCGCCCTGGCGCCAAACCCGGACAAGCCCCCGCGATTCTCGCGCCGACTGGTCCTGGCCTTCGGAATCATCGGCAACCTTGGCCTGCTCGGGTATTTCAAGTATGCCGACTTTCTGATCGATAACATCAACGCTGCTTTTGATATCGGCGTTATTTCGCCTCACCTTCTGCTGCCGCTGGGCATCAGTTTCTTCACATTCACCCAGATAGCGTATCTGGTGGATAGTTATCGCGGCGAGGCCAGGGAATACGATTTCCTCAACTATGCGCTGTTCGTCACTTTTTTCCCGCACCTGATAGCCGGTCCGATCCTGCATCACGGCGAGATGATGTCGCAATTCAAGTCGCGCTGGACACTGGTCATGCGCTATCGGAACATCGCGCTTGGCCTGTTCATTTTCAGCATCGGCCTGTTCAAGAAGGTCGTGATCGCCGATACCTTCGCGGTGTGGGCAAACGCAGGATTCGAGGGCGGCGAAACGCTCGACTTTTTCAGCGCCTGGGGGACCAGCCTCTCCTACACGTTCCAGCTCTATTTCGATTTCAGCGGCTATTGCGATATGGCGATCGGGGCGGCGCTCCTGTTCAACATCTGGTTGCCGATCAATTTCAATTCTCCCTACCAGGCGCTCGACATCCAGGATTTCTGGCGCAGATGGCACATGACGCTCAGCCGCTACCTGCGCGACTACCTCTATATTCCGCTCGGCGGCAACCGTTGCTCGACGCCGCGCGTTTACCTGAACCTCATGGCTACCTTCATATTGGGCGGGCTCTGGCACGGCGCGAGCTGGATGTTTGTGCTGTGGGGGGCGTTTCACGGTGCTGCGCTGGTGATCCATCGCGCCTGGAGCGGGTTCGGCCTGCGCATGCCCAGGGCAATGGCGTGGCTGCTGACGTTCAATTTCATCAACCTCACCTGGATTTTTTTCCGTGCCGATACCCTTGAGAGTGCCTTGAGGATCATCCGCGGGATGGCGGACATCAACTCGGTCTTTAACCTGACGGCGTTGCATGTGCCTACCGATAGCCTGGTGTGGGGCGGATGGTTCTCGGATTACCTTCTGAGGTGGCTGCCCGCGGGCCTCGCCGCCAACATTCTCTGCTTCGTCGCCATTCTGCTGACGCTGGGGATCATAAGCCGGAAGAATTCGTTCGAGCTGATGGTCGACGTCAATGGCCAGGGAACCGCCAAATTTTCGGGCGCGCTGGTGCTGTTCTGCATCGCCATGTATTCGACCATGGTGACGACGAGCTCGATATTTCTTTACTTCAATTTCTAGGCGGTTGTCGTGATAAAGAAAAGGGTTTTTGTCTTTCTGGGGGTGGCCCTGCTCGCGCTGGCGATTGTTCCGCTTATCAATCTTTCCGCGTGGAATGGCCCAAAAAAGGAAGGGCAGGAATGGTGGAGCGACTCCGTGCTCTACAACTTCGACTTCGCTTCAGCGTTTCTGGGCCGTGTTTTTTATCCGCACGGGATATCAACCAACCCGACCCAGGTGTTCATTGGGAAAGACGACTGGCTTTACCTCGGGGAGCAGTACGAAAAAACGGTTACCTCAAGGCGTCATCAGCCTACGGCCCTGGATGCGGAGGCCGCCCAGCTTATCGCGAGCGCGACCAAATCCTGGGATCAGTGGCTGACCCTGAAGGGCGTCAGGATGTTCCGGGTCATGCTCGGTCCGGACAAAAATACCGTCTACCCTGAGTTCCTGCCCGACTGGGCGCAGCAGGCATCCAGGTCGTCAACCGACGCATTACTGGCGAATGACAGCAAGGGAATCTACGTTGACACCCGGAATGCGATGAGAACGGCAAAGTCGCGGTTTGCGGAATCCCTTTATTACAAGACGGATACGCACTGGAATAGCCTGGGTGCATGGGTGGCATTTCGCGCTTTCGAAGCGGAGATTGCACGCGCCGAGCCGGGATTGCGCCTGCTTTCCGATCATGAAGTGCGTATTACGAAGGTGAATGAGCGCCAGGGGGGCGACCTGGCGAAATTCCTGAGATTGAAGGAGACACTGCGTGATAGCGAGGTGGTGGTCGATATCGTCAGCGAGCGCCCGATCGAAATTGAGCAGTATGAGTTCGATACCGGCCGCCTGAAAAAGGCCGGCGGCAACCCTCAAATTCATACGGCACGGCAACCATTGCTGGTCAAGTCCAAACACGCCCTGAACGATAAAAAGGTTTTGTGGTTGCGCGATTCGTTTGGCACCGCGATGGCTCCCTTCATGGCGGCCACGTTCTCGGAAACGCTGCAGATTCATTATGAGTCCGCCGATACTGCCTCGCTTGCGCGGCTGGTGGACACATTCAAACCGGATTATGTCTTCGTTACCGTGGTTGAGAGGGCGGCCAGGAGAAAGCGGTTTGGAAGCCTCCCGCCACTCATTTTTTCCTCGGAAAAACCGAAGCGTTTCACCTCCGTGAGTCACGGACTCCCTACCGAAACGCATGACCTCATCAAGACCAGGAACAGGCAGGCATACCGCGTGGCGGGGGCTGATCCATATGTCACCTTTTCACTCGACCAGCCGGTTCGTGCTCGTGACGTGTCGCAACTGGTGCTGGACCTGAACTGCGGCGAAAAGAACGAGCCGGTTAAGGTCCAGGTATCCTGGCATTCCGCCGGCAGAGAGTTCAGCGAAGCCAACAGCGTCCGCTTCACCACGCAGCCGGGCATGACGGCGATTAATTTGACGCCGCTTTCCTCTTGGGCTCAGGCAGGTGCCGTCACCGATATTCGGGTCGATATCGATTCCGCTAGCGCCTGCCCCATCGTGGCCATCAGCAGCCTTGAGCTGGGTAAAGACGCCGGCGACCAGAGCGCCATATAGAAGCAGGCCCAAGGCCGGCTTCTGTTTGCCGCGCTCAGCGGCTTTCCTATCCCATTCCCCGTACTCCCACACACGTTACGTGCCTATCTATCGAGTATCAGGCTGCTTGCATGCGTTCTCCAATTGCTGCCGGCAGATTTGCGGGCGGCTTTTGCCGGCTTTTTTCAACTCATTTTTCAACTACTGCGTGAAAATTTACATGGGGCCTTCGATCGGCTACGCTTAGTGTACCGGTGTTCATGAATTTTCCATTTTCTGTTACCGGCAATGATCCCCCATCAATAATAAAGGATCCCCATGAAAAACCTATTCATGCTTGCGGTTGCCGTAGTCGCCCCGTCCTTTGCAGTTGCTGCCGAAACAAAAGCGCTGAACGATGCGGAGATCATTGGTCTCGTCCAGGCCATTAACCAGGCCGAGGTCGATTCCTGGAGGCTGGCCGACGCCACCTCGTCCAATGCGGACGTAAAGGCGTACAGCCGGCGGGTAGCCAAGGAACATTCTGAAGCCTATTCGTCGGTCCAGGACTGGGCAGCCAGGCATAATATAGTGCCGCAGAACAGCTCACTGAGCGATAGGGTGAAGGTAGTTGAAGAAGAACATCTTGAAAGCCTTGACCGGCGGCGGGGGATATTGTTTGATCTGGACTACGCAAGTCATGAGGTGGAGTTTCACCAGAAAATGCTGGACTTGTGGGATGAAAAACTGATCCCCCAGGCGCAGGACGAAGAATTGAAGCGTTTGTTGACCGACCTGCGCCCGGTTATTGCCCAGCATCTGGAAGATGCGAAGAAACTCAAGAGTTCGCTGGGGAGAAAGAAGTAGCAGCTGCCTATCGCCGGATTGCCACCAGGTAATCCGACCTGCATTGATCCGTAGCCTCCAAACGAAGAATTGAAGCGAAGCATTTACTGATTGGCATAAGGTCGGCCATTTGCCCGTCATCTCTAGGGCACGAAATTGCGGCGAGCCCGGCTAATGGCCATAATTTATATCCATGAATTCTGATTAAATCAACTCATGCGTTTGTCCCCCGCCATTCCCATCTTGCGCATCTTCTCGGAAGATAAAGCGAAGGAATTTTATCTGGATTTTCTTGGTTTCAAACTCGAATGGGAGCATCGGTTCGGAGACAATTTTCCGTTGTATGCGCGAATAAAGCGGTCTGAATTAATAATCGACTTAAGCGAGCACTACGGTGACGCCATCCCGGGCGCGACGATCTTTGTGCCAGTAGAAAATATCGATGTTCTCTGTTCCGAGCTCCGGGCGAAGCAGTACAGGTATGCGAAGCCAGCGATCGAACCGGTTCCATGGGGGCGGGTAATGGAAATTTCGGACCCATTCGGAAACCGGCTGCGATTTTCCGAAGCCGCGAAAAGTGATGTGACGGCCAATCCGTAACAGACAAAGGTCGAATTAGCGCAGGGTAACCCTGCAAAGATTACCCGTCCGTTCCTTCCGCTTGTTAATCGTTCGCCTCTTTCCACTTGGCTGCCGCGAGGCAGACCGCTTCGCGCAGAGTTGCACCGCTGGTTTTGATTTCATCGCAGTAGAGGGTGAAGCCGCCGCGGTATTGGGGGGTGGGGCGGTTGTAGACGGCCTGGTCGCAGTATTCGCTCAACCAGTCGAGTATTTCCGTATCCGAGAAATCCAGGGGGGCCGGACAGCGTTCTGTCCACGTTGATTGTGCCCAGGTCATCCACCTTCCGGCCCCGTTTCCCATTGCGACGTCCTTCTCTCCTTACTCCATGTTGCCCTTTAAACGGGCCGAGTTCCGCGCCAGGCACGGCCTGGACATTTCTTTGCGCCTTTCCCTTCCTGACCGCTTGTCTTTCCACGCCGCCGGGGACTTACTGGATCGAGGCTATGCCGGGTTGGGCTGCACATCGGTTTCGCGGATGCCGCCAACACCTGGACTGGATCAACCCGGTGTTTGCAGCATGGGGAGAGTCTACAAGTAAAACTTGTAATTGTCAATACAAAACTTGTACGGGGTGAAGGTTGCGATAGGTGAAAAATAGACGGTTGGCGTATCAACCTTACCGCATCGGCACTCGTACGAAAGGCACTTCGCCTTCCCGCTGATGTGTTCTTCCCGGGCCGTACTCCACGACCTGATCGTCTTTCAGGATAATGGAATAATCGACGACATCCCGGTACGAGCTGCTAAAGAGGGAGCGAGCGGCACGCCGGTCAACGTAGAATAATGCTTCATAATCGCCGCTGCGCTGGTAGCCGTCGGGATCTCCAGCGACATCGATCACCTCCGTCTTCGTCATCCCTGCGCGGACGCCGGCCATTTTGCCTGTCGTGGCGCATGAGGAAAGGACCAATATACTGAGCAGAGCCAAGATAGCAGGTTTCATAATGTACTCCCAAGGACATGAATTAAAATCTTGCCGAACGCGGAGGACTTCCGATGGGCGCCCCGTATTTTTTATAGGCGGCCCCCGGTTCAGCGCGGTTCAGCGGCTTATTCTGCTGGTTTGACTCTTACTCGCCCGGCGCACCCTGACATTCCAATTCTTTGATAAGTACTGCGACCTCGGCTATTTCGGCCAGCACTTCCTTTACCGCTCGTTCGAGGGAATACCGCCGGTTCTCCAATTCCCGCTGGTCTTCAGGAAAATCCAGGAGATATTTTTCCCGCTTGGCGCGCGCCTTTTCCGAAACGTGAAACGCAAACAGCATTTCCAGGCTGTCGTACGGCAATCGGTTCTCGGGAGATTTCATGTTAGCGAATCCCGCGGATGGTTCCAACGCCGCGTCCACGATCTGCTGCGCGGCAAGAACTGTGAAGTTTGCTATTCATATCAGACGTCACCCCTGATTATTAAAAACTTATAGGTAACCGGCCGGGCTAGGGCTGGCGCCTGTTGAATTTCCGGCGGTCCTCCACATGCCGACCAAACCGGCGTCTATCGGACTGCCGCCTTTCCTCGAGTCTTCGATCTCCCCTCGGGCATCCGACGCGGAGGAAAAGCTGGCGGTGGATGAGGGGCCATGTCGGGTACGGGCAATGGCTTTGCGTTTGCCTCAGCTTGCCCGCGAACTCCTTCAGCTACATTTTCGCCGATAAGCGCTTTGCTTATTGTCACCAGGCGGACAGCATCTTCCTTCGACATGCGCCGCATGGCTTCAACCACCTGGCTGATAAGCGGGTCGTTCTCCGCAAGGGGAGCCTCAGCCCCAGGCTCAGCGGTTGAATTCTCCTGCGTCCTGGCAACGGCCGCCGCCATCGCGCCTGACGGTTCGGCGGGTGCGCCGAAATGCGTGAGCGACGGAGGTAATTTCAGCACCTCTGCAATCTTGTTCAACCGTTTGCCGCGCGGCTGGGTAGCCCCCGATTCCCATTGCTGGACAGCCTGGGGGGAAACACCTACTAGCTCCGCCAACTGAGACTGGTTGAGATTGAGCTTCTCCCGCCCCTCGCGAATTATTTTCGCAATGTCCATACATCGATAATACAAGCAATGCTTGTGATTCGCTTACAAGAATCCCTTGACGAATACAAGTAATGCTTGTAATAATGGCCGAATTGGAAAGGCAAATACAGGGAAAGTTCCAACTCAGCGGTAAAAACGCAGTTTTGACTGGCGAAAAGGGGGTTTGACGCATAAAACCCCCAGATAACGGGAGTTCTCCTCATGAACTACTACGAACGATATTGCGGCGACTACCAGCGTGACACGGCGCACTTGTCCCTGGCTGAGCACGGTGCTTATACGATGTTGCTGGATACCTATTTTAGCGTAGAAAAGCCGCTGCCCAGCGATATGCCGAGCCTCTACCGCGTCTGCCGGGCGATGACGCGGCTTGAGCAGCAGGCCGTGAAGTCGGTGGCCGAGCAGTTTTTCCCGGTTTCTGCGGTTGATGGATTCCGACATAACCAGCGTGCAGACCGCGAAATAGCCAAGGCCCGGCCAAAGATCGAGGCAGCCCGAAATAATGGGCGCAAGGGCGGCCGTCCCCCCAGGCAATCGGCGCTTCAGCAAGAGACGGAAAACCCGACGGAACCCGGCGGGTTAGCCACAGGTTTCCGCGGCATAACCCCCAACACAACCTGCGACATAAGCGGCCACATAAGCACCGGGTCAACCTGGTGCGAACCCGGCGGCAAAGCTCACCAGCACCAGCACCAGCACCAGCGCCAACCCGGTCAAAACGCGCAGGGCGATACCGGGCGGGCTGTTCGCGCCGTTGTTCATGCCACGGGAGGGCAGCGGGGGGTAGCGGATGCCGCGCCTGATCCCGATTCCTGTCCTCATGAGCATGATTTCGCCGCTGCCGTTCCCCGGGAGACGAAAACCTGCGACCCGTCGCAACCGGGGATCGCCGGCGCGTGTTGCAAGGTGCTGATCCGGCTTGGGGTGCAAGGGTGTAATCCGCACCATCCCGTTTTACTTGCGCTATTAGATGCGGGCGCGGTGGAGGATGAGTTTGCGCAGGCCGCGAGAAACGCGGTTGCCAGGGGGAAAGCGAGCTTCGCTTATGTCCTTGGTACCGTAAAGCGGCAGCGGGAAGAGGCGGCAAAACTGGTCCTGCACCGTGGTCGGATGCCCAACATCCAGGAATTGCTTGAGTCGTCCAACCGCGCTGCGGCGGATGGGTGGGTACCGCCCGAACTGAGGCAGGCCGATGCGAGGGCGGATGTGAAAGCAGATGTGAAGGCGCATATAGAGGAGGCGCAGCATGGAAATTGATGACTTTCAGAAATTTCATGACGGAATTGCCGGGGTGATGAGCTTTTATGGCAAAAGCGTGTCGCGGTTCGCGCTGGACGTATGGTGGACCGCCCTCAGGGGGTTTGACCTGCAG
Organism: Nitrosospira sp. Is2; assembly: GCF_033095785.1. GTDB lineage: Bacteria > Pseudomonadota > Gammaproteobacteria > Burkholderiales > Nitrosomonadaceae > Nitrosospira. The sequence goes on along the minus strand of NZ_CP137134.1, from coordinate 3,532,586 downwards.
GCGATCGTGGATGCATTCAATCGCCATCTGGCTAATCCCGACACCGGTCAGTTCGCGCCCAAGCCGGCCGACATAATCCGCATGTTGCAGGGTTCGACCCAGGACTCGGCCTTGCGCGCATGGGCCAAGGTGGACCAGGCGGTGCGCAGGGTGGGCACATATTGCGACGTGATATTCGACGATGGGCTGATTCATCGCGTCATCCAGGACATGGGCGGCTGGGTTTCCTTTGGGGCCAGAAGCGAGGACGAATGGCCGTTCGTGGCGAAGGAGTTCGAGAACCGTTATCGCGGCTTCAGTGCGCGCGGCGAGCGGCCGCCATATCCGGCCACGCTGATCGGTCTTGCAACAGCGCACAACAGCCGCAAGGGATACCCGCCGGAGACGCTGGTATTGATCGGGAATGAGCAATCCGCGCGTCAGGTGTTGCGCGGGGGAACCGACCAGCCGCCACTCGGATTGCATCGGATGCGTGCCGGTAGCGGTGACTGCATTAATGAAGCCTTTCGCATCGCCGGCGAAAGACGGGTGAGCGGGGGGCACGGCGCTGGCTAAGTCTGAGTAGAAGCCATCAACCGCAGGGGCCGGGAACTTGAACGACGGCAGAGCAACAGGGAAGCCTGAAAAACCGCGAAAGCGACAAAAGGAGGGCGCAGTGAAGACATTCGGGTTAACAGCAATCGCAGCAATAGCAGTGATGGCGTTAGGGGCGCATGCCGAGGCTGGTGCGCAGGCGCCCCTGGCCGCTGGGCTAACGGCAGAGCTTGATTCGCATAGCGTTGCACAGGCGGCGGCGTCGTCAACGGCGTCTGTTGTTTCGGATCAGGCGCAGAACCAGAGGCAAAGCCAGATCCAGTCCCAGACCTCGGTGTCCAGCGGGATGGGTGGGGAGGGCGGGTCCGCGCACAACGCGGGCAACAGCCAGATCATGAATGTAGGCGGCGTGGGCGGCTATGGCGCGCGCAACAATCCCAACATCGGGCTCGGGTTGATGGTCCCGACCGCGCCGTGCCGCGACACATACTCGGTTGCGGCCTCGGCGGCAGGCATGGGCGGGGCGCTGGGCTGGTCGAAAGCCGACCGTGAATGCCGCTGGCAGGATATCGGCGCGGCTTTCATGCGCGCCGGTTTTATCGATGATGGGCTCGCCATGTGGTGCGCCATCGAAGGTGTCGAAGAGATCGCTCCGACCTGCCAGCGGCTGAAAGCGGCCAGGGAGCTCAACGCGCGTTCCGCCCAAATACGCGACCGGAATCTCGATGCGCCGGAGCAATAAATGGTGAGGGATGTAACAGCGGAACCCCCGATAAGCCGGAGAACACAGCCTGCAACTCGAGCGCCGGGAAGCACGAAAGCACGGAAGACACATGGAAGGCACATGGAAGAAATCAAGGGTCATATCAACCAAGGGGAATCTGATCATGAAATTCAACAATCCGCGGCATGCCCTGAGATGGGCGTATGAAACCATCAATACTCCGATCATCAAAATTTCCTCTGTCAACGCGATGCGCGGGCCGGACGGGGCAGGGGGTGTCCCGGAGGGGGAGCTGACCCCGTATGACCGGCATGCCCAGGCCGCGTTGATTGTGAGCCTGTGCGAACGCGCGCTCCCGGCAGTGTATATGGCGTACATAAGGGTCCAGTTCGGTCGCGAAGCAGGGGGGTTCCATTTGCTGGCGCGTCATCTGGCGGCAAATTTTGGCACCGGACTGCACAGCCGCCGGGGGATCGAACAGATCATTCGCGCTTATTGCGGCGAAAAAATAGGGTTGCGCGAAATAAGAAAATGCATGGCCTGCGGAACGCTCAAGGCGGCTGCGCTGCGCAACGGCGGATATGACGCGCTCGATCTGATTCATGTGCAAACCATGGATATCCTGGAGAGGGAAATGCACAGCCGGGGCCTGTTGCGAACAGCCGACGCGCTCGAAAGGGCATAAGTTGCCCGATTGCCGCGTTTGGCTTCGCTGACGGGCTTAACAATCCTTAAAAGGCATGCGCGCACATAGGCGCGGAGGAAGCTGGAAGCAGCCTGTACTGCTTCCGATGGCCTCAGAGTCCAGTGCAAGACAGGGAAGAGCCGTCAGGAAGCCCTTATCTTGATGGAGGGTCGCGCCGACGCAAACGCTACAAGCAAGGCGAGGCCACCCATGAACAGTGCGTAGGTTTCAGGTTCGGGAATGGGGGTCAGCAGGAACGCATGATTTTCGCCCGAGATGGCGTTGTGTGCGTCCCCGACAATCCAGCCGGTGCTATTGATATCGTATGCCCGCTCCAGTACCCAACCGGCCTGCGCGGTGCTGGCACTGAGAAAGCTGTTGAGGTCGACTGCTGTTGTGTTATCCCACAGCGTAGCGTGGGCAACGCCACTGGAGGTCTCGGCCCATCCAACAGCCAGGCCGGCATCGTTAAGCGCGCGAGCCTCGCTAAGATTTCCGCCCAGAGTGCCAAGGTCGGTAGCGCTGGTGCCATTCCATAAGGTGGCGTGATAGGCGGAATCGCCGGAGAGATATGCGTATCCGGCCAACTGACTGTCATTGTTGATATCGTTAGCGATGCTGCTACGACCACCGAGCGTGCCCAGATCCGTCGCTTCGGTGCCATTCCACACGGTGGCGCGTTTGGTGGTTTCGTCTTCGAGATAGGAATCCCCCGCGACCTGGCCAGCGTTGTTGATCGCACGAGCCTGGCTGGATTGCCCGCCAAGCGAACCCAGGTCAGTCGGCGTAGTGCCGTTCCAGACCGTGGCCTGCCGGCCCGTGGCAGAGGTAAAGACAGCGCCTGCCACTTGACCCGCGTCATTGATGGCCTGGGCCTCGCCATGCTCTGGCCGCTGGGGCTGCAGATCGGTGGCGGTGGTGTCATTCCACAAGGTTGCGTGTTGTCTATGGTTGGCAGTTTCCGAATATCCCACAATCTGGCCGGCGCTATTAATCCCAAGGGCAGAGCTGAAGCTCCCGCCCAGCGTGCCCAGGCCGGTCACTTTCGTGCCATCCCAGGACACAGCGTCGTAAGCGGTTTCGTCAGGAAACAAGGCATATCCTGCGATCTTGCCGGTATCGTTGATGGCGCGGGCATAACTTTGGGTGGTTTCCGTGCCCAGGTCGGCAAAGGTATAGAACGTGGCTGCCTGGCTTGCGGTGGCTGCCAGAGCACCCGCAGTGAACAAAACAAGACTGGATAGTTTAGGGCCCATTATTTTCATTATTTTGCCTCTTGAGAAGGTTAAAAAAATTAGTTAGGAATTGGGTCAGGAAAAGTTCCGATTGAAATATCTGTGAACTGATGGCTGGTGTCCCGAATGTTGAGCCGCATGCTCCTGATGCAGTTTTGTTCCTGAAGTTGTTTTTTTACGCAAAAAGCGAGCCCCGCAATTCGTATGCATCTCGGCATGCTATTCGAGCGTACTCCGCGCTGATGCGCTTCAGCAATAGTCCAATCAGTCTATTCCTTCGCCATACTCATTCATTGCTCATTCATTGTCTGCACATTGTCTGAATAAGCTGTGCCGACCCCCGGCCTGCGCAGTCTGGGTTAGTCAGCGCACAGAGCGATGTGTTTTGCCGTGCAATGCTTGGAAGGGTCACAACAAGAAAGCAATGACGGAAGATTAAATCCTCCGTCAATCCAGAATCCTGATGCATTGCTGAGGTGAGCCATGAAGCAGAAAGCGTTCATTGTTTCGGCTGCGGCAAGTGCGCTGTTGCTGTCAGCGCTGGCAGGCTGCGAAAGCCAGCCCAAAGAGGAAGTCCGGCCGGTGGAATGGTACCTGAAGAACGAGTCGGACCGCGCTGCGAAGCTGATAGAGTGCCAATCCAAACCGGGGACAATTGATGCGACCCCCAACTGCGTCAATGCCAGCCGTGCCGAAAACGAGGCAACGGCACGGGCAAAGTGGGTCACGAACAGCGAAGGGATCAGGACCGAGCCGCCAGTTCCGGTTTATCCCTGATCCCGACAATTCCCGCGCGCCTGGATCGAGAAGCCGCAGGCGGGCCGGGTTTTTACGGGCTCAAGGAATTTCCGGGACATGAGGTCAACCGGTGGCGCTAACAAAGGGGTTGAGCCCCGGCACATACTATCCGTGCTTGGAAACAAAAGGCTACAAGGCGCGGCTCAACTGCATTCCCCGGCGTTTCCCATCAGCTCGGCGCCCTGTAGCTCATCAGCATCTCTCTACTTAAGCAGTCCCCGCCTTGCGCCTGCGCGCAACGAGCCCCATCATCGCCAATCCCGCCAGTATCATGGTGTAGGTTTCGGGTTCAGGGACATTCGACACCGGTCCCGGAACAGAAGACACCGATACGTTATCGAGAAAAGCCCCCCTGTTGTCCCCGCCAGCGTTCAGGTAGCTCAGGCTATAAGAGCCATCGCTGCCTGGGGTGAAATTTAAGGTAAAAGTCGAGAATGGGTCGGTACTGTTGAGCAGGTACGAGGCAGTGGTGCTGCCGAAGCTGACCTGTACCGTGTCGGTATGGATCCCGCGCTGGCTGCCGCTCAGATCAAAAGAAAGAAGGTAGGTTGTACCCCCAGTCAGGTTGACGTTGTTCAGGAACAGGCCGCTGGCGAAACTGCTGCCATCCAGATCCACGTAGCTTCCATTGCCCGGAAGAACATCATAGCCCCCTCCAGCGCCGTGCAGGTCAACGGTGCCGCCCGTTATCGTCCAACCACTTATACCAGGTGGAACCCAATTAAGCTGATCCGGTACATAGCTATCGAAATTATCCGAAAAGATGGTCGCCGCATGGGTAAGGGAGGGTCCGAGAAGAAGTGCAGCAACTACGGCAAGATTCTTGAATTTCATTTGTGACTCCTTTTATTGTTATGGCAGAGTTACATAAAGCAATATGCGTGCCTTTATATTTAGTACCGCTGAATCAGCATGTTGAAGGAGCGTGCGACTTCCCCTGCGCCATCAGGGCGGGCAAATTGAAAGATACCTCGACAAATCCGGCGAGGCATGAGGGCGGAAGTGGAATGACAAGCTGGTGCGGGACGCCGGGCGAAGGAAGGGGGGCGGAACTTCTGGCATGTTCGCACCGGGCCCAGGCGACCGGGGCAGGGGGCAGGGGGACGCCAACTTGATATTGAGCGGACCCGCTTGTGCTGAATCCGGGACGGAAGATGGATGAATCCCGCGGCTTGCTACCGCAGCCGCGCTGGCTGGAGTCTCGGGGGGGTGGGCGTGCTATTGTGTCAGGTACTCCGGGCCTTTAACAGGGGGCAGTGGAGTGTCGACCTCAGGCCCCGGAGGGTTGGATACGCCGGGTTTTGCAGTTTTTAAGGCGCACCCAGCAACCCAGTACCCCTAACCCGGCGAGCAGCATGGCGGAAGTCGCCGGTTCAGGGACGGCAGTCACTGATACGTTATCGAGAAACAGCCCTCTATTGTCCCCGCTGACATCCAGGTAGCTAAAGCTGTAAGTGCCATTGGTGGCCGGGGTGAAGCTCAAGGTATAGGTCGAAAAGGCGTCCATGCTGTCGAGCATGTAGGATGCGGTCGCGCTGCCGAAACCGACGTGCACCGTGTCGGCCAGGGTGCCGCGATGGCTGCCGGCAAGGTCAAATGAAAGCAGATAGGTCGTGCCTCCGACCAGGTTGACATGGTTTGAAAACAGGCCGCTGACAAAACTGCTCCCATCCAGATCGACGTAACTTCCGTTGCCGGGAAGAAAGTCGTAGTTGCCACCCGCCCCATTCAAATCGACAGTGCCGTCCGTTACGCTCCAGCCACTCGATACGGGGGGCGACCAATTGAATTGATCGGGCACGTAGTTATTAAAATCATCGGAAAATACCTGGGATGCGGCATGCGTAAGCGAGCAACCCAGAAGAATCGGGGTGAGGGCCACAATGTTCTTTAATATCATATTGAGATTCGCTCCCTGGTGAGTATGATTGCGGTGAGGCGGCGGCAATACGAATGAGACTGCGGATGTGAATGCGAACGAGAATGCGGATGCGGATGCGACCTGTAGATGCCGTTTAAGGAAATACCGCGTTCCCTGCCAGCAAATTGGAGTCCCGGAGAAAGAAAACGGTGAAAAGAGAAGGTCAGGAAGCAGGTTCCTCGATGTGGTTGAAGCGATACGAAGAGGTGGCATATAAATCGTCGCGTCAGGCCATTCGCTTCAGCAGCTTCTGTTATTGTTTACGGCGGCGAACGTCATTGCTTTAACGCAAGAACGTCATTTTTCCTGGATTCTCATCTTCAGATCGAAAAGGACCGCAGAGCAAGATAGCCGCTTGCGTCGCACCATCACCTCAGGAGATGCATATATGAATGACGAAAAAACCTACAAGGGCAGCTGTTTTTGCGGTGCGGTTCAGTTCACGGTCAGCGGGGAGCCAGATGGAATGGGTTACTGTCACTGCGAGTCCTGCCGGCACTGGTCCGCGGGGCCCGTGAATGCCTTCACGTTGTGGAAAACCGAAGCGTTGCAGGTTACGCAGGGGGCGGAAAACACCGGTACCTACAGCAAGACGCCGAATAGTTATCGCAAGTGGTGCAAAACCTGCGGCGGCCACATCTTCACCGAGCATCCAGGCCTGGGGCTTGTGGATGTGTATGCGGCTGTCATCCCGGGCTTTCCGTATCGCCCTGGTGTCCACGTGCACTACCAGGAGACCGTGCTGCCAATCAGGGACGGGCTACCGAAGATGAAGGACCTCCCAGGGGAGATGGGAGGCTCGGGTATCAGCATGGCGGAATAATACCGCCAGCTGTTGGTTTCATGACTGACGGTCCCGTTCCTAGCTCCTAGCCGGTCCCGTCCGCTGTCGTTTCTGTTTTGCGCGGGCGCCGGCTGCGCGTCGCCGTCTTCGGTTTTGTCGGGGCCATTGTTTCCAGTGGCGCGGTGGAGGTCGCGATCGAGGACGAGGCGGGGGACGAAGCTTCGGGCGTGGCCTGGACCGTTGTTTCCCTGGAGGCTGGATCCACACGGGCGGCCTCTGCCTTCCTGCCCCTTAACTTCCGGCCATCATGTCGGCGCCGACGTGTTTCGTGCCTTCCGATGGTCTCCTCAATCGTCGGCGTGGCAACCGGGACCGCGGTATCCTCGGGCGCGGCCTCCGCTCCCACTGCTGCTGCCTCGGGCTCTACCTGTGCAATTTGCGCACTCTGGGGGACCTGGGGTAAGGCGGCCTCTGCCTTCCTGTCCCTCAGCTTGCGGCCATCGCGCCGGCGTCGGCGCGTTTCGTTTTTTCCGATCGTCTCCTCAATCGTTGCCGTGGCAACCGGGACCGCGGTGTCCTCGGGCGCCGGGTCCGCTCCCGCTGCTGCCGCCTGGGACTCGATCTGCTCAGTCTGCGCGACCGGTGCAACCTGGGGGACGTGGGCTGAGGCGGTTTCTGCCTTCCTGTCCCTCGGTATGCGACTGCCACCCCGGCGCGGGCGCGTTTCATGTCTTGCGGGGGTATCCTCGGCTGCTGCCGGTGCCGTAACCTCGGGAGCGGCTATGGTAGCAGCCTCAGGCTCGCGGCTCGGCCCCAGTTCGTTCCCTACGGGCGCCGTTTCCGGCCCGTGAGCTGTTTCCGGCTCGGCCGCTGTTTCACGGTCGACCATTTCGCCGCTGCCGCGATAGACATACGTGCCGGACTTCTCGTCACGGCCCAGTTCGAGCAGGCCACGCGCCTGCGCCTCCTCGAGCAGGTTGCCAAAGGCGCGGAAGCCAAAATAAGTCTCATTGAAGTCCGGTTTACGGCGCTTGATCGCCTGCTTCAGCGTGGACGCCCATATCTTGCCGCTATCGCCCCGCTCCGATACCAGCGCATCGAAGGTCTGCACAGCGAGATTAATTGCCTTGCTCTTTCGCGCTTCCAGTTCTTCTCTAGGAAGCTTCTCCGCGTCGGGCTGGCGCCTGGCCGAGGGCTGCGTTTCCTTGCTGTCGCGCTTGGCCGCAGCGCGCTGGATTTCGCGCACGAGATCGTCGTAAAAAATGAATTCGTCGCAGTTGGCGATCAGCAGGTCGGAGGTTGATTGCTTGACGCCTACCCCGATTACCTGCTTGGCATTCTCGCGGAGCTTGGAAACCAGCGGCGAAAAATCGGAGTCGCCGCTGATAATGACAAACGTATTGACATGGGATTTGGTGTAACAAAGGTCAAGCGCATCGACAACCAGGCGGATGTCCGCTGAGTTCTTGCCGGATTGACGCACGTGAGGAATTTCGATCAGCTCGAAATTGGCCTCGTGCATCGTCGCCTTGAATGTCTTGTATCGATCCCAGTCGCAATACGCTTTCTTGACGACAATACTGCCCTTGAGCAGGAGGCGTTCAAGTACGGGCTCGATGTCGAACTTCTCATACTTCGCGTCGCGCACGCCCAGCGCGACATTTTCGAAGTCGCAGAATACGGCCATGCTGATGTTTTCGTGGTGTGCAGCCATAAAGTGTTTTACTCTCCAATATGCGCCCGCTCGCTGAATAGAGCGGCGAGCAGGTTCGCGACATGATAGTACAGGTATAGTGCGATCCGGGACATAGTACAACCCCGAAATGCGGCCAAATATGCGGTTATTCGGGCGGTTTATTTTTATTGTCGGCGTGAGCTTACGAACCAGTACGGGTCTGCTATGGTTAATGCAGGGTCCGTGGTTCCGTGATGCGGGGGGGTGGAGGCGGCTGTCCCCTCGATCACAACGGCTTAATCAGGGGCGGAACACTTATTTGGGGGAATGATCATGCGGACAGGTATTCTGGTTCTGGCCATGGCGATCTTTTCTGGTTCTGCGTGGTCTGCGGAATGGACATTGGTCAAGGACAATGCGAAATCAGGCGAAAAAACATATATAGATAAAAGCAACGTCGTGAGGATAGGACCGTTGGCTCAGATGTCGTCGCTGACCAATTATCAGCGCCCCAAGGGCGTGGCCGGCAGGAAACACCTGTCGGAAAAGGCCTTGGTCGAGTTTGACTGCGAAAACCGCGAATTCCGAAAACTGGAATTCTACTGGTATTCGCTCCATGACGGAGAGGGTGAGCTAATTTATTCCTACAAAGACCTGGGTACCAAGCTGCCAGTTGCCCCGAAGTCTGCCGACGAGGCTGCATGGAAGATCGCTTGCGAAAAGAAATAAATTTGCGCTAATCTTTCAGCTGCGCGCCCCGCGCTAACGCAAGCTGCCTTACCGCAAGTGGACAACAACAATCAACCTGACCTCATGCGCATTTGATGCCCACCACCTGGGATGATCTTCTCCGCCCCGGGAGCGCGACCGATTTCTTTGCCCGAAAGGAATTTCCTCCATTCGATCCGCAAGCAGCCGCATACAGCCGCGCTAATGCGCTATGGCTGGCTGAACTAAGCCGGCTGGTTTACCGTCACGATGTCGAGGAAGACAATTTCCCTCCACGGCCTGGGCGCAGTCATTTTCTGAAACGGGGCGGGTTCAAGCAGCGTGCCTTTCACATTTCGGAGAAAACCAATACCAAGGCGATGCTGGTGGAGCCCCTCGGGCCCCCAGCGTTCGCGGTGCTGATATTTCGCGGCACGCAGCGGAGCTACAAGGATGCCAGGACCGACCTTCACTGTGGGATTCCGTGGTCGAGCGAGGGTAAAATTCGGGTGCACACTGGTTTTGGGGCTGCGCTGGATTCAGTCTGGGACGATATAGAGCGACAACTTTCCGGCCTCGCCTGTCCGCTCTTCTATACCGGGCACAGTCTGGGGGCGGCGCTTGCCGTGCTCGCGGCATCCCGGCGCGCGCCACAGGCCGTCTATTCATTCGCCTCGCCACGGATCGGCAATGAGGCGTTTGTCGCTTCGCTGGCGGATGTGCCCATCTATCGCGTGGTGGACGATCAGGACGCAGTCACGTCACTCCCCCCGAAGCTGCTCGGCTTCCGGCATGTGGGGGTGCTCCAGTTGTTAAGAGCGCCCCAGGAAGATCGTTCCTTTTGGGAGGCTTTTGTTGCCGGCCCGCCAAAACCATTGGCCGATCACGCGCCGGTCAACTATGTGGACAGGATATGAGGGAAGCGCAAGGAGAATCGCGGTTCAAATTTTCGGGATTCGAAGGGTTTTACTGATCATCAGAGTGCCTGAGAGTACGAACAGCAGCGCCAGTGGATGCAGTTCCCACGGTCCGATCATCCAGACGCCCCAATAAAGCTGCTCCCCAATACGCCCGGTCCAGGCAGCGAATACCAGCGCGGAGACCAGGACAACGCTGGTCGGAATGGGCGTGCCCTCGAAATGCGTCACCTTATCCGCCCCTGCAGAGAGCGTTTCGGCCGTGATGTTGAATCGCGCCAGCCGGCTTACCCCACAGCATACGAAGTAAGCCAGCGCGATCCAATCCCAGCCGCCGCGCATCCCCGAAGCAAAACCGAGGGCGGCGGGAGCCATGCCGAACGAGAGGATGTCCGCGAGAGAGTCGAGCTCCCGCCCGAGCGGGGAATGCGCGCGGCGCCATCGCGCGACTCTCCCGTCGAGCACGTCGAATACGAACGCGGCGGCGATCATCCCGGCGGAACTGTAGAAATGCAACACCGAGCGCCCGTCCAGATAAAGCATGGCGAAGAACACCGCGGCGACGCCGCAGCCGGCGTTTCCGAGCGTGAAGAAGTCCGCGAGCTGGAAATCGCGGATCATTGAGAAATGTCTGGAACGCCTGGGGGAGGAGGGCATTGGGTGAGTTTATTTATCTGAACAGGCTCCGGGGCGGGGCCGCATCCATAAGCTTCCGCTATAGCCCGGTTGGTGGACGATATTGATTATAGTAAACGATTGCAGTGCTGCTCATCAGCACAAAAGCGCAGGGTATGAGCGCAGAGCAAGAGCGCAGAGCAAGAGCGTGGCGGGAGGAGCCAGGGCAGGAGCTCAGGCGCAGACCAGAGCGCGGCGCCGTTCAGCAATGCGAAGCAGGAGTTTTTCCATTTCCCCCGGTGGCTTTCAGCTGTGCTTGCGTTCTATGTTACTCAACGCACTGATGTGATGTGTCAAAAGCGTGAAGATATAAGCGCTTTTTTATATAAGTGCGTTAACTCTTTAGAAAGGAGAGCGGCAATGAATAGCATCGCATCCTGGATAGCGTACATAGTGATACTGGTCGCCGGTTCGGGGCTATTAGGAATTGGTTGGGTATAAACGACTGCGTTGGGCACATAGCCCCGAGTCAACATTGAGAAAGGAGATGACCATGAATCAATATACAACCGAAGTGTCGCGGGTAAAGTGGGTTCTCGGCGCTGCTGCGCTTGGCGCGTTGACGATGTTTCTTATGGATCCCGACCGTGGCAATCGGCGCCGGGCATTGGCCAAGGACAAGATGAACAGCATGGCGCGCAGGACGCGAAAGCAAATAGATGCCAAGTCGCGCGATCTGGCGAACCGGGCTAAAGGCCTCCAGGCCGAGGCGCGTCACCTGGTTTGCTGATAGTCCTGATGGGACGGCGAGGGGGTGGGGACTCGCCCCCGCGTTGCATCTGTATGGTACTGGGTGACGCAGGGAAGGCGTGAGCTTCGGCTCCGTCAGGCGTCGCGGCCGATCTGCGGCCACTCGATGCCTGGACGGGATTGGGGAAACTGCCGCAGCCCGACCCTGCGGCACCGCGGCAATTTCCTGGAATAAAAAAGTTGGCTGGCTTGCCCGGGGAGTACAGGCTGGCTGGCTGAAAGGCCACTGGCGTAGGAGAAACCCAGTGGCAACGGATAAGGTCAATAATACGGGGATCGGCCTCTGGCTGACTTTGGGTGCGCTAGCTGAGGGTGGCGGCATAAAGATGTCGTCGATCCCGCCAAATTAGTACTTTATTGCTTAAGTATTATTAATGATAATAAGAATGATTCGCATTATACATAAAGTCGAGGAGGAAGCAAGCGTTATCTCAAAAATATCTCTTTTTCACACATTATGCGCCTGCGGCGCGGCGGGCACGGGTTCTCCCGTTCGCCGCAACTCCAAAGCCCAAATCGTCGCAAGTGCGCAATCTCAAGGGGATCTGGTGAAAGTGGCGGTTGTGCAGCGACATGTGATTGGCAGCCGAAGCACTGTATTATTCGAAGCGCTGGTCTTGAGCCACCAGTGGGACGTCTCCCGGGAGCATCATACGGCGCAGGAAAACTTATTTCCGTTCCGTACCTTTCATTTGTCGTTGCACAATCTGGTCAAACTCGGCGGAAGTGGCTTCAGCCGTGCAGCTTGCGCCGACCTTTTTGGCTTGATCTGCCAAGACGTTTGCTCCCACGTGACAGATGTTCGCAGCAACATCAATTGGAGCCTGCACAATTGAGGGAATCCGGCCAGCGTCAGCATTGATGTTTTTGGCAACATTTTTCGCGATGTTGCGGGTATCGACGTTAATCAACCCCGACGGGGTCTGAGCAGATGCGAAAGGCACGAAACCGACGATGGCTATCAGGCTCGTCAGTACGAATACAGATATGTTTTTGATCGTTTTCATTTTATCCTCCTTGAGCAATGGAAGGTCGGCACTACCTTTCATCGATGTTGCCCGGCTACAGCCTTCCACGGAAAAGTCGCCGGGTCATCTGTTTATAGTTGAGAACGGAAGGTCTTTCCGTTCGGTGGCGCACGCCGGCACCTCGTAACCTCGCTGCAGAGACGCCCGGTTTTTACCCAAACCCAAGTTACCGCGTTGTTACCGTGTCTCTCCCTTTATCCGCCGGTAAATTATCCGGTCCAGATCAGGCGTAGTCATTTTGGCGGCGCAAGCCGAGTGTCCTTGTTGCACGGCCGACAGGGTTTCTGCTTTTACCTGGCATACCCCGGTAGCGACCCCCGGCGGGATTTCAACCGTGTCGGGAATGCGGCTCACGTCAACATTGATGTTCTTCGCAATATTTTTGGCGACGTCCCGGATATCGACCCTGACCAGCCCGGGACTTTCCTCCGCAAGCGCTAGCGGTGAGAAACTGAATATAATGGCTGTGGTAGTCGCTAAAAGCATATATGTCATGTTTTTCATTTTAAGCTCCTTGTATGAGCGAGGGCCCGAGCGATGGCCTCGCCTTATATTAAAGTTGAGCCGGGCACCGGATATCAGACCGGCCCTGCGAGACAAATGGTGGAAGCGGCAGTTATATGAAAATCCGTTGGTCCGTTCCGTACGTTGCCGCACGATAGGTGCCTGCTCTTTATGTTGGGAACTGGAAGCTTCTGGCGAACTCTATACCGACAATCTTTCGGTAAAGCGCCCCGTGGTGACTAGAGACTAGAGCAATGAGAGATGATGAGTTTGACGATACCCGCCGCCGGTTATTGAAGACGCTTGCGGCCGGTGCCGCGGTGGTGGCATTCAATGCCAGAGGATCAGCCATGCCGGACAAGGTGTTTACTGTTTGCACGTTCGGCGATTCCATCCTCGACTGTGCGCGGTATAACGAACATGGAGTCCACCCCGGCCAACTGATCGTGCGCAACGACGATTATTTATTCCCCGATTTCAAGGGCCGTGACTTGTCATCGTCCGCGCCTGCGCAGCTCGACCATCGCGCACAGGATGGGGCCATAGTCAGTGACCTGTCCCGGCAGGCGCGCGGGATCAACCTCCCCGGTCCCGCGGTTGCGCTGGTAACGATTGGCGGGAACGATCTCCTCACCGGCCTTGCCGCGGACCGGGGTGGCGGCATTATGCGCTTTGAGCGGACGCTCGACGCGTTCCTGCGTGCGCTGCCCTTGCGCCCGGTTCTGCTCGGCACGGTTTTCGACCCAACCTTTGGCGATGACTCCCGCAACTTTCTCAGTGTCGACGCCCGTATCGCCCGACCCAACTTGAACCGCATCAACGGCATTATCGCGGAACTCGCTTCGCATTACGGACAGTTTGTGGACGTGCATGGTCACTTTCTACGCGGCGACCCCTCCTGGTTTACGCGCACGATCGAACCCAGCCTGCGGGGAGCCTCGGAAGTGCGCGCCGCATTCCTGCCGGCGGTGCTGAAGGCGCGTGAGGACCAGCTTGGAGCGGCGCCTTCGGCACCGCGCAGACGGTGGTGGATGTGGTGAATTATCCGTTCGCTGCAAGCTGTCCTCGGCCGACCGGCAAGGTGTGCCGGCACCGGGCGTGAGCATACGCGTGGAGTGCCACAGCGGCCATCGCGGCGCAAAGGAGCCGCTGGCGTTCTGGCTGGGCGAGCGCCGGCTTGCGGTCCATGCCGTAACCGACCGGTGGTACGCGCCAGAGCAGCGCTGGTTCAGGGTCCATGCCGATGATGGAAGCATGTACGTGCTCCGGCATGACGAAGCAAGCGGGACCTGGGAGATTGCCGCATACCGCCGCGACGCCTGACCTCAATATGATCTGGTAATCGGGCAGGACGTTATCGACGCCATTGTTGGCGTCCGGGCGGTGATTGTGCCGCCGACACTGCAGTGATCGTGGCGTTCATGCAAGAAAGCCCAGTCCCGGTCAAGGCTCAATTCCGGGTAGCCGACACCGCTGGCGATGCGTTGATGGTGGCCGAGCGGTAGTAGATTTCGCTGGTTCCCTCGAACCCTGAATCAATGCCGAACATCATCCACACCGTTCCGGTTGCGTCGCTACGGGCCTTGAGCGGAGCCGGACCGGTCAGCGTTTTCCACTCGAATTTTGGGCGGCTGCAATCGGTATTGGTTCCCGCGATGTCGCCCAGCACGACGGCATTTTTTCCTCCGCGGGCCTGGTTGCCTTTGTCGATGTTCATTTGATATTGACTGTCGATCGCTACTGTCAAAGGCTCAACCGTTGCGGCTCCCGCCTTTACGATCACAGACTCTCCAGGCGCGCCGCCGGCCCCGGCGCACCCCGAGGGAGCATCGGTAAGAAACGTGACGCTGAAATTCAGCAGGTAGTCCTTGTCAGGAGCAAATCCGGTGAATTTCTTTTTTATGTAGATGAAAAGATCGTCGCTCCGGTTGGTGCCGGCGGTGTAGAGGCCGTGGCCGCCAAAAATTCCCGGCAACCGGCGGGGCTGGACGACAACATCGGTGGGTTGCGTGTCGGATGTATAGTCCGAGTGTCCACCGAGCCAGTCGGTAGAGGTGTTATTGAAATTCACCTCGATTTCCTTGCCGGGCTTCATGTCCGGCCCACCCGATCCTCCAGATCCTCCAGATCCTCCAGATCCTCCTGATCCCGTCGGACCATTTGCGCATCCGCTCAGGAGAACGGACAGAAAAGCGATAGAGATCAGTATTTTTCTTGTACCCATATTGAACCGCCTCCTTTTTGGGATCGAAAAGACATTGCCCACACTTGCGGCACCTCCCACCTTTACCTTACGGCATCAAAAACGGCCGGACGCAGGGCGCAATGGATGGATATGATCTTCAGTGTAGCAAAAGGGACGGTTGTTAAAACGATAAATGCCCCATCGGTTATCAAAAGTGTCCGGGATGCGGTTTAGCGGGGCTACGTCAAAATAGCGGGGCTACGCAAAATTTTCCATTCTTTATTCGTTTAATCGCGCTGGAGGCTCTAAAAGCTGCTGTTGGCCGGGACGCAACGCGGCCAGGACATTGCCCCGTCCTTCGAGGCACGCCCTTCCAGACCTTCAAACAAATGATTAGGCAGATTGGCAATTTGCCGCTGGCCCAGTGAGGAGCTATGTCAGTCGTATTTGTCCACCGGCACGGTGTTACCAGGCGAACCAAAGTCAACTTTCACGAAAGCAGTTTTAGCGATACCGCCAGCCTATTTCCGTCTGGCAACCCGCCTTGACAGGTCTGGATGCATGACCTAGGTTGATACATTGGATCAAGAATCACGATGGTCGGTGGAAACCTTCCCGCTGATCCGCGGGTACTGGGGGGCTCGATCCTTCTCACCTTTCAGCAAATTCATAGGAGAACGGGTATGAAAACAAAAGACGATGCCATGGCATCCCGACGGCAATTCGTCGGCGGGGTGACCGCGGGGCTGGCTGCCGCGCTGACGTCTCCGGCGTTTGCACAGCAGGGAGCCACACCTGCGGCGCCCGGCGCCTCGGCGGATCCCCGGCGTCATGGGGGGCGGCCAGCGACACAATCGAGCAAACAGGACCCGACGACCCAATACCGGCGCCCGCCTTTTCCGCCGCAGCAGCAGGACCCGCCCGGCCTTGCCGGCAAAATGGACCCGCGGCCGGATCACGGCGAAACGAGCTACCGGGGCTCCGGTAAACTCGTGGGCAGGAAGGCGCTCCTCACGGGAGGCGACTCCGGCATTGGCCGCGCCGCTGCGATTGCCTTCGCGCGTGAAGGCGCGGACGTTGCGATCAACTATCTGCCGGTGGAGGAACCGGATGCGCGCGAGGTCATCGAGCTGATCCGGGCGGAGGGGCGCAAGGCGATCGCGATCCCCGGAGATATCCGCGAAGAGCGCTTTTGCAACAAGCTGGTCGCCGACGCTGTGCGCGAGCTGGGCGGGCTGGACATCCTGGTCAACAACGCGGCGGCGCAGGCGGCGCAACATTCGATCCTGGACCTAACCACCGAGCAGTTCGACTCGACGTTCAAGACCAATGTCTATGCGATGTTCTGGATAACCAAAGCGGCGATGCCGCACCTTGAACCCGGCGCGGCAATCATCAATACATCTTCCGTCCAGGCTTACGATCCGTCCCCGACGCTGCTTGATTACGCGCAGACAAAAGCGTGCATGGTGATCTTCACAAAATCGCTGGCGAAGCAGGTTGCAAGGCAGGGCATACGGGTAAATGCGGTGGCGCCGGGGCCGTTCTGGACTCCCTTGCAGCCCAGCGGCGGACAGCCCCCCGAGAACATAACGACGTTCGGGGAGAAAACGCCCATGGGGCGTCCGGGCCAGCCGGCGGAACTAGGCGCCCTATATGTATACCTTGCATCTCAGGAGGCGAGCTATGTAACCGGGCAGGTATACGGGGCGTCGGGCGGGGAGGGCAATCCTTAACGTATCCAGGGCGGTCTTTGTACAGATGCGAGTAGCGCCTGCCAAAAAGTAGTCTGAAGTCTGCGCAAATCAGGCAGCGTCTGCCGAAGGGGCGGCACGAGCGCGACGGACTCTCGCATGGAGGCATAAAACAGTATTGGACTGGAAGGGTGGAAGCCACGGCACAAGTGCCACCATAAGGTCGACATGAGGTTGGGCCGGCGTTCGGGATGCTTTAAGGCTGAATTGAAGTGTTCATTCCGTTTTCATATACCGTCATAATCTGAGGTCATATTAACAGGCTGGAGGAGCAGGAAGTCATGCGAAGCATTCAGAGAATTACGCCGTGTTTGTGGTTCGATCGTCAGGCTGAAGAGGCGGCCCGATATTCAAGTTCAACGAGGCGATTTCATTCCAGATCAATTGTGACGATCAGAAAGAAGTGGATTATTACTGGGAGAAGCTGGGCGAGGGCGGTGACGAGAAAGCGCGGCAGTGCGGCTGGCTCAAGGGCAAATACGGCGTGTCGTGGCAGGTCGTTCCCGTCGTTTTGATGAAAATGCTAAACGATCTCGATAAGCAGAAATCCCAAAAGGTAATGAAAGCGATGCTGCAAATGAAGAAAATCGACGTCTCCGAACTGCATCGAGCCGCAGTCGCGGAATAGCTTGCTTTTGTCAAAGTAGTGTCGAGGTAGCTCAGGGCCTGGAGCTTATCGGGATATTGTCATCGATCCCGCGGCGCCTCCCGGCTTGACTTCGGAATATAAAGATTGGAACTCAAGCCGGAAGCTCTTCCGTATGTTCAATTCATCCTGTGCCCAGGCGATCTTCCATACTCTTTCCACAGCGTGACATCCCTTTACCCGCCTGACGTTCCGGAGATTCACCGTTTTCGCACCGACAGTCAGATAGTCATTCGGACTATTGTTATTGCTTTCCCCAGGGGTATAAGCTCAGCTTGGGCTTTCTTTACTGTTGCCCTAGTGAAGGCGCCAGGATAAAGGCTTACCGGTCGTTTCGTCTCCTTGCTTCCGTTTCGTTTTAATTCTGTTCAGTTCGACTTTGTCTGGCAAAGTGGACAGGGCATTAAACCTCGCCCGATCCAGGCAATAACTGGCAGGCGGCGCCGAAACCGATACGCGAATCCATTTAAAACCATGAAAATCACAAGCAACGAAACGCATTCGCTGGAGAGACCTGCTTCTCCCCTTCCAGAATGGCGAGATCCGCTTAGGCGCGATCGGGCGAGCGGGGATGGACTGCGAGCGCTTCGCGTCCCCCAACCTGTTCAAGTCCCGGCAATCCGGGTGCGAACTCTTTCATGACACTTAACCTTAACCGCGCTCTTCTGGGGGGCACATAATGATAATCAAAGAATGCTTCAAAGTCCGCCACTGCATCCTGGTCGCGGTCTTCGTTACCGGTCTGGGTCCTGTTACCCACGCGGCAGCACAGCAACGCTCGTTTCTTGTCGACCTCAACACCCGGACCGTAACGCTCCTTGGCACGATAGGCGAGCGTGCCATAGCTTCTGGCATCAATGATGCTGGGCAGGTAGTGGGGTCTTCTTTCACATCCGGAGAAGGTTCTCATGGTTTCATCACCGGCCCCAATGGGGTGGGCATAAGAGACCTCGGCAGTTTAGGCGGAGTTTTCAGTGAAGCTAATGGGATCAACAACGCCGGGCAGGCGATTGGACAAACCGATGAAGCCGGACGCCCTGCCGGTGCCTTCATTACCGGTCCCAACGGGGTGGGGATGACGGCGCTTGGCGCACTGAACGGGGATACCCAAAGCTCTGCCTGGGGCATCAACAACTCGGGGCAGGTAGTGGGAATCTCTGTATCAGATGGAAACCCGGCGCCGCCTGCTCATGCCTTCATCACCGGTCCGAATGGGGTGGGCATGAGGCCACTTGGCACCTTGGGCGGAGGTTCCAGCGGCGCCCAGGATATCAACGATACGGGGCAGGTAGTAGGAGATTCCGTCACGGCTGAAGGCCGTCATCGCGCCTTCATCACCGGCCCCAATGGAGTGGAGATGAGAGACCTTGGCACGTTGGCCGGGGATTACCGCAGCGATGCCTGGGCCATCAACAATGCTGGGCAGGTGGTGGGACGAGCTCTCACAGCCGCAGGCCTTTCCCATGCGTTCATCACCGGCCCCGATGGATTAGGCATGAGAGCCCTTGGTACGTTAGACGGGGATGTTTCCAGCTCTGCCTGGGACATCAACGATGCCGGGCAGGTAGTGGGGACATCCGTAACGGCCGAAGGCCATCAGCGCGCCTTTTTCACCGGTTCAAATGGAACGGACCTGACAGACCTCAATTCCCTGGTAGAGCTGCCGCAGGGGGTAATTTTAACGGAGGCCATGGGTATCAACAACTATGGACAAGTCGTCGCGGTAGGGGTAGGGATTCTTGTTCCCGAACCTGAAACCTATGCCATGCTCCTCGCAGGACTGGGCATGGTGGGCTTCATGGCGCGAAACCGCAACCAGCGGAGGCTTTCGCTGGCCCAAACTCCGATCAGGCCCAAGTGATCAAGCGAACGGCCTGATTTCAGCGCCTGCACTAGGTTAGATATCGCTTCACGACCTAACTTAAGTCAAGTTTTCGGCCCTCGTTCTAGCAGCCTATTGACATGCCTTCAGTTTTTCCAGGAGATGAGGTATCGCTTCGCTGTGAAGCTGTAAAGTTAGTCGTGATCCTGCTGTATCGCGAAAAACAAGCAGATAGTTCTCTTCACAGAGTGAATGGCACATCTCCAACTCTTCAAGAGGCGTAGGATATTGTTCAACGATGTTATTTTTATCCGACATCCTGCCCAATTGATTCTCAAGCTCTACCACTTGTCTGCTTAGTCCTTCACAATTCCTTTGAATGCGCATCGCGGCGCTCTGAGCTGTAGCTGCAAGCTCCTGTAATTTAGAAATTTTATCCTGAACCTCAGGGTTGGGCTTCATTTCAACTATTTGTCGCAGCGCAACGATTTCCCTCGCAATGACATGTATCTCGTCAAAGTTAATGCTAAGTTTGGTTTTTCCATCCATTATTTTCTCCCTCCATAAGCGTGTCCAAGACTACGCATTTTTTTAAGTATTAAAGCAAAGTGAATAGCTGCAAATAATGGATACTATGAAGATTGGCGGAGGTTCAATCTACACCGGGTAGTCAACTCGGCAGCCTCCGTTTGTCCCTGGCTGCTGGGTTCATCATTTATCCTTGCGGCCCATTAGATAACGGAGAGGATACCCGAATAGCTGTAAGTTCTTACAGGTGGAAAAGTCCCAGACAGTTTTTCCAAACGCGAAAAGCTGCGTGGAAAGGCCGTTCCAAACGAGCCATGGTCCTTAAGGGTCATGGTTCCAAAGAGCCATAATTCAACATAGATTACGCCATACAGGAACGCAAGGCAGGTTGTGAAGGCGAGTGGCATCCAAAAAAAAGAAACCGAAGGAGTGCATCAGGAGGATAGGTTTCCTCAAATTATTGGAAGTCCGCGCAGAATTTTTTCCCAAAATTCAAGCCTGCTGGGCTTGCTCTTCCATTCTCCGGTTACTAAGCTGATTCATCTCGTCTGAAATAGTATGCGAGCCCGTTGTTTTCTTCCGCAAACCCGCTCGCATGCGGGGCAGACTACACGGATATTTTGGTGTAAGCGACTGAACTGATCAGGCGGGGCATCTCTACCGGCTGACTGGAGGCATATGACCGATGACTTTACCGGATTGCCCGTCGGCACGCGGCTCGATGACCAGCTGCCGGGAATAAAGTTTTTGAAGTATGGCGGAATGGTGGGTGGAATCGTCGTCGATTCCGTGAGCGGCCATGTGGCAAGCTTCAACGACGCGCCCGGCTGCGAGTTTTGCGGCAGTGGAGCAAGGATCTCATTTTCCGCGTTACAGCGCAGCGTAAGCCTGCATGTAGGCCTGTTGCCTGTGACCGGAGTTACCGTCCAGCAGGATTTGCGGCTGACCGGTCTCGATGCGGGCGGCATGGCAGTCGCGACGGCAATCGCGAACGTGACCGCGGGAACCGGTTTTGACACGACCCTCGATCTTGCCATCGCCGAGCCTCGAATCGCCACGGTGGTGCTCGAGGCGGTCAACGATCCGGCATTGCTGGCCGCTATTGCGGTGCGCGACATTACTTTCGAGGAGACAACCGGCGGACAGGCCGATTTCTTTCTTGTAGGTCCTTTGGGCGAGACGCTGGTCCAGGGTGGCGCGGCGGCGGATATTCCCGTCACCATCATGCGTATCGGCGGATCCAGCGGCGCCATCGGGTTTACGTTCAGCCAGCTGCCGGCAGGCGTGACCGGCAGCGTCAATCCCAATCCCTCGCTTGGCACGGGCATCACCCTGCACCTGCAGGCGGACGCCAGCTCGATGCCGGAAACGCGGCTGGTCGTTCTTACCGGAACGCCCACTCCCAGCGCTGGCCCGGCCCCGCGCAGCCTGGCGATGGTTATCGCGACGACGCCGAAGCTGCGCATATTCGGGCCTGCGGATATAGACTTTGCCGGTTGCAACCCGCAAGGCGCGCATGGCAGCGTGACCCGCGATTACTGGGTGATCCGCGACCCGAGCATAAGCGGGCCGTTGACTGTCTCGCTTGAAGGGTTGCCTGCGGATGTTTCCGGAACGGCCGATCCACAGACGCTCACGTTCCCCGGCGGCGCGATTGGTGAACGTGTCACGGTCAATATAAACACGATAGCCGGACCGACGGTGCTCGACACGGCGGTAACGCTGCGCTTGGTCGGCAGCGGAATCGACCTGCCGTTTACAGTTCTGGTTCATGGCAGTTGTCCCCAGCAGAACCGCAATTTCGTCATCCGCGGTCAGTTTGGCTATCTCAACGCCAACAGCGTGGAGCCAGGAGTGGGTTTTCAACCGTTAATAGGCGCGCAAGTGGAGTTTTTCCGCTACCGCTCGGACTGGTACGATGACAAAGTCGGCGAGACATCCACGGATGACCAAGGGCGTTTTAGCCTCGATCTCTACGCCTCCATCGACGGAGATTATTATGCGCGCCTGCGGTTGTTCAGCCCCGAGGTGGAAGTCGAGGATGCGGATAACTCCAGTGTCTGGTCGATCGACACCGCGCACCAGTCAAACAGCGGCGGCCTCATCGAAGTTGGAACCATCCAGATTTCCCGCGACGGCGGCGAAGGGACGCCGCGAGCCGCTGTCTGGCAGGGCTTCCGCAATGCCGCGCGCGAGTTCCCGGACAAATTTGGCGAGGCCGTTCCCGGCGGATTTTTCAAGGTCCAGATCTGGCGCGGCCATCTCACGCCGCTGACATGGTATGACGAAGTCCATTGGGCTCACGGTTATCGCACGGGCGAGTTTGGGAATCCATACAGGGCAACTACGCACGAGTTCTCCCACGTCTTCAGGGACGTGCTGGATGGTCCCGAATCGCACTGGCATGGCGACGACCTCCTCTATGTGTATGGACGCGGGCATGGCTCATGCATCGCCCCGGTGACAGGCTCAGCCAATGCGGGGTTCGCATTCCATGAAGGATGGGCGGAATTCTGGTCGAACGATACGACATGCTGTCCTGGTGACGAAAGCAACCAGGACATCGAAGGCACGGTCGCGCACGATCTCGAGAACCTTGCGGGCAAGCTCCCCGGGAATGTTTCAGATCGGCGGAAAGGAATGCTCCAGGTGCTGCAGCGCGGACCCAACCTGATCCATTCCGATGAAGAGTTTCGGCGTGAGTATGTGTCGCAGTTCCCAGGCATTCCATTAGGAAATATCAGCGACGGGTGCTCGGGAGTCGAGAACAGGCATGCGTATTTCGAACTCGATCCCGCCTGGCAGCGGGAAAACCTCATGCCGGCGATCAGAGCGAGGCAGAAGGCAATCACGGGTTTCAAGCAGCAGCAGCGCTATAGCACGGGTTTGAGAACCTTTATGCTGCGCGCGGCGATCGAGGAAACCAGCGTCATCATTCAACGGATGAACGAACAACTGGCCGAGCTTGATCGCGGCGGGCCTCCAGAGCGTTATCTGAAACAGGCGCCCTTCCAGCGCCTGCGGCGCGCGGAATTCCTGAGCATGCGCCGGGCTATCCAGGTGCGCGCGCTGCGCGATGCTTGCGCCGTGGTCCCGCCCGAACAAAGGCACGAGATTGAACGCCGCATACGCCTGCTCGAGGAGAGCCGCATCGAGGATGCAGCGCTTGAAACATTGCTGCCATTGCCGCCCGTGGCTGGGGACGACGCCACCACCCCCCTTCGAGAGGATGGCTACAAATAGCTTAAGGGGCGATAACGGCGACGTGCCCAGGTCAACTGGCATTTACAGTCAGCCAGTCGTTGGTCAATTGTGGCCTGCTACCCCGATTTTAGAACGAGGTTAGACTTGAGCAAACCGGCGGAGAAATCGGACACCCAGATGAGAAAACCGCAGGCCAGGGGGAGTAGCGGTCTCCGCCACTCCCGCTTCCGCACGGTAGGCGTGGAGCGAATTTTCTAAAAAACGGCAGCCTCTGCAGTACCGATCAGTGTGACGAGCGAATAAAATGTCTGCTGCCCGGGCCCCGGGCCGGCAATTGTGGTTGGATGAGTGGCTGTAATTCCGGCAACCTCGACATCTAGCGGCGCGTTATGCTCCGTCACGGTAATTGAAGGCAAAACCAGCGTAAAGGTCACTACTTCCAAATCTGGAATCTGGCTAAGTGTTACGGTTATCAACTGCCCAAGCGAAGTATCTTCAACCGTCAGTTCGTCGTTGCCGAAGCTTCGGTCTAACTGGTCATCGTGATAGATGAGGCTCGAACCGGTAAGCGTGCCGGTCGCGTATTCCACATTTATGGAATCTCCACGGAGGCTGAATAGGTTGGCTGGGATCTCTTCAGAAAGTTCTTGCATGACAAATACCCCTTATGAAGTTAATCGATCAAATGCGCCAGGTGAGGAAACGACCGCCACAGCGGAAGAGCCATCCAGTGCCGCAGGATGCGGGTTGACTCGGTGTAGCGACGCCGCCGCGATTAATCCGGACTGGTCCATTTTCTTTTCAAGTTGATCTACGACAGAGCCTACACGAGGCAAAGTATCCATCAGGCCGCAGGCTTTCCGTTCGGTGGCGCACCAAGCGAACCGATGTCTCTGTCCGGGAGAGATGACAGGAACTCATGACCAGACAACGCCAGCCGTCTTACCTCAATTTCGATAAACACAGCTATCCCTGGAAGCCCGACATCGACTATCGGAAGGAGACGGAAAAGTATCGGGTGGGCAAAGGCGAGCAGGGCGTGTTGATATGCGAGC
The DNA here is from genome assembly GCF_033095785.1 of Nitrosospira sp. Is2. GTDB lineage: Bacteria > Pseudomonadota > Gammaproteobacteria > Burkholderiales > Nitrosomonadaceae > Nitrosospira. The sequence goes on along the minus strand of NZ_CP137134.1, from coordinate 3,508,454 downwards.
CCTATAAAAGCGAACTAGCGCCTCACTGGCGTTTCAGGACACCAGAGCTGGCAAGCCAAAGCAGCGCGGTTCTTTACCAAATGTTCGAAGAATATCTAAAAGCCGGGGATTTCGTCGGCGCCGATATGGCCCGAAAATTCCTGCAGATGGGTTACACCCGCGCACGGCGGTATGCCAATTACAAAGGTGGGATCAAATATGACAAAAACAACGGTTACGCCTTAAACGAAAGAGGCACCGGCGACCCCGCAAAAGCCGAAAGCGCGGCTATTTTCTACGAGAAATGGAAACAGGCGGAAGCGCAACCCGAGTATGCCGGTCGAAAAAAGGCGTGGCGTGAGCAATATGGATGAAGGTCAGGCAGAATTCGAAGGAGCGCTGCCTTACCGAAGCGCGAGAATGGAAAAAAAGAAAACTTCCCCGCCAGGAATTATATTGATCGAAATATTCGGCAGGTATCTGACTCGATGGCGGCTGGCGCCTGACGGCGATCCCATCATTACCCGCAGTAGCAGGCTTTTGCCCGTACGCATGGCCGGGACCCCAGCCATGCTGAAGATAGCGATGGATACCGAAGAGAAATTCGGCGGGTTGTTGTTGGGGTGGTGGGATGGGCACGGTGCCGCCCGGGTGTTCGCGTGCGAGGGTGAAGCATTGCTCATCGAAAGGGCTGAGGGTCCTGCCTCGCTCGCTGACATGGCTCAGGATAGGGCTCCGGGCGGCGGGGACGATGCAGCCAACAGGCTCATTTGCCATGTAGTGGCCCAGCTACATGTAACGAGACCGGGCGCGCGTCCGCTTCCGGACCTTGTGCCGCTTGCGCATTGGTTCCGGGAGCTGGAGCCAGCTGCGGCAAGGCATGGCGGCATTTTGACCACTTGCGCGGAAACCGCTCGTCGGCTGCTGGCATCGGAGCGCGATGTCGTGCCGCTGCATGGCGACATCCACCACGGCAATATTCTCGACTTCGGCCCTCGCGGATGGCTGGCCATCGACCCCAAGCGTTTGACTGGAGAACGCGGCTTCGACTACGCCAACCTGTTCTGCAACCCCGAGGCGGCGATTGCACTGGCGCCGGGCCGGCTGGCCCGCCAGGTCGATGTGGTGGCCGAGGCAGCGGGGCTTGAACGTCTGCGGCTATTGAAGTGGATCATGGCTTATGCAGGGCTTTCCGCCGCCTGGTTTATCGGCGATGGAGAATGGGAGCCGGCAAAAGCCGCGCTTGCCGTTGCCGAACTGGCTGTGGCCGAGCTGGCGGCAGCAGAATTGACGTGAACGGCGCGATGACTGGAAAATGCGCTTAGCCGTCAGCGGCCGTGGCGAGTCTTGATTCAATATCAGACGTTTGATGTTTGGGTCATCATTGGCCTTTGCCCTGGTCTTTACAGCGCCTTCGCACAACGAAACGGAGAGGAGCATGCCATGCCAAAAGTATACAACTCCATTATCGTACCTGCTCCGATAGAGCAGGTATGGTCGAGAATCCGCGACTTTCACGACTTCTCCTGGGCCCCGTCCGTAATCACTTCATGCGAAAAAGTGGGCGATGGCGATGGGCGCTCGGTAGGCGCAAGGCGGCGTCTGAATGGGGCGTTACTGGATACGCTGATTGCGTACAGTGCAATTGACAGGCGGATTATGTATTCCCTTGATGAAGGACCATCGCCGCTCTCATCTAGGGAAATCCGTGATTATGTGGGCAACCTGCACCTGCTGCCGATTACCACGGACGACACGACGTTCGCGGAATGGTCCGGGATGTGGGAGTCGGAAAATACGGATGCGGTCGAGTACATGAACGGCGTGTACCGCTCTCTCCTTGCCGACCTCGCAGCGGGCTTTGGCGCCAAACGCTAGCGGCGAAAGATCATCCGCTCTGTTTAACGATCAGAGTGGGGATAAGCTGCCATTGGCTTAGTAAAAAAGCGGGGATGTTAGGTCATGAAGGTCCGCCAGCGCTGACTGGCGGACCTTGAGCGAGGACGGTCTTTTTGCTTCTTTTTAACGCAGTCCCAGGAAACTTAAAACGGCGATAATGACTACGATTAGTCCTACCCACCAGATAATGCTGTTCATTAGCGTCTCCTTAATAGTAGTTTTAGGTTGAAAATCGCAAAAATATTGAACGGCTTCAACGTTACTCTTCCGTAAGATTATTTTCTGCGCGCCAGCGCACATAGCGTCGATCGCGAAGACTAGAAGAACACCCGCGAGGCGCTGCCATTCAAGGGCGTTACCGTATAAAAATCGCGCTGTCCGGCCGCAAGAACGATCGAGAACCGGTGCAGGGTTGTGATTCCGATGGTACGGACAGGCACTGTCTGCTCCCCCGGAATGGTTACCATGGGCAATAGAACGCTAAAGGTGGTTCCGCCGGTATCGACCGTCATACGGGTTGTGACGCTGACAAGCGTGCCGATCTCCGTAGCCGCCAGACGAATCTCGTCACCACTGAAATTGAGTGTCTGCTGCAGGTCCTGGTAGCTGAAATGCGGTTCTCCGTCGATCCCCGTCGTTGAATAGACCGCATGCAGATTCCTGCCGCTGAGGTCGTAATGATTTGGGGTTTGACCAGTAGCATGCTTCTGTTCCATTGGTAGCTCCTTTTATTCACCACGCGCAGCGGAAGGCGCTGCTCCTTTCCACACTCTTTCGTTTATAGACTGACGGCATGAAATAACAAGGCGTGACTCGACAATACGCAAACGGTGGCATCCGCACATTGAAGAGAACAGGAGGCGCAATCGAGTTGACTCTCCATGGCATTTTGGTTAAATTCAGGGAGCAGAACAATCGTTCTGTATAATGCGGATGTGCGGATGCGGCAAGCATGGTTTGTTACGTGAAACGAATGGTTTCGCTGTTATCGCACCGGGAGTGGAATTGAACGATTTAGTGGAGTTCGGGCGGGAGCGTGGCACGCTGGCGGAGCGGAAGGCGGGGCTGGCCGACGTGAGCGGTCTGGTGCCCGCGCTGAAACGCCGCCATGCGCAACGTATTACCGGCGAGCTCGTGATTCCGGCCCGCGCTGCGCGCTTCGCGGAATTCCCGGCAGACCTCGACGGCCGCATCGCGCAGGGTCTGATGCAGCGCGGCATCACCCAGCTCTACAGCCATCAGCGCGAGGCGTGGGATCGGATCACGGCAGGCGAGCACGTTGTGATCGTCACCCCGACGGCCTCGGGAAAGACGCTGTGCTACAACCTGCCCGTGATCCAGGCGGCAATACAGAACCGGGCGAAGGCACTCTATCTTTTTCCGACCAAGGCCCTGGCCCAGGATCAGGTCACGGAACTGCTGGAACTCAACCAGGCGGGCAACCTGGGTATCCGGGCCTACACCTTCGATGGCGATACGCCGGGCGACGCGCGCAAGGCGGTGCGCACGCATGGAGATATCGTGATATCGAATCCCGATATGCTCCACCAGGGCATACTGCCGCACCATACGAAGTGGGCGCAGTTCTTCGAGAACCTGAAATTCGTCGTCATCGACGAGATGCATACCTACCGGGGAGTGTTCGGCTCGCACGTTGCCAACGTCATCCGCCGCCTGAACCGCATCTGCGCTTTTTACGGTGTCAGGCCCACTTATATTTTTTGCTCGGCAACCATCGCCAATCCGGCGCAGCTGGCGAGCGGCCTTCTGGGCGAGCTGGTCGCCGCGATCGACCAGTCCGGCGCCCCGGCCGGGGAAAAGCATCTGTTGTTCTGGAATCCGCCCCTGATCAATCCCGACCTGGGGCTGCGCGCCTCGGCCCGCTCCCAGACCACCCGCATCGCCCGCAGTGCGGTGAAGGCCGGGCTCAAGACGATCGTGTTCGCCAATACGCGCCTCATGGTGGAAGTGCTCACCAAGTACCTGAAGGATGTGTTCGACAGCGATCCACGCCAGCCGCCGCGTATCGCGGCATATCGCGGCGGTTATCTGCCGACGGAACGGCGCGATACCGCAACCCGGCTGCGGACCGGGCAGCTCGACTGCGTGGTGGCGACGAACGCACTGGAGCTGGGGGTGGATATCGGCGGCCTCGATGTCTGCCTGCTCAATGGCTTTCCGGGCACCATTGCGGGAACGTGGCAGCGGCTGGGCCGGGCAGGGCGGCGCAACCGGCCTGCGATGGGCGTGCTGATTGCGACCAGCGACCCACTCGATCAGTACATTATCCGCAATCCAGAATTCTTCACTGCAGCATCCCCCGAGCGCGGCTGCATCGATCCCGACCAATTGCTGATTTTGATGGATCATATCCGTTGCGCTGCGTTCGAGCTGCCATTCCAGGACAGCGAGCGCTTCGGCAAGGAGCCGCTGGCGGAAATGCTCGGCTACCTTGAGACGAAGGGTGTGCTGCACCACGAGGGGCAGCGATGGCACTGGATGGCGGACAGCTATCCCGCCAACAGCGTGAGCTTGCGCTCGGTTGCGGATGGCAATTTCGTGGTGGTGGATGTGACGGGGGGCAAGCAGGAGGTCATTGCCGAGGTCGATTATTCTAGGGCGGCATCGACGCTATACGAGGGTGCCATCTACCTGATCCAGGCCAGCCCGTGGCAGGTGGAAAAGCTGGACTGGGAAGGACGCAAGGCCTTCGCAACGCGGACGCAGGCCGATTATTACACTGACTCCATCGACTTTACCAAGCTCAAGATATTGGACTGCTTTGAAGAGGATAGGGAATACAAACCTCTAAACGAGGCGAATGGATCAAACGGGGCGGGGGCGGGTGGCCTGTGCAGCCGTGGCGAAGTGCATCTGGTGCGCCGTGTCGCGGGCTACAAGAAGATACGCTACTACAGCCACGAAAACGTTGGCTACGGCAAGGTCAACCTGCCGGATCACGAGATGCACACAACGGCGGTATGGTGGCAGGTGAGCCCCGCTGCGCTGGCCGTGGCCTTCCCGGCCCGGTGGCAGGCGTTGGACGGGTTCCTCGGCGCGGCATATGCGCTGCATCACGTGGCCGCGCTGCTCACGCTATCGGATCGGCAAGACCTTGGAAGGGCCGTGGGCGATGGCGAGGGCACCTGGTTTGCCAGTATCGACCAGAATGGCCGCGGCAGCCCCCGAAGCATTTCCGGCGAGACGGTGGAGCTCAACGAGCGGCAGTTCATCCCCACCGTTTTCCTTTATGACAACTACGCGGGAGGCATTGGGCTTTCGACGCCGCTGTTTGACCTGCGCCACGAAATTGTTTCGCGAACGATAGAGCTGGTGCAGGACTGCGGCTGCCCATCTGGCTGCCCTTCGTGCGTGGGACCTATCCTCGCCTCGGACGAAAGCCGGACATATGTGCCCAAGCAGGCTGCCCTGACAGTGCTGAATCTGCTCTCGATCTCACGCGAACGCCAAAGCCGGACTTTGGATGCGGAGACGCTATGACGCTGGCGCAGCGGTTGGCCCTGCTGCAAGGTAAAAATAATAATGCACGGGAGGGGCAGGACAGGACCGGCAAGCCGGGGAGCGACTTGGCCGGCGACTCGTCCACGCCCGCTTCCCTTCCTTTCGAGCCCGCGGCGGTTTCACTGATGGAGCGCCTGAAGCGGTTACACGGCAGCAGCGATGGTAGTCGCAACACGTCCGGACGGACCAAACTCAGCGATATCGAGGTCGCCCGGCACCTTCGCGGGGATGTGATAGCGCCCTGTTTGATCCAGGTGATACAGGCCATCCCCCTTGCAAGCTGGCATGGCAGGGTTGCGTTTTCAGAGTTGGCTTGTAGCCCGCTCGCAGCCCTGGGCTTGCAGGATGACGCGTCGATTGGGGGATTGCTGTTTCTGGATACCGAGACCACCGGCCTTGCCGGAGGCACGGGTACCCTGCCTTTCATGGTGTGCCTGGCGCGAATCCAGGGCGAAGAGATACAGCTGGGGCAATGGATACTGACCGGGTTCGCCGGCGAGGCGGCATTGCTGGAGACAGTTTTCACCTGGATCAAGCCCTCGGCCCACCTGGTTTCATACAATGGCAAGAGTTTCGATGTGCCGCTGCTCATCACCCGTTACCGACTGGTCCGCCAGACCCATCCGTTTGCCGACAAGCCGCATATCGATCTTCTGCATCTCACGCGCCGTGCCTGTGGCCACGGCTGGGACGATTGCCGCCTTCAGACCGCGGAGCAGCGCTTGCTGGGGTTCAGGCGAGAGGACGATTTTCCGAGCCATCTTATTCCTCAGGCCTGGAGCGAGTTCGTCAGGGGCGGCGCCGTTCAACCGTTGGCTGCCATCGCGGAACACAATCGGCGCGACGTGCTGTCGCTGGTGGCGTTGCTGGCGATGCTTGCCCGTATCTATGCCGAACCTGGCCATGAGGCAGCGCACGCGCTTAAGGTCGCGGAGGTCCACGTGCGTCGCGGCCATGCGCAGCATGCGATAGAACACCTCACCAATTCTGCGGGCGACCTGGATGAGGCGGCGCTTTTATTCCTGGCGAAGCTGCACCGGAATCAGCGGCAGGATGCACAGGCGCTCGCTATCTGGCATCAGCTCAGGCAGAACAACTGCGTTGCCGGAATAGAGGCCCTGGCCAAATACCATGAACACGTGACGCGCGATCTGGGAGTCGCGCTGGGGCTTGCGGAGAAGTTGTTAAGCCTCGAACCGGCCAGCGATCTTCATGCGAAGCGACGCGACCGTCTGCGACAGCGTCTGGCAAGGCCGAAGGCATGAAGAATGGGTAATGGAGAGAACCGCGGAACGGCCAAAGGGGAAACGCCGGGATCTAGTGGCCTACCCCGATGGGGAAATGACAGGCGATGAATCGCTCCACTATCGACCTCGACCCTAGTGGCCCTCGACCGTGCCGCAAAAGCATCCGGTCGACGTTCAAACCTTATTACAGCGTTTGGCAGCAGCCAGTTGCTGATTAACTGGGATTGAGCACGCGGGCGTCGCTATCTCCTCGCACTATGGCTTTCTTGTGTAAATGATCTCCATCATCTTCATTTCCTTGCCACCATGATGAGTCCCGAACATATCAAAAGTCTGGGTATTGTTATCGACAATCGTCCAGACGGCGCGATGCGTCATGTGTCCTCCGCCCGGCTCGGCATGTTTTCCCTTCAACGTGATGGTCTTGCCATCGGCGCTCCCCGTACCTTCCATGATGAAGGTGCCGGTACCCATGGTACTCATCCAGGACGTTACATAGCGCTTGAGAAGATTGTCGTAGCCGATTATCTCAAGTCCGGAGAAGGGCTGCCCCATCATCTGGCCGCTGTATTCCTGTTGAAGAAAACGCCCGTCCAGCAACATCTTCATTTCTGCGGAACCGGTAGATTCCATCGGCGGTTTACCGGGTTCCATCCATTCTTTCGTTTTGGTAGTCCAACTTCCGGCAAGGCTGGCTAACAGCTTATGGGGTTTGCCCGGCGTGGCCAGTTTCTTATAGAGTTCCATCTCGGCCTGCGGATCCCTAGGATGCGCCGCCTTGTCATCCTTCGCGTAGGCAACCGATGTCATCAGCACAACGCAGAGAATGGCGAGGGTAAATTGTATTGGACGCATGGCATCCTCCTTGTAGAGTGAATCGGTTCATGGCGCCAATTTTGCAATTTCCATCCGCCTTTGCCCATGTTTTTGTTACTTCCTACGCATAGCCGCCAGGGTAACCAGTAATTTAGGGACATAGGGGGAAAAGCTGCCTTTGGTATTTTATTACTGTTACTTAAAATTTCCGTGCGGTCTCATACAGAATAGCCTGGGATAGGCGCTTTTATTCTTGCCGGGCCTGTACCGGTTTCAGCGGCAGGATGAACAGAATTATCAATGGGTTTAATGCGCGTATTGCCGCGTACTACCAGCATGGGGATCTGCGGACCAAGGGTTCGAACTATGCCCCGGACGTTATCGGCGAGAAGGCAGACGTTTTCAAACTGTCATTCCAGTTGCAAATGTAAAAATCGGAATGACTGGCGGCAAGCGATAACATGAGGCGAAGCCGCTGGAGATTATTGCAGGATTAGCTGTGCTGACAGCACTAACTCCTTGCGGGGATTATTCCTGATTATCTTCCTTCGCTTGCGGGGCTACCTGCTCCCAGCCATCGGGGCATTCCTTCACCTGCGGGTAATAGCCCTCTGCTGAGCGGCAGTAGTGCCAGAAATTCCCTTGAGATTGGGTGGCGGGCTGCGCCGTGTCATTCCGCTCGATGTAGACCGCTGGGGGAGCGGGCCGCGCGGCGACCGGCGGGTACCCGTAGTAAGCAGGGGGGTAATAGGGCGGCATATAGCCGAATGCGCCAAAGCCGAACCCCGGACCGAACCCCCACGCTGGCCAGCCGCCGTACGAATGAATATGTTGGTGGTGATGATGCCGCCCATGGTGCCTGTGTCCATCCTTATGCCCGTCTCCATCCTTGTCCGGGCGCCCACCTCCGTCCTTGTCCTGATCGTTGTCCTGATCGTTGTCTCCCTCGCCGTCGTCGTCCCCCGCGCCATCATCAAATCCTCCATCGTCGAATCCGCCATCGTCTCCTCCATCGTCAGCCCATACCGGCGCTGAAGGAGTCAATCCGAGCACGGCGACCATGAACAATGCGAGACATGACTGAGTGATCTTTTTCATTAAAGTCCCATTTGCTGCTTATGCATATGCTGCTGTTTCTGCATAAGGGTGGCCAAAATGAAAACCGGAACAATTTTGTGCGAGTGAGGCACGTCTCTTATCGCTTCAGGCAATGGCGTGTATCGTCCCGTGAACTGTGTCAATGAATTAACGCACGGCCCTGCTTTTTCGATGACATCTTCCGGCGGCTGGTTTGACAGGGCGTGGGGGAACAAATTCGCTGCCGAGCGAAATGACTAAACGCGGAAAAAGGCGGCCCGCGAACCCGGGCATTGGTCAGAAACATGGCACCGCGTGCCGCTTGGCGATTCCGGTTTTCAGGATGGTATGTTGGCCTGGCAACAGACTCGCGCCCTGGGCCGCGCCATCCTATACCCGTAATTAGAGAGACGGATACCCTGTCCGTGGAGCATTGCGAAGTTGCAGGCGCGGAGGATTCATATAATGGCTTGTGCCCGCAAAATGCGATCACAATCCAAGGTCTCGCTGGTCGGGTGACGCAGCCAGTCAATCCCGGCGTGGACTCCGATATGACGGAGGTGAGATACGGCGAAGGTGAAAGGAGCGGGAAGGGATCGTAGGGAAATACTCAACTGAAGAGGGATAAAAAATGACTATACCGGGGTTTGCTGCGGAAGCATCCTTATATCGGAGCAGGGGCCGCTACACCGTGGTGAAGTATGCCGGCGGGTTTGGCCGTCACGCGCTTGTTTCGCCGCAGGCGTGCGGAGCGTTAAAGTCTCTGGCGTGTAACGGCTTGATTCTGGGCTGCGTCGGTTGCGCCGCCTTCACGCCGAACGTGCCTGCCGTCGTAGGGTGCTTTGCGGCTTGTCTGGGCGGGTTTTTCGGCTATTGCCGCGAGTGCATAGACGTGCTTGACCTCCCTGAGAACGGTGGTGGCGGTGGTGGCGGTGGGGGCGGCGGTGGCGGAAGCCCCGCCGGGGGCACCTGCTTCCCCAATAAATGCTGCGAATGGGGCGACAACGGCGAGTGCACGCTTTGCATTCCAAGGAACGCCGCGTGCCCCTGACGCCCCGATTGGCCCCCATCGGCCCGATCTGCCCGGATCGGCCGCGATTGACCAGGATTGGCCCGGGCTGCCGGATCAGATGGACCGGGCTGGGGTCGCAAGACGGGTTGACGATCGACCCATGGCGCGCCTTGCCAGTTTACTTAGCTCCCGCAGCCACAGCACCGAGCTCGCGGCCAGCGTGCACAGCATCCAGTCGTCGAGGTTCAGGCTCACGGTAGAAAATGCCTTTTGCAGAAAGGGCAGGTAAACAACCGCGATCTGCAACAAAATGGACAGGCCGATTGAGGCCCACAGCCATTTGTTGGAAAACAGGCCGACGAATGCGCTCTGCTCATCCGAGCGCGCGTTGATCACGTTGAAGAGCGAGGCGAGCACCAGCGTGGTGAACGCCATGGTCTGCGCATAGCGCATGTTGCCGCTGCCTTCAATGAATCCTCCGGGAAGAGAGGCGTCCAGCACCAGCAGGGTGCTCACGGCCATGATCACGCCCACATAGACAATGCCGGACCACATTTGGCGCGTAATGACCCCTTCGCCTTTGGCGCGCGGCGGTCTGCGCATCACGTCGGCATCCGGCGGATCCACGCCAAGCGCAAGCGCGGGCGCGCCATCCGTTACCAGGTTGATCCACAGGAGTTGGGTCGCGAGCAACGGGAGCACGATAAGCTGCTCTTCGGCGTGCAGTCCGATGGCATCCGCCAGAACCACACCGAAGAACATCGCGAGTACTTCGCCGATGTTCGATGAGAGCAGGTAGCGCAAAAACTTGCGGATGTTGGCGAAAATGGCGCGCCCCTCTTCGACAGCGGCGATGATGGACGCAAAATTGTCATCCGTCAGCACCATGTCTGCGGCTTCCTTGGACACGTCCGTACCCGTGATGCCCATGGCGACGCCGATATCCGACGTCTTAAGGGCAGGCGCATCGTTTACGCCATCCCCCGTCATCGCCACGACTTCTCCCCCGCGCTGCAACGCCTTGACGATGCGCAGCTTGTGTTCCGGACTCACCCGGGCGTACACAGACACTTCCCTGACGGTTTGATCCAGCGTCTCGTCCGTCATTTTCTCCAGTTCGGAGCCGGTGACCGCCCGGGTGTTCCCCTCCCCGGTGATACCGAGCTGGGCGGCGATAACGGCCGCGGTGACGGGATGATCGCCGGTGATCATGAGCGCGCGGATGCCCGCCATTTTCGCGCGGGCGACCGCTTCTTTCGCTTCCTCGCGCGGCGGGTCAATCATGCCGATCAAGCCCGCGAATACGAGATCCTGTTCGAGGCTTTCATCGACGCCACCAAGTTCGAGCGTAACCAGCGCAGCGGCGGGCATCGAGCGGAAGGCAACCCCTAGCGAACGCAGCGCTTCGCCCGCAAGTTCCTCGTTCTGCTTCAAAATGGCCGCGCGGCGCTCCTCGGTCAGCGCTTTCGTCTCGTCTCCCACCAGTTCGCACGAACAGCACCCGAGCAACAGGTCTGGCGCGCCCTTGGTGAAGACAAGCAGCCGCTCCCGGCTCTGAGGATGGGCATCGGCATCGGTATGGATCGTCGTCATCAGCTTGCGCTCGGAGGAGAAGGGAATTTCTCCCACGCGCTCGAAACGGGCGTCCAGCGCTTCCTTTTCCAGCCCAGCCTTGCGTGCAGCGACGAGAAGCGCGCCCTCGGTGGGGTCGCCCTGCACTGTCCAATGCCCCTCATGCTCTTGCAGAACGGCATTGCTGGCCCGGTCGCCTACGGCAAGCGCCCGCTCCAGTTCGGTTTGCAATGCACCCGCGATGGCGGACTGCTGATCCACGGTGGCGCCCGCGGTCCCTGCATTTTCCTCGCGCAGCACTTCGCCCTGCGGCGAATAGCCTGAGCCGCCGAAGGCCACGCGTCCGCTTGCGGTCACAACCGCGCGCACTGTCATCTCATTCCTGGTGAGGGTGCCGGTTTTATCGGAAGCAACCGTGGTGGCCGACCCCAGCGTTTCCACCGCCGCGAGACGCCGTATGATGGCGTTCCTGCGCGCCATCCGCTGCACGCCCAGCGCAAGGACAGCCGTGACCACGGCCGGCAGCCCCTCGGGTATCGCCGCGACTGCCAGGGCCACGCCCAGGATAAGCGCATCCATAATCGCGGCGAAGCCACTTACATGCTCGACAAGGATAATCGTTGCGATCATCACCACGGCGATGACGACGACGATTATTCCCAGCAGCCTGCCTACATGCGCGAGCTCCTTTTGAAGGGAAGTCGTTTCCTGCGGCGTTTCTTCGAGCATGCCGGCGATGTGGCCCATCTGGGTGTGCATGCCCGTCGCGACGACTACTGCGCGGCCCCGGCCAAACGTCGCACTGGTGCCGCTGAACAGCATGTTGCGGCGGTCGCCGATTTCGGCTTCTTCAGTGATCGGCTGGGTATACTTCGAAACCGGCGTGCTCTCGCCGGTAAGGGCCGCCTCCGCCGTCAGCAGCGCGACGGAATGTATCAGCCGCGCGTCGGCCGGAACGGTATCGCCTTCTTCAATGAGGATAATATCGCCGGGCACGAGTTGAGCCGCTGGAATGTTCCGCCGCGCGCCATCCCGGAGGACGTTGGCCTGAGCCGCCGCCGACATTTGCCGCAATGCGGCGACTGCCTCCTCCGCTTTCGATTCCTGGACATAGCCCATGAGGGCGTTAAGCAGCACCACGGCAAAAATTGCGATGGCTTCGTATGGCAAGGCCGAGTCGCGCTCGTACAGCCACACCCCTGCCGAGATGGCGGTGGCGATTAGCAGCAGGACCACCAGCACGTTTTGAAACTGGGCGAGAAATTTTCTCCAGCCGGGAACCGGTTTTTCGGCCTCTAGCTCATTTGCGCCGTACCTGTCCAGCCGCGCCCGCGCTTCGCTTTCGCTCAAGCCGTGCCTGGTATCGGACACAAAGGCAGCCAATACCTCATCGACGGGCTGCTGATAAGGATTCTTCCGCTCCTGCTCGGCACCAGCGACACTCATGCGCTATCTCATCATGACGTTTCAGCCCGGGGATGACGTATAAAAGGATCAGATGCGGTTCGGCCCCCCGCGCGTTAATTATTCAGGGAGCCCTGAAGCTGCTGGGCATGCTCAAGGTGGTCCGACAGGGGCGCAAACATGTTGTACAGCAACGCCTTCAATTGCTCGCTGCTGGCGCGGGGCATCAGCCTGTTGTCTATCGTATCGAGCATGTGCTGGTTAAGAATGACGTTGTGGTCGATGTATGCCTTATCGAAATCGGTGCCGTCCATCACCGCGAGTTGGGGAAAGCCCGTCTCGCTATCCAGCCGCAACTCCTGGTTGATGGTGCTGTCCCGCGGCGGCAATTCAAGTTTATCCACCAACTCGGTAGCCCGCTTGTTGAGGGCCTCATGGTCGCTTATCTTTCGCTGTGCGAATGTCCTGACCTCGGGGTTGGAAGATTTCGTCGCGGCGAGCAGGCCTGTCTCGATGGCCATGCGATGCGCGGTGATCACCACCTGGGCAATCTGCGCATCGTCCATCTCGCGGAAGGCGGCAAACGCAAGCGCAGGCGCGATCATTCCAGCGGCAAAAACGGATATATTTTTCATGAATTCCCTCGACGGATCGTCAGCGGCTCAGTCAGCGGCTAATCATGGGATAAGCCAGCGTCCAAGCCAGTGTCTCAGTTAGTGTATATCCCGCTTCAGTTGTTCCTGCTTTTTCGCGTTGGCTGGCAGGGTGATGACTATCCTGGGGGGACTGAGGACGCGCACTTTAGCTCCTGCCGCCGTCAGGGGTTCGATCAGCGACGACAACTCTTCCAGGCCTTTTACGCATGCGATCTTCGCCAGTAGTTCGGGACCGCCTGAGGCGCGGATCTCCTCCACCCGACCGGGCGCGTCACCACCGTGCAACAGGGAAAACAATGAATGATTATAGTTCACGGGCAGCGTAATCTCGATCTCCAGCGCATCATCCAGCAGCGCCGGTATGGACTCGATTGTTTCGTGTCCGTGCCAGGGTAATGTGATCAGCGGTTCTTTTTCCATTCTTTGCCCTCGTTTGTCATCAGCTGGGAACCCCAGGCCACCTTGAACTTGTAACCAGGCTGCAACCGGCCATCCATCACCTTCTAATCATCCGCTATAGGCCGCCATACCCATCATTATGGGCGATCGCAACCCTGGATCTCCGTTCGTTTCAGTACAGAAGGAAGCGCTGGACAAGTCCTCCGCTGAAGGGACGTCTTTCCGGGCGATTGCTTTGTCATGCTCCTGACGAAGGGGACTGTTGTCCTTCTCGTCGTCGCCGGTCGTGCTTCCCATCCCTCAAAATCTGCCGTCTCCCCGTGAATACCTCTTGTGAGGACTTGTTCAAGGGCTTGCAAGGGCACAAAGGAATTCCCGGTTCGGCCGGTCATATCGCCATGCGCTTGTTATTATCGCTGAAACGGTCTATTTTTCAATTGATGAACTTGTTTATGAGTTGGGGCGGTGACCGAAAAATGCGCGCGGCGTGGCTGCTCGGAAGCATTGCGAGTCTCGCCCCTGATCAAATCGAGTAGAAGAAATTTCTCCGGGGATCGCCACGCCGCTCGTGTGCATCATTGCCTTTGCCCGTGCCGGAGAGCGTATTCAAGTCATCATTGTGCCGGTATTCATTTTTTCGATTCCTTATGAGGAGATCATCATGGCTACGATTTTTGGCACACCCTACAACGATAACGGCGGCTGGAATGGCGGGCAATATCGCCCCCATTTGCGCGGCGGGGACGGCAATGACAATATCTACGGCCTCGGGGGAAGCGACGTCATTTACGGTTATCGGGGGCACGACCGCCTGTATGGCCAGGATGGCAATGACCGGATTGACGCGGGCGAGGGTGATGACAAGCTCTATGGCGGCATTGGTAACGACGTGCTCGATGGCGGCAGCGGAAACGACTATCTGGACGCCGGCGCCGGCAATGACAGTCTTGAAGGTTCTACCGGCAATGACGCGCTTAGCGGGAGCGAGGGTAACGACTCGCTGAGCGGCGGGGCCGGTAACGATCATCTGGACGGCTCAACGGGCAACGATGCGTTGAGCGGCGGCAACGACAGCGACTACCTTTTCGGCGGCGATGGCAGCGATGTTCTCAACGGCGGCAACGGCAATGATTATCTCAACGGCGGCAGCGGAAAGGATTATCTTTTTGGGGGCACCGGGAAAGATACCTTCGATTACGATCGGGTGAGTGACAGCCTCAAGCCCCATCCGCTCGGGTTCAATCCGCAGTATGACATCATCTCGGGCTTCAACCGCCCGGAAGGGGATAAGCTCGATCTCTCCACCATTGATGCGAATGCACAAGTGGCGGGTAACCAGGCGTTCAGTTCGAGCCAGCTTTCATACAACGCGGCTATCGGCGTTCTGACTGCCCATGTTGCTGGCGGGGGAGACCTGCAGATACAGTTGGTGGCGACCGCGGCATTCAATCCGAGTCTGGATGTTATTGCATGAGGGTGTAATTTCCGAAGGTCTGCGGCGCGGCGGAGGCGTTTCTTCTGTCGGCTACTGGCCCCGGAGGATGCCGTTGCCCGACTGTTCCAGTTCGTCTATCGCCCGGTCGAGAATCTCCGTATCCGCGCCACTTTCGATCCTGACCGCGTTGAGCGGCTCGAAATAGACATTCGCGATATTATCGCTGGTGATTACCAGCAAGGGCTTGATCCCCAGGTTTTCGCCGCCAATATCGAGCGGAATGGATGTGCTTGAGTGCTGCGTGCCGCTGCCGGTTATCTCGATCGTTGAGGTTCTGGCGTCGTGCAGAACAATGTAACTGATCGTGCCGTCCGCCTTGGCAAAAAAATCCTGCAGAATTCCGTCATAGAAGATTACATTGTTCAGATTCTGCGTGCGGGACAGCACATGGGCGCGCACGAGTTCAGCACCCTTCTTCTTTCTCCCTCTCTCCAGCATGAACAGGTAGCGGTGACGGGTGAAGCCGCTGAGATAGCCGTTCTCGATCAGTTTGCCTGCGCCGAACCCCAGCAACCCGGTTATCGCGCCCGTGACGCCGAAGTAAACCAGGATCCAGCCCGCATAATGGTCGAGCATGCTGCGAAATGTGCGCGGAGGGGTGCCGGGCAGGGTGAAGGCCTCGATGCGCAGCAAGGCGGCAAACTCGTCGAAATCCACGCAGGGCATGCCGGCCAGCGTGGGTAGAGCGCCCGGGCCGGTGCCAAGACACAGACGGGTATTGATGACAAAGTAGGCGCAAGCGTGGATAAGGAAACTGATGATGACGACGCCCGCCAGCTGCGCGAGCGGGCTTGCAGGGGATACCTCCCGGGTTACCTGGTTCGGGGAGTAGAGTCCCCAGAAAAAAGCGAAGCCGGGAAGCAGCAGGACAACGATGACAACCGTTGCCCAGGCGATGGACATGGATAGCTTGGGGGATGGTTTAGGGCGGGATTACGCCGTTGCGGCCTCAGAAATGGAAGGCGCCGCTGCGGCTTTCTGACCGTTGCGCAATGCTTCTATTTCCTTGATGGCGGTTCTCAGATCGACGGAAGATCTATGCGGATTGGAAAGAACCTTGATCACGATTTCCGAATTGCCGCCCGCGAGGCGCACCAGCTTGTCATACAAGACCCGGTCTTTATCCTTGAGAACCCGCATTATTCGCCCACCGCTCCGATTATTCCGTTAAATGATGTTTGAATTATTAGCATAATAACGGATGGGTGTCAAGAGCGTATTTTGAAGATTCCGGGTGCCAGCGCAGAAAAAGCACTGGATCGCACCGGATTTATGGCGCCGCAACGAATGAACGGCAGGGGCGAGTCGAGAAGTAAGTCGGGATACAGGGAAAAGCCGGGGCGGGTCGAAGCAGTGGAAGGTGGGGGAGCCGGATTGCCCGGCCTGCAAGGTTGCTATTCGCCGCCCATCGACTTGACCTGGGCGCGGAGATTTTCGATCTCGTCGAGGAGTTGCAGGGCCAGCGCGACACCCGCCAAATTGACGCCCAGGTCGCTTTGGAGGCGCATCGCTGTTCTGGCGCGGCGCATCTGCTCGCCGGAGAAGCGCCAATGCTGGGGTTCGTTTTCTTCGGTGGGCATCTCCGGCATCAGCAGGCCCTCGTCCACCAGTTCTATTATGTAACCGGTCTGCACCGAGCAGGCATGGCTGATTTCGGTCAGGGTCAGAACGCTCTCCTCGTCGAGAATGATTCCGCTCAGTGCGCCGTTACCGTTTGCAGGCCCGGATTCAGGATCGGTCGACATATTGTCCAGCCCATTTTCACCGCTCATGCGCTCACTCCCAGCCTGGCTCTCGGATTAAATGATTTAAACTGCTCCGCCATCTTGCGGTAATTCTCCTTGTCCGCCTCATCATTGGCGGGAGGAGCCACGATTTGCAGCACGACAAAAAAATCCCCCGGCGTTTTGCCGGGAATGCCGCGGCCCTTCAACCTGAGCTTGCGTCCTGTTGTTGAACCAGCAGGAATCTTGAGTTCCACGACCCCACCCGGCGTGGGTGTTTTTACCGTCGCGCCCAGCGCCGCCTCCCACGGGGCCACTGGCAGATCAAGGTAAACGTCCGCATTCTCAACGCGATAGAAGGGGTGCGGGCGAAATGCAACTTCAAGGTACAGGTCTCCGGATTTGCCGCGGCCGTGGCCTGGCGCACCCTGGCCCGCGAGGCGTATATACTGCCCCGAGCGGATCCCTCGCGGAATGACGACATTCAGCTTGTGCTCCCGCGTCGATACATGTCCGCCGGCGTCTACCTGGGGTACCTGAAGGGTAATGGAGCGGGTACCACCGGTGTACGCTTCTTCGAGGTCGATCATTATCTTTGCGTAATGATCCTGGCCCGGCACACTATAGGTCCCGCCTGTCCGAGCGCCTGTTGCTCCGCCTGGCCTGCCTTGTCTTCCATGGGCTGCGCCAAAGCCCTGGCCGAACAGGGATTCGAAAAAATCGCTGTACTGCGATGCATCGGCCCCGCCAAACCCGCGTTCGGAAAACTCGAAGCCCGCGTTCCAGTCCGGCGGCGGGCGGAATTCCTGGTTCGGCTTCCATTCCGCGCCGAGCCGGTCGTAGGCCACCCGTTTTTCGGGATCTTTCAGTACCTCATAAGCCTCGCCCAGTTCCTTGAAGCGGACCTCCGCCTCGGGTTCCTTGCTTACATCGGGATGATACTTGCGCGCCAGCTTCCGGTAAGCGCGCTTGATGTCGTCCTGGGACGCATCCCGCGGCACACCCATGATCTTGTAATAGTCCTTGAATTCCATTTATGATTCGCAATAAGCAACGCAAGCGTTCGGATTTCACTCAAGCATACCCTGTAACTCTCCTCTATTACAAACACGAACAGATTCCAGCCCATACATCTTTCATCGGGAATGCAAGCCTGCTGAGACTGCCGTGACCGTGATAGTGACAATTGATTGCACCGGCAGCGGTTCTTACCGGCACGATCATCAGGCCATTCCTTGACGATCGAGAGCTTGGCGGTGGGGAGCAGCCCCCGTATATTGTAGATTCGACGAACTGCTCTCGTTATCGGCTACCCTGCTATTGAGCGTACACAAAGGGAGGCAGTTTCTTCAATGCCTCCTTTGTGGCCCCCGCAATTATCGCCTTTGGGGCGATCTGGGTGAATTGGCGCACCGGTATCGCGACCCGGTGCTTCCCCATCCCGAGAAAGCCTCCAACCTCCACAATTGCCACGGACAACTTCCCGTCCGGGCTCAGGATCAGATCCTCAATTTCCCCGATCTTATCGCCGGATTCATTCTGGACTTTGGTACCGATCAGCTTGGAAGCCCGCCAGCCGGTAGCAATAAGCTCGGTCTCAACTACAGTGACACCCAGCGTTACCTTTCCCGCCGGTACCGGTGGTACTACAGCTCCCTTGTCATGACTTTCGGCAAAGGCCGTACCAATCAATGCCAGGCTGAAAAATACAGGGATGATTATGCTTCTTCCGAGGTTCAGGTTCATGATTTAACTCCTGTTAAAGTTCACTTTGTCAACGTTCACTTACTACTAGAGCGCGCCAGCATGAGCTGACCCGCCACCTACTCGCTGCCCCCGGGCCCGAATCTGTCTCATGCCGAGCCGGAACGCCTCACGAATACCTGTTACTTATACATATGCTGCTGCCCGTAGCGCACTCAGGAGGGAGGCTTCATCCCAGCCACCGTCATGACGCTCCCCATTGATGAAAAACGTTGGGGTCCCCGCCACGCCACTGCGCACTCCGCCCATGAAGTCGCGTTTAACGTGCTCGCGGAATCGCCCTGATGCCAGATCCTCGTTGAAGCGCTCCATGTCGAGACCAAGTCCTTGGGCAAGCGCTGCTATCAATTCAGGACTCAGCGCCGGCTGATTTTCGTAGAGCGCGTCATGCATTTGCCAGAACTTGCCTTGGGCGCCCGCGGCTTCAGCCGCTTCGGCAGCAAGCTGGGCCTGCGGATGAACCTGGGTGAGCGGGAAATTTCGGAACACGAAGCGGAGGCGGGGGCCAAGCTGGTCCTGGACCAGCTTCACAATCGCAGACGCGGCTGCGCAGTACGGGCACTGATAATCGCCATACTCGACCAACGTAAGCGGGGCGGACGCAGGACCCCGCATGTGATCGTCCGGACCCACGGGAACGCGCAGGCTCATGATGTACCCCCAGAAAGTGATTCGAGGGCGCGCAAAACGCCGTCCGCGCCCGGGTTAACGCCAATCGGCGAGACGTGGCTCCAATGGACCACACCATCGGGCTTGATGACGAAAAGGGCACGCTCGCTTACCCCTTCCTTGCTTCGGTAGACACCGTACTGGCGCGCAACTTCGCCCTTGGGTTCGAAATCGGCCAGGAGCGTCATGCGGTAGCCACGGTCTTTGGCGAAGGCGTTATGGCACCACGCGCCATCCACGGAAATCCCCAGCAGCGAGGCGTCGAATTTGGCGAACTCATCGCGAAGCTCGTTGAACAGCGCGAGTTCGTCGCCGCACACCGGGCTCCAGTCGGCCGGGTAGAAAATCAGTACAACAGGCCGTCCGCGAAATTCGGACAGTGCGACGCGCTGGTCGGGCGTACTTGGTAATGAGAATTCAGGAGCCGATGTGCCCGCCTTTAATGCTTCCATAAGGTTCTGCCCTCCATTGATGTTCACGTCAAACGAGAAACAAACGAGGGACCCGCCGTCCACTCGCGTGCCGGTACCTGCAGGTAACAACGCCATCCTTTACCGCCACCGCGATATGGGTGGCGTCGATTTCGCGATCCCACTTGAGTTCCCACTCCACGTCCTGTTTGATTTCACTATCGGATCTCACGTTGCCTCCCGGATATGAACCTGCGGACGTCGATGAATGCTGCTGGGAATTTTCAGAGGCATGAGCACGGCTTCGTCAATCCGAACCAGAATCGTTGAGTCGGGTTGCTGAAGATGTGCTCGAACCGGCGGGATGCGTCATGGGGCCGGGACGTAGGCGGCGTACTCAAACTTTGGCATGTTTTTCAATGCGGCCTTGGTCGCTCCGGGGAGAATCGCCTTTGGCGCGAGGCGTTCGAACTGGCGTATGGGAATGGCGACCCGGTGTTTGGCAAGGCCGAGGAAGGTTCCTACCTCGATAACTGCCACGGACAGGTCCCCCTTGGGAGTGGTTATCACGTCCTCGATTTTGCCGATTTTTTCATCGAACTCGTTGTGTACGGTTGCGCCGATCAGCTTGGAGGCACGCCAACCCGTGGCAACGAGATCAGCCTCGACTACCTCGACACCAAGGATGACCCTGCCGGCCACCGCGGGAGGCATCAACGCCTTCTCTTCTTTCGTTTTGGATTCCGAGCCCTTATCCTTTTCCACAGGCTTGTCCTTTTGCTGCTGGGCCATCGCGCCCCCCATCAATGCAGCGCTGCAAGCAGCGCATATGACCAACGTTTTTACGGGTTTCCAGTTCATGGTTTGCTCCTGTCGAAATTTGTTCCTGAAATGCACCAGCATGGCTGGCAGCGCTGATGGTTGACGCCCGGGCCTCATATACGTGTCTCATACCGAACCGAGCGTCTTTCCAGTAGCGTTCCCTTTTGCCATGTTCCCTTTATCCCTTTATTGCTTTACCGGTACCGATAGCGCTCCGGCAACTCTGGTGAGACTCCGGCAAGCAAGCCTACGCGGGAAGAGTGCTGGGCGGTGTGCCGTGACCCTCGGCCCAGCCTCGCGCGCGCCAAGCCAGCGCAAGCAGCAGCACGCCTGAAAAAATGGCGTAGATGCTGATCAGCCACACCAGGGCCAGTGCTCCGGCGCCGGGGAAGAAAAACACAAATACCCCGAAGGCGACAGAAACGATGCCATTGAGAAATAATAACGCTTCACCTTCGATGACCTTGCGCAAGCGAATGGCCATGATGATATCGACCAACCCGCTCGCCAGGGCAGTCGCGCCGATCAAAAGCACCAGGAATACCGCTGTGAGGTTTGGATAAATTATCGCAACCGCACCTGCGGCCACGCTCATCAAGCCTAGGAGCAGAAGCAGCCACCAATCGCTGTTGGTGTGCCGGTTTTTTATCGCAGCGCTCGCTGATGCAAATCCGCTGATAAACGCATAAACCGCGAACAGGGCCAACAGCCAAAGCAGGGTAAGCCCGGGCCAGATCGCCGCCAGGATGCCGAACAACAGGGAAACGGCGCCGCGCCACGCCAATCCCTTCCATGAGTTGGAAAGCAGGTTTTGCATGATGACACCTCCGATTGTTGATAGTACGAGGGGCGAATGGTGGCGATTCGGGGGAGGCGACTGCCGTTCGGTACCGAACATAGCCAAATTCCCCCTCTCTCTCGCCCTTCGGGCGGTATGGCAGCGTATGGGCGCGTATTTGCCGCGGTGCCTAAGCGAGCTGGGCGAGTGCTGGCGATGTTTTTTTTGGGTAATGTTTTTTTTGGCAATATTTTTTTTTGATGTTTTTTGTTAGCATCATTCCTGTCACATAATGATTGAGCAGATCGATTAATGAGCAGAGGGAGTACCCTAATGTCCAATTCACGCAACAAACCACCCGCAAAATCAGGACCTCGCAAGGAAACTGGGATGCTGACAGAGCGAGTCGAACTGACCGGCCCGCATGCGGACCAAAAACCGCTGAACCCGTCAGTGTCAGAGGAAGAAACACTTATGCCGCACGAGCGCGACCAGACCACTAAACCGGCGGGCACGAGCCAACCGAATGAAAATGAGATGTCCCGTGCCGTCATCGGGCAGGCCGCGGAAGACACGGAGCATGGCCTGAAAGACACCGACCGCCGAGGCATTCCATCGGACATCGTGAAATCGGACGTGCCTGGGTCGGAAAAAACATCGGATGTGCCTGAGCAGGCAAGAAAAAAGAAAAAATGAAGCGGTGATGCAAGGATGCTCGCATCGCGCTTCCTCGCTTTTTATTGCGCTTTTATACGAACGCCGTGGTCTGTTCCGGAAAACCCGCCTTATAGCTCAACCGGTTCAAATGAGACTCATCATATGCACCCTATAAAATTTGTTCGAAAAATGATGCTGGCCTTGATTCTGGCTGGTGCTGTCGTCACTCCGGGTTTCGCCGAGGCGGATGAGCCCGCAGCGGGTTCTCCGGCTGCAAGCCCCTCGCTGCCGCCGGTTCAGTCGCAGGGCCAAACGGAATTCATGACGGGAGGAATAGGCCTGGACGAATCCGAGGCGATAAAGAAGGAAGGAAGTTCGTGGCCATTGATGCTTGAGTTTGTACAGGCTGATACTCCGCGTGCCGAGTACATCAGCGATGCGAAGGTCACAATCAAGGACAAATGGGGAAACGTGGTGCTGGAGGCGAACGCGGAAGGGCCTTATATGCTGATAAGGCTTGCTCCGGACAGATATTCCCTATACGCCACCCATGAGTCGGTCACGCTTCATCGGGAGCTGAAGCTTGTAAAAGGGCAGAACAGGAAAATCAAGTTGCTCTGGCCCCCGTCCGGGTATAAGACTGCGCAGTAAGGGTGACCTCATGGCGCTCGCTTCCGGGTTCAATCGCCAGAGCGGTTCCGAAGGCGCCATGAAGGTTGGGCGGCCGGGGCCAATGATGCGTAACAGGCGGTCAGACCCCCAGACCCTTGCTCAACCAGTTGTGTATGTCGGTCGCGGCAATGGCGGCATGGCCCATGGCGACGCTGATCTGGCTCAATTCATTGACCACGTCGCCGGCGGCATATAACCCCGGCACGGTCGTGCGCTGATGGCGGTCGACGATCAGGTTTCCACATTTGTTGCGCCTGGCGCCCAGTCGGATGGCAAGCTCCGATCTCGGGCTCTCCCCCAGCATTGGGTAGATGACGTCGAAAAAGACTTCTTTCCCGCCTGAAAGGCGGATCGCTGCCCGGGGCTGCCCGGTTATCGACACTTCCGCCTGCGCATCCTCGATCACATCGATTCGCGCCTGCCGCAACTTTTTCCGCTCTGCTGGTGGGAACGTGGTATCGCCCATGTATATAAGCGTGATTTTTCGTGAGTAGGTTTGCAGGAACAAGGCATGGCTTACGCCATCCCTGGCCGAGCTCGACATGACCGCTATTGCCTGGTCTCTCGCTTCATACGCGTCGCAAATCGGGCATAGACGAACCAGGCCGCGTCGAACGCCTTCGGTCCAGTTGGGAATGTTGTGCACGACGTCGGCGGTGCCGGTTGCGAGCAGAACCGTGGATGCGCGAAGCGCAGGCAAATCGTCAAGGAGGAAACCTCCGCCGTCTCCAGCCCGCATCGCTTCGAATACATTTCCTTCACGTTTCAGGGCCGAGATTTCGGCAGCTTCGATCTCCACCTCGTAATGCGCCGCCTGGCAGCGGAGACGCTCAAGCAGTTCCTCACCCCCGACCCCGTCCGGAAAGCCGGGACAATTGTGACTTGCGGGTATAAGCGACGCGCGGCTGCACCCGCTATCGATCACCACGACCTTGCGCCGAAAGCGGGCGAGATAAACCGCCGCCGTCAGCCCCGCCGGTCCTCCGCCGATGATCAGGCAGTCCTTGCCGCCATTGAGGTCGCGGCCGTAATTGTCGTTCTGGCCGCGGCTGGGGGAAGGTGGATTGCGCGGGGGTGGCACGGCTGACATTGTTATGCTCGCTTTATCTTTAATGTTTATCTCTTCAATAACTCGCGAACATGAACAGGATTGGAATGGATGCTCGCGCGCTTTCTTTAACGGTCACTCTCTTGCACGGTGATCGAAGCATATGCCCGGCGCTAGCTGGATTCCGTACGGCAAGGCACAAAGCCAGGCGTGGTGTCTCTGCATGCGACGGACAGGAAGGACGCGCGCGCGTATTCACGATGCTGATGAGGTATGTTCGATGCCGCACTGAAGGCGACAGAAAAAGACCTCATCATCAGGGTCTTACCCGCACCTCAGCAAACGCACCCCAGTAAACCCTGCTTATCCAGCTAAACCCTGCCAGTTCAATTCATCTTTTTGAAAGGATCACTATGGAAACTGCTAATGAAAATGACAATCGCTCAACCGTGAGCGGCCCGTCACGCCCGGACGGAACGCCGGCAAACGAGTTCACTGCAAAGCTCGCGGCAGCTCAGGAACTCGCCGCGGCCATGCCCTACAACGCCAACAAGGCGCTTGAGTATGGCGAGGTCTCCCCCGCACCGGAAAAAGGGCAAACAGTGGAACCATCCGACCCGAACGCGACCGGCAGCACCTTGACCGAGGACACCAGTTCCGACAAGACCGGCATGGGGGAGCCGCAACTGGGCTTCAATGCCACCAATGAGTCGCTTGACCGGGTACGCGCAGACTCGAGCGGCCGCGCGCTGACCACCAATCAGGGGGTCCCGGTGGCGGACAACCAGCATTCATTGAAGGCGGGGCTGCGCGGCCCGGCGCTGCTGGAGGATTTCATTCTGCGCGAGAAGATCACGCATTTCGACCACGAACGCATACCCGAGCGCATCGTGCATGCGCGTGGCTCTGCGGCCCATGGGTATTTCGAGTGTTATGAGTCGCTGGAGCGATACACCCGGGCGACGCTGTTTGCCGAAGAGGGCAAGAAGACGCCCGTCTTCGTGCGGTTCTCGACGGTGATCGGCGAGCGCGGCTCGGCGGATACTGTCCGCGACGTGCGGGGCTTCGCGGTCAAGTTCTATACTGACGAAGGTAACTGGGACCTGGTGGGAAACAATATTCCCGTGTTTTTCATCCAGGACGCGATAAAATTCCCGGACCTGGTGCATGCAGCCAAACCCGAGCCCCATTTTGCGATGCCGCAAGCCTCCACCGCGCACGACACCTTGTGGGATTTCATCTCGCTGATGCCTGAATCGGCCCACATGATGATGTGGGTCATGTCGGACCGGGCGGTACCGCGCAGCTACCGGATGATGCAGGGTTTCGGCGTGCACACTTTCCGCCTGATTGCGGCGGATGGTGGCTCGCACTTCGTGAAATTCCACTGGCGTCCGCTGGCAGGGACGCATTCGCTTGACTGGGACGAAGCGGTCAAGATCAGCGGTGCCGATCCGGATTTTCACCGTCGCGATCTTTGGGAAGCCATCGAGTGCGGGGCATTTCCGGAATATGAGCTGGGCATGCAGATTTTTACCGAGGAACAGGCGGAAAAATTCAGCTTCGACGTGCTCGACGCCACTAAGATCATCCCGGAAGAGCTGGTTCCGGTTCGGACCGTGGGCAAGATGGTTCTCAACCGCAATCCGGACAACTTTTTCGCTGAAACGGAGCAGGTGGCGTTCTGCGCCGCGCATATCGTTCCCGGGCTCGATTTCACCAACGACCCCTTGCTGGCCGGCCGCATCCACTCATACGTGGATACCCAGATCTCGCGGCTGGGCGGGCCCAATTTCCATGAAATCCCCATCAATTCGCCGGTCGCGCAAGTCTACAACAACCAGCGCGACGGCATGCACCGGCAAGCCATCAACCGGGGACGCGTTGCCTATGAGCCGAATTCTCTCGGCGGCGGATGTCCGTTCCAGGCGGGCGCGGCCGGTTTTTCCTCCTATCGCGAGCCCCTGGCCGGGGACAAGGTGCGCGGCAGTCCCGAGCGTTTCGCGGACCATTACACCCAGGCAACGTTGTTCTGGAACAGCCAGACGCCCGTGGAAAAGGCGCACATCATCAGGGCTTTCCGCTTCGAGTTGACGCGGGTGCAAACCCCGGCGATACGGCAGCGCATGGTGTCGGTGCTGGTAAACGTTTCCCTGGAGCTCGCGGAAGCGGTCGCGCTGGGACTGGGCATCGACCTGCCGCCGGCCCAGCCTAAAGCCTTGCAAACGCGCGTCGTACCCGAGGTCGAATCCTCTCCCGCGCTCTCGCTTTTTGCCCGGCCCGGCGAACGCAATATCCGCATGCGCAGGGTCGCCATTCTGGTTGCCGACGGGGTGAACGGCGCGAGAGCAAGAGCGATCCATGCCGGGCTTGCCAGGGAGGAAGCGGTGCCTCGTTTCGTCGGCGTTCGGCTGGGACGGGTCCAAAGCACGGATGGGAATCAGATCGAGGTGGATGTTACGGTAGAGGCCATGCCTTCCGTGCTCTTTGATGCCCTGGTGGTGCCCGGCGGACACGAGGACATGAGAGTCTTGGCCAGCACAGGCCCGGTGCTCGAATTTATCGGCCAGCAATACCGTCATTGCAAGCCGATCCTGGTTCTGGGCAATGGCAGGGCGCTGGCAGAGCGGGCAGGCGTAAAGCTCGTGCTTCCCTCCGGCGAGCTGGATTCGGGCGTGCTTTACTTCCAGGATGAGAACTTCGACGATGTCCTGCCGCAGTTCGTGGAAGCAATCGCCGCCCACCGTCATTTCGCCAGGGAGACAGACCCCCCGCAGGTCTAGAGAGCGAGGGAACCGGACGCGGAGGGACTCAACACGGCCGTTGAACACTGTTATCATTGCTTCATGCGATGTGAGCAGTCTTCAAGGCCCTGGGGCCAGCCCTTCGAATGAAAGTCTGGCCCGGCACCCCGTATCCGCTTGGCGCGACCTATGATGGCGCGGGGACGAACTTTTCGGTATTTTCGGAAGTGGCCGAGCGTGTCGAGTTGTGCCTGTTCGATGAGGCAGGCCGCGAAACGCGGGTGGCATTGCCGGAGGTCACCGGCCACTGCTGGCATGGCTATCTCCCCGGCGTGGAACCGGGGCAACGCTACGGCTTCCGCGTGCACGGCCCATGGGCGCCGGAGCAGGGCAACAGGTGCGATCCCGGGAAGCTCCTGCTCGACCCCTATGCAAAGGGCGTCTATGGCGATATTGCGTGGGACCAAGCTGTATTTCCCTACCATTTCAATGCCGATCCCAACGCAGCCAATGGCGGGGACAGCGCACCCTTTATGCCCCGCTGCATCGTCCACCAGCCCTTCTTCGACTGGACTGGCGATCGTCAGTTGCAACGGCCCTGGAACGAAACGATCATCTATGAGACGCATGTAAAGGGTTTTACTGCGCGCCACCCCGACATTCCGCCCGAATTGCGCGGTACATATGCGGGACTAGCCCATTCCGAGTCGATTGAATACCTGAAGAAACTTGGCGTCACTGCTGTCGAGCTGATGCCGGTGCACTATTTCGCGAACGACAAGCACCTGCTGGACCAGGGGTTGAGCAACTACTGGGGCTATAACTCCATCTGCTACTTCGCTCCGCATGGCGCGTATGCCGCCGACAAGCGGCCGGGCGCCGCCGCCGCGGAGTTCAAGCAGATGGTAAAGGGGCTGCACCAGGCCGGTATTGAGGTTATCCTCGATGTGGTCTACAACCATACCGGCGAAGGCAACCACCTGGGTCCGGTGCTGAGCCTGCGCGGGATCGATAACGCCTATTACTACCAGTTGATGGAGGACCGGCGTTACTACCGGGATTACACTGGCACCGGCAACTGCCTCAACATGCGCCAGCCCCACGTATTGCAACTGATCATGGATTCACTGCGGTACTGGGTGCTGGAAATGCACGTGGATGGCTTTCGCTTCGACCTGGCTTCGGCCCTGGCGCGCGAACTGCACGAGGTACAGATGCTGAACGCCTTTTTCGATATCATCCAGCAGGATCCGGTCACGAACCAGGTGAAGCTGATCGCCGAACCCTGGGATCTAGGCGAAGGGGGGTATCAGGTTGGCAATTTCCCGTCGGGCTGGTCCGAATGGAACGGCAAGTACCGCGACTGCATACGAAACTTCTGGCGGACGCAGGAACCCACCCTGACCGAGTTCGCCTATCGCTTCACCGGCAGCCCCGACCTCTACGCGGGCAATTCGCGCCGTCCGTTCGCCAGCATCAACTTCGTCACCGCGCACGACGGTTTCACTCTGCGCGACCTGGTGTCCTACAACGAGAAACATAATGAGGCCAACGGCGAGGACAACCGCGATGGCAGCGACGACAACCGTTCCTGGAACTGTGGCGTCGAGGGGTCTATCAGCGATCCAGATGTGCTCGCCCTTCGCGCCCGGCAGCAACGGAATTTTCTGGCCACTTTGATGCTGTCCCAGGGTGTCCCGATGCTGGTCGCGGGGGACGAGGCAGGGCGCACCCAGCGGGGAAACAATAACGCCTACTGCCAGGACAATGAAATCTCCTGGCTGGACTGGGATCATGTGGATAAGGACTTGCGGGACTTCGCATGCCGCTTGATTCAGTTCCGCCGCGCTCACCCCGTCTTTCGCCGCCGCCGCTGGTTCCAGGGGCAGGCTATTCA
This sequence comes from Nitrosospira sp. Is2, assembly GCF_033095785.1. GTDB lineage: Bacteria > Pseudomonadota > Gammaproteobacteria > Burkholderiales > Nitrosomonadaceae > Nitrosospira. The sequence goes on along the minus strand of NZ_CP137134.1, from coordinate 3,480,191 downwards.
TGGCGAGGGCAAGGACGACATCGCCTGGTTCGATCCGTGCGGTGAGCAGGCGAGCGAGCAGTTATGGGAAGGGGGGGTGGTGCAGAGCCTGGGGATTTTCATCAACGGTGAAAACTTCCCCAACCCCAATGCCCGCGGCGAACCCGTCACGGACGACAGTTTCTACCTGATCTTCAACGCGCACTTCGAAGACGTGGATTTCATCCTGCCGCCCAACCGCTGGGGCATGGGCTGGGTGAAAGTGTTCGATACGGCGGAAGGATGGTCGGAGGATGGGGCCGCGCTCGAAGCCGGCGCTACGCTGTCGGTCGTGCAGCGGTCGTTCGTGCTGCTTCAGCGGCGGGCCTGAATACCTGCCCGTAGCCAATAGGCGCTTACTTGATGCCGGACAAGTGGTCGCTACAGGGCTTCCGAACTGCAAACCTACGCCATTATGCTCGCTGGGTTGGGTTCGATCGGGCTCATGGCGCGGCGCAAGAAGGCAGAAAATCGGGGAGAAATAGCAAACCCAGCCGAAGGGCTGGGTTTGTGATTTTAAGCTTTCAGTTTTCTGTAATCCCGTTAAGCTCGTCTTACAAGAGATAGATGAATAATAAAACGATCGCGGGTACACCCAGCATCCAGGCAATCAAGTATCTGCCCATGACAGTTCTCCTAGAATAGGTTTTAAGGGACCACGTGACCTGAGCTTTTAACGCTCTGCTACTGGTCACCCTCGCACTACCGCTCGAGGTCACTTTCGCGAAACAACGACACCATTCTAGGAAATTACTTAAAATTTTTCGGTACGGCAGCGCACGGTTCACGTTCGCCGTTCAAGCTCCTCATCCCTCCGGCTGATGTGGCCTCAGCAGCGCATAGGGGAACGTCCGGAAAAGCTGGGCCAATTCGAGTCCACGTTTTTCCCCCTCCATAAGGGTCAGGATCGGCACGGTCTCGCCCGTCAGTACATTGATCCATTGCTCGTGTGTGGAGTTCAGGTCGGGCGGCAACTCGAGCCAGGTGTCACCCCACGCGCTTTCGCCGACCGGAATTCTTCTGTCTTCCGGTTCCTCTCCTAACAGGGCGCCGAGCAGTCTGGGGACGGCGACCAGCAGGATTTCGTTCCCGTTACGCCGGGCGAAGGCGCAAACGTGCTCTGCGCGGGAGCCGACCGTTTTTAATGGCACGTAGTCGCCGCGACGGAAAAGCGGCTCGCACTCGCGCCTGAACGCGAGTGTCTTCCAGGTGATATAGAGCTTGATCCGGCCATCCTCCACGTTGTCCAGCAGACGTAGAGCGCATCCCGCTGCTCCCTCCTGCGCGTGCATGGTTCTGACGGCTCGCAGGGCCGTCCGGCGCGCGTCGTAGTCAACCGGTCTGCGGTTGTCCGGGTCCACGAGGCTGAAGTCCCATAGTTCGTTGCCCTGATATATGTCCGGTACACCGGGCGCGGTGAGCTTGAGCAGGACTTGGGACAAGCTGTTGAATGCGCCAAGCCGCGCAACTTTCTGCTGGAATGGCAGAAAATCGGACAGGAACAGATTCGTGGGCTGCGGAGAGAGCAGGGCGCGCACAAATTCCTGCGTTGCGGCCTCGTATTCGGTGTCGGGATTGATCCACGAGCTGTTCACTTTGGCTTCGCGCCCTGCCTTCAGTATGTACGCGCTCAGGCGCTCACCCAACTGCTCCAGCGCGGCATCGTCCGGTTTTTCAAATGGCCATATGCCGAGCAGGGTTTGATATAGCAGGTACTCGTCATTATGGCTGGGCGCGTGGCCCCCCTTATCCAGCCTGCGGCGGTTGCGGCGGTTGAGCTTGCGCCAGCGCGTAAGGACAAGATTCCATTGGCGGGGCATTTCGGAGAGCACGCTGATTCGCGCCCGCACGTCCTCCGATCGTTTATTGTCATGACTTGAGGTGGACAGCATCGCATGGGGCCAACGCGTCGCCCGCGCCTGGTTCGCGCGGTGAAACGCCGCCAGCGAGATGCCGAAACGGTGTGGTTCGCTGCCAACTTCATTCAGTGACACCAGCCGGTTGTACTGATAGAAGGTCGTGTCCTCTACGGCCTTGGCCATTACCGGGCTGGTGTACTGCTGAAACTTCATGGCGAAGGTGCATACAGCATCCCGGTAGGCTTCGTCCTTGCCCTTGGCCCGCCGGGCCAGCAGCACGTCCTGGATGAAATCAAAGATGCTTGGATCGGGCGCCTGGCTGCGCTTCTTTGCGATCCCTACAGCCCAGTTTACATAGCGGGCGTCTTCCGCGGAACTCTCGCAACCGGAAACATAGGTACGGTAAACCGGAAAGTTCGCCACCACCTGGGCCAGCGCGCTTCGCTGGCTGTTGAAGGTAAAGTCGCAGGTGTGGCGATCGCCCTTGGCGATGCGCGCGAGCTGCGTGGCCAGAACCTGCAATTCGCCCGCCAGGGCGGTTTCCATTATGAGGTGCTTGTTCGTCCGCACCATTGTGTCAAAATCCATTCGTACCCGCACAAACCCCCGGTAAACACGAGTGAAATGCTCCTCGGTGCGGGTATCGACAAACAGGCCGGTAGAAATAGCCGCAAAGTCATAGCCCGTGGTGCCATGCACCGGCCACGATTGGGGAAGATGCTCGTGGGAAGCAAGGATTTTTTCCACCACAATATATAGCGGCTGGGCGTCATCCCCGGTCTTTCCGGGATCTCGGGGAGAAAACGCCGCCGCCATGGCTTGCAGGCGTTCGAAGTATTCCTTTGGCGCGTATAAACCGTCGGGATGATCGATACGCAAACCCTCAACGTGCCCCGCCGCGAGCAAGTCGCGCAGCAGCCGGTGGGTGCTCTCGAACACCTCGGGGTTGTCCATGCGCAGCGCCGCCAGCTCATTGATGTCGAAAAAGCGGCGGTAGTTGATCTCGTCCGCAGCCGCGCGCCAGAAAGCCAAGCGGTAGGATTGGGCATCCAGAAGGTTGTGCAGCAGGTCGAGATTCCTGGCGCCATCCGGCCCGTCGCCATTGAACACGGACGCATTCTCCTGGATGAACTGCGCAATGTCGGGGCTCATTGCACAGAGCGACGCCAGGTGGCGCTTGTGTATCTCCTTGTCGCGCCCTCGCTCGGCTACGGCCTCGGGGGAAACATTGTCCCGCAATGGCAGATGACTGAATGCGGTCATCAGGGACTGTAGCTCGAGGAAACCCGGATGCTGCTCGCCCATGCGCGTCTCCAGGCGTTCCAGGCCGTAGCCGAGAATGCGCGGGTATTCACGCGGGTCTATCGGAAACCGGTGCTCATAATAGAAGACGCTGAACGAGCCCTGCTCGCCGTCAAACGCAAGTTTGAGATCGCCATTTTCCAGGACAACGCCATAGTGGTCGCCGAGCACGGGCAGCAGCACGTGTCCCGGCACGTGTTCTCCGGTTACATACCAGTCAATATCGAAGTAGCCGGAAAAACGGGACGCAGGACCATTTTCGAGCACGTCGAGCCACCATCCGTTATCGGCGCCCGTGACGCACATATGATTGGGCACCACGTCCAGGATCTGGCCCATTCCGCGCGCCTTCAACGCTGCGGAGAACGCTTCAAAGTCGGCGAGGCTTGCAACCTCCGGATTGAGGCTTGTGTGGTCGGTGATATCGTACCCATGCCGGCTGCCGGGGCGCGCCTTGAGGATGGGCGAGAGATAGCAATGGCTGATGCCCAGCTCATCCAGGTAAGGAATCAATTGCGCGGCGCGGCTCAGGTTGAAGTCGCGATTCAGTTGCAGGCGGTAAGTTGCGCGCGGAATCGACAGCTTGATTCCTTGTTGTGGAGGCTCGACGCCGGAGCCGGGCGTCTGCGCCACCGGGCGTTCGCCCTGGAGTGCCCGCAGAATGCCTTGCAGATAAGGGCCTTGGGGCCACTCCTCGAGGTTGAGGGGTAGCTTGAGCCGCCAGGAGGGGTAGGCGGCATTGTCGGCGCCGGGGAGATTTGGTTGTTCGCGCACGCCAAAGCCATCTTCCATCTGGACCAGCAGCAGCTTCGACGGGGCTTGCCCGAGATAGGTGTACACTGCTGCGGCAAGCTCTGCCGTCAGTTCCGGGAAGCCGACCTGATGTACTCCCGCTCCCGGCGGAAGGAGACCCTGGCTCTCGAGCGCCACCAATAGTTGCGCGCGGTCCGCCGCGCGCTCCACGATCTGGCGATGGCGGGTCTCTTCATCCGGGAACAGATGCAGCCGGTCCCGCAGATCAATGTCGAGCCCTTGCCAGAAACCGGCCAGGGTCGGAAGATCGTGAGTCGTCACCGCGGCCACGGCCTCTACCGGATACTCCTGCGGGGGCTTCAGTCTGCCGTCGCGCCGCTCGAAATACAGCAGCCGCGTCGACAGGACCCTCATGGGTTGCAAGGCTTCGCGCACCTCGTTCGGCACCGTGCCCAGGTCCTCGCCCACTACCAGGCACTTGTTGCGCTGGCTTTCCAGCGCCAGAATGCCGAGCATGTCTTCGAACGGGTAGCACACGTATGCGCCTTCGGTCGCGGACCGGCCCCGGGGTACCCAGAAAAGGCGGTACAGGCCCATGATGTGGTCTTTGCGCAGCGCCCCGGAGTGGCGCATGTTGGCCCGCAGCGTTTCGACGAAGGGGGCGTATGCCAGCGCGGTGAGTTGATGGGGTATCCACGGCGGCAGCCCCCAATCCTGGCCGAGACGGTTGAAGTCGTCGGGCGGGGCGCCGACTCTCGCGTCCAGCGCGTAAAGTCCACGACGGGTCCAGGTGGCGCCACCGCCTTCCGCCACGCCAATCGCAAGATCGAGCATTACCCCCACCCCGAGCCCCAGTTCCCGCGAACGCCTCGCGACCGTGGCCAACTGAATGGAGACTTGCCACTGCAGGTATTCGAAGTATTCCACGCGGTCGAGATGGGCTTCGCAAAACGCCGCTACCTCTGGCCCGCCGGGATCGCGCCAGGGCTCCGGCCAAACGGGCCAGCCCCACGCCGCGTCATCCTGCGCACGAAAATGTTCCTGGAGAGCTTCAAACAGCGCCTGTTTGCGCAGGCTCTCGCCGTGCTCGGACTGGAATGCCCGAAAAGCGTGTGCACGATCCGTGTTTTCCATCAGATGGACAGCGCGGAAATGGCGGTACAGACGGTTGAACAAGTTGCTCTTCACGTCGGCCACGCCGCGGTAATCCACCTGTTCTGCCGCACGCAGGGCCCTCAACTGCGCCTGAAATTGCGGCGCAAGCACCAGGGAGCGCACCTCTTCGGATTCGGTGAAATCGGGAATGGCCTCCACGTCCAGGTAAAGCGAGTTGAACCAGGCGCGACTTGAGGGGCTGTAAGGACTCGCATGCTCCGGCGCGTCGGGGAATAACGCATGGAGCGGGTTTAGCAGTAGCGTGCTGCTGCCGCCTTCGGCGCAAAACTCGATTAGTCGGCGCAGATCTCCTAAATCTCCCATGCCGTAGTTTCGCTCCGAGCGTACCGCGTAGAGCTGGAGCGAGAAGCCCCAGGTGCGGCCTTGCCCCTGGATTGCCGGGGGTTGGTAGCAGGTGGCCGGAGCGATGATGAGCTGCATCTCACCGGCGACGCCGCGGCCGTCCGCCCGCTCGATGGCGAAGTGGTGATAGCCCTGTTCGAGTATGAGATTCAGGGGAAGCGTGCGGCGAACGAACTGCTGCTCATCCAACTGTCCACGCTCGACCTCTTCCATTCTCCCCGGGATGAATTCGCCCCAGTCCTCACGGCCGGATTCCCGGCGCAGATGCCAGCGATAGGTTGCCTTATCCTCGGTGACCGGGAGAGTAACCGCGACACGATAGGGAACATGATATGGCTGAGCCGGCTCAGTTGGCGGCTCGGTTGGCGGCTCAGGTAGCGGCTCGCGCAGCACCTGTACCGGCGGCAGGGGATTTTCCCACCGACCTCGCTCAAAAGCGTGCAGCGACGCCGCGATCTCATCCTCACTGTTTGCCGGCACGCCCATCGCGCCCAGCAGGGCGGCCTTGGAAGACGCAGAGGCATGGTGGCTGTTTCCCCAGATATCGTTGTAAGCCGGCAGCACACCATAAAGATTGCACAGTTGATCAAGCGGATTGTTCAAGCTCTTCCCTTGGGTTTCCCCGGATTTTCCTGTCGTTTTTCCCGGGGCGCCGGGTTCGGGAACAAAGTATCTTATTGAACATCGCTTGCTCCACCCTCGGCGGTGGCGGCAGGTGCGGGGCCGGGGATGGGGGCTGGCCGCTCCAGCGTCCACACTACGGCCCAGGGAGCCAGCAACCCTGTGCCGGCTTCCACCGAGGAGGCAAACACCGTCTCCGGCTGAGCGGCGGCCGCGGCGCGGCGTATGATCCGGTCCGAAAAATTCGCCAGCAACCGCAAGGTGGAACCGTCACCCAGGCGCCAGTCAACGTTCAGGACGCCGGCAGGAAATACTTCGAAGCGCGCAGAGTGGCCTCCCATCCCCGCCAGGCGGGGGACGATGCAGTCCTTTCTCAACTTCAAAAGGTCGCGGTAATAGCCCAGCCAGCCAGCGTGCGCCTCCTCATGGAGAGAATCCCAGTCTATCTTTGAGACAAGAAAAGTCTTTTCTTCATTCGGGTCCGGTATTTCCGCCTGTGTCCCGGCATCGGCAAAACGCGCAAAGCGGGCGAACTCCCGCCGCCGGCCTTGCGTCACCGCGTCGCGCAACTCCGCGCCGAAGTCGCAGAAAAACAGGAAAGGCGCGGGGGCAGCGAATTCCTCGCCCATGAACAGCATGGGAATGCCCGGTGCCAGCAGGTAGATGGATGCCGCAGCGCGGACCGCCACATCCTGGGCTATATGCGTGATCCGCTCGCCAAATGCCCGATTGCCAACCTGGTCGTGACATTGCAGAAAGGATACGAAGGCCTGGGGGGGCAGATGAGCGCTGTCCTCGCCGCGCGGCGCATGGTCGCGGTAGGCTGATACCTGTCCCTGATAGGCGAACCCTTCGGCCAGGCAGCGCCCGAGGTGGCGCATCGGATCGTCCGCGTAGTCCGCGTAGTACCCATCCTTCTCCCCGGTCGCGAGCACGTGCAGGGCGTGGTGGATGTCGTCATTCCATTGTGCCGTATACCTATCGTGCCGCCCACCATCCCGGCCACTGTACCGCCCACCACGCCCCCCATTTCCGCCCCGTCCGAGATAGCGCGCCTGATTGGCATCGTTTTCCAGGATCAGGTGCACGTGACGCTGCGGGTCGATCTCTGCGCCCACGCGCTCGGCCAGTTCGACCAGAAAATGCTGGCTGGAGTCGTCGATAATGGCATGCACCGCATCGAGGCGCAGGCCATCAAGGTGATACTCTTGCAGCCAGTAGAGCGCGTTATGGATGAAAAACTCGCGCACCTGCCGGCTGTCGGGGCCATCGAAATTGATCGCCGCGCCCCATGGCGTGTGGTGGTGTTCCGTAAAGAATTCCCTGGCGTAAAGGTGGAGATAGTTCCCTTCCGGTCCAAAATGATTGTAGACCACATCGAGCAGAACCATCAGGCCGCGCGCGTGTGCCGCCTGGACCAACGTCTTCAGATCCTCCGGGCGGCCGTAGCGGCTATCCGGGGCATAGGGCAGTACGCCGTCATAACCCCAGTTTCGGGCGCCGGGAAAATCCGCCACGGGCATGAGTTCGATGGCGGTAACCCCTAGCTCCGCGAGGTAATCCAGTCGCCGGGTCACGCCGTCAAAGGTTCCCTCGGGCGAGAACGTGCCGACGTGCAGCTCATAAATTATTGCCTCTTCCCAGGGGCGTCCGCGCCATGCCGCGTCCTGCCAGGCAAAGGCGGCGGGGTCGATCACCTCGCTCGCACGATGCACGTCCTCCGGGTTGAAGCGGGAGGCGGGGTCCGGGACACGAATCTTGCCATCTGGCCCCTCATCAACCCGCAAAGTCACCTCGAACCGGTAGCGCGTTCCCGCACCTGCCTCCGGGACCGTCAATTCGAACCAGGCACCGGCACCCCCGTTCATGGGCAGTACTTGTTCATGCTGCCCGTCAGCCTGCTTGCTCGTAAGGCAAAGCGTCACCGCTTTGCAACTGGGCGCCCACAGACGGAAGCGCACCCCCTGGTCTGTCATTTGCGCCCCGTAGGGCATGTCATGCGCTCGGATCTGCACGTCGCTTTCTACCGTTTGCGCCGCATCAGGCCGAGCAGCTGCCGAATCGGCATCTCGACCGTTCTCGATGGTTGCGATAGCGCGTTGCTCAGGCTTGCAGCCGCCTTTTCCACCATGAACAGCGTAACCAGTGCATCCACTGTCGCCGGGTTGGAAGGCAACAATGAGTGTTCCTTCATCGCCCGGCGGTAGCTCTTCAAGAAAGCGCCGGTGGTCAGCGCATTCCAGTTATCCGTCTGCTCCTGACATATCGGGCCTGACTCGGGATACTCGGTCGTCACGTGCGCGAGCGCGGCTGCAGCCACTTCCGAAAACGAAACGAGGATGCCTGCCACGTCGCGCAGCGGCGTATGTTTCCAGCGACGTTCCCGCCAGGCACGCTCAGGACCGCCGCCGTAATTCGTGATCAGAAAATCATTGTTTGACAGCCATACCTGGCGCAAATTGTAATCGCCGTGGCAACGGGCCTTCATGGCCACCGTGCCGGCCGCGGCCGTACGCATGATGCGCCGGTAGAACCGTGGCCGGGCCGCGAACAGGTCTCTGCCGGCCGCTCGCGCTGCCTCGGACAATAGGGGCCATTCGGCCTCCAGCAAGGTATACATCTGGTCCATCTGCGCGCGCATGCTGTTCACCCACTCGGCGGTATCGTCAAGGGTGATGGGTTCCATCCCGAAGGCGCCGGCCGGGTCCGGTTGCGCGAGCGCCTGATGAAACTCGGCCGTGCGCAGCCCCAGAGTTTTCGCCAGCGTCGTGTAAACCGCGTGGCGCGCATCGATGGGACGTTTTTGCCTTGTGCGGTAGTCGTCCAGGTACCGTGCGAGATAGTCGTGGGTATAGACCCAGGCACTGCCCTGGTTCTCGGCGTACTGCTCCAGGATGGCTAGCGTCGAGCACTGCCCCTCGGCATCAACGTACTCGACGGTGCCGGCGAGCTGCGCAATGTGGGTGAAGTTCGCGGTCTCGGTCAGGAATCGCGACATTTCCAGCTCCGGGTGCACGCCGGCGAGCAGCCAGCGGTAACCCTTCAATATCAGCCGATCACCCAGGTTCACCAGCAGGCGGCCCCGTTCCGATACCGTTCTGGTTATGTTGGTCGCACCCCCTTCCTCTACGACGCCGGGAAAAGCGCTGGTTGCATGGAAGCGCACCTGTCCCCGCTCGAACGCAAATGACGCGCCCGTCTCCATATTGGAGATCACGGTACGGCAGAAAGCATCGTCCCAGAACGCGTCAAACATTACGCCCATTCGGGCCCGGCTCCGTACCTTGGCCAGGATCGCAGGCAGCAGGGGGATCAGGCGGCTCTCGCCTTCGTCTTCCCACGCCAGTGCGAGCGGCATTGCATAACGATATGTCTCGCCGCTGGCAAGCGTCAGGATGACGATGGCCAGGAGCCAGCTGCCATGCTCCGTCACCCATTCATGCGTTTCGCCAAGCTCGAATTTTTCCACGTCCGGCCTGCTTGCGAACCATGGCTGGGAGCTGAAGAAGCGCGGCAGGATTTCACGCTCAAGCTGCACCCGCGCGCGTTCGACCATCAGCTGGTTCCTCGGTCCGCTTTCCGCGTGGTTCCCGGCCAGGGTGCCCCATCCGCTCTCGACCAGTACCAGTACGGCGAGATCCGGCAACACCTGGGGCTCTTCATGCCACACGGGCGCCGTCACGTCGGTAGCAAGGCGAAAGGCGTAGAAGCCGTGCCCGCTCAGGGTGAGCTGGTACGGCAGGGCGCCGATTGGGGGAAAGGCGCTGCGCCCCATCAACTCAGCCGGCACCCTGCCCTTGTACTGGCTCAAATCCAGCTCCACCGCCTGAGGCGCGCGGGAAAGATTAGCTACGCACAGGATCGTTTCGCCCTCGTATTCGCGCAGATAGGCGAGGATCTTGCGGTTGCCGGGGCGCAGAAAACGCAGCGTGCCCCGACCAAAGGTGCGGTGAGCTTTGCGCACGGCGATGACGCGTTTCGTCCAGTTGAGCAGTGAATATGCGTTGTGGCGCTGTCTTTCCACATTCACTGCGGCGAAGCCGTACACCGGATCGACGATGGGCGGAAGGAACAGCGATTCCGGATCCGCGGTTGAAAACCCCCCATTGACTCCGCCCAGCCATTGCATAGGGGTGCGCACGCCGTTGCGGTCGCCCAGCTGAAGGTTATCCCCCATGCCGATCTCGTCGCCGTAATAGAGAATCGGTGAGCCGGGCATGGTCACGAGCAGCAGATTCATCAGTTCGATGCGGTGCCGGTCGTTTTCCAGCAAAGGGGCCAGACGGCGGCGGATGCCGAGGTGGAGGCGGGCCAGTGGGTCCACCGCATAGGTCTGGTGAAGGTAATCTCGCTCGCGGTCGGTGACCATCTCCAGGGTCAGTTCGTCGTGGTTGCGCAGAAATATTGCCCACTGGCAGTTTTCGGGTATGTCCGGGGTTTGTTCCATGATCTCCACGATCGGATGGCGGTCCTCGCGCGCGATGGCCATGTACATACGGGGCATGAGCGGAAAGTGGAAGGCCATATGGCATTCGTCGCCCTCCCCGAAATACTCGCGCACGTCCTCCGGCCATTGATTGGCTTCCGCCAGGAACACGCGATCGGGGTAGTGCGCATCCAGTTCTGCGCGCATGCGCTTGATCACCGCGTGCGTCTCCGGCAGGTTCTCGCAGTTGGTGCCTTCACGCTCGCACAGGTACGGCATCGCATCCAGCCGCATCCCGTCCACGCCGGCATCCAGCCAGAAGCGCATCACATGCATGATGGCGTTGAAGACGTGGGGATTTTCAAAATTCAGGTCCGGCTGATGGTAAAAAAAACGGTGCCAATAGTAGGCCTGGGCTTCCTCGTCCCACTGCCAGTTGGAGCCCTCGGTATCCGTGAAAATGCTGCGCGCGCCGCTGTACTTCTTATTGTCGTTGCTCCAGACGTAGTAGTCGCGCTTGAGCGATCCGGGGGGCGCACGCCGCGCTGCCTGGAACCAGGGATGCTGATCCGAAGTGTGATTGATTACCAGTTCAGTAATCACCCGCAGGCCCCGCCGATGGGCTTCATTGATGAACCGGTGAAAGTCTGCCATATCGCCAACGGCCGGATGCACATTGTGGTAATCGGCAATATCGTAGCCGTCGTCGCGTCCCGGCGAGGGATAGAACGGAAGGAGCCAGAGCGCAGTCACGCCCAGCTCTTGCAGATAGTCGAGCTTGGAGATCAGGCCGGCGAAATCGCCGATACCATCACCGTTGCTGTCAAAGAACGTCTTGACGTGCAACTGGTAGATGATAGCGTCCTTGTACCACAGGGAATCTTCTTGCTGCATAGTTATCTGTCGTGACGTGTGTCGTTACGTATCCTGGCGCCCATGGCGCTCATGGCGCTTGAGCCGAGGCAGTCGCCTTCCAAGCACTAACTGCACCCCATCCATAAAGGCCAGCTTGCCAACAATGCACCGGAAGGTCTGTGCCATATCGTACAAAGCTTACAGTGCCTCGTTTGGTCATGCCAGGGATTCTTATCCGCCGGACGGGTATCCGGTCGATGCGCAAGCGGCTCAAGCCGGAAGGTTCGACCCGGGTCTGCCAGCGACGCGCCCCTGGCGGACGTCCATTGGTTCTTTAATGTATGCCAACGCACTGACTCCAGGGTGCCAGGGGCGCATCATCCCCATTCATACTCATCCATTACTTTTCGGAGAACCGGTTGCCGGCTTAAGTTGCAAAGCGCCGTCGGCTGCCCGTGAAGGTATTCCCCTCTTCTCCAGTTGCCCATGTTTTCTCGAATGAACCTTTTTGCCGCGATTCTGGCTCCGTTTTCATTGGCATTTTCACTCGCCACAGTGACGCCCCCTGACGCGCTTGCAAACGAAGTCACGAAGGAAGTCACCAAGGGGACCGGTGGGGAAATTTCCGCGTCCCCGCCGCCCGTCACGCCAGCACAGGCCCAGCGCGCGCTTTCGATTCTTCAGGACGTAAAGAAGCGCACTGAGCTCGAAGAAACACTCGCCGCGATCGCGCAAGCCACAGCCACCGCCCCGGCGAGCGCTTCGGCCAGCGCTCCCGTTACGTCGCCGCCACGTGCCGCGGAGAGACGATCGACAGGAGAGCAGGCGTCGCTGCCGATCGAGTTGACCGAGAATGGACTGGTGGCACAGGTATTCGATCTGATCGTGACCCGGCTGGATGCGGTTGTGGATCAACTGCGGTTGACCGGGCGCATGTTTCTGCAGGTGAGAACGGTCGGCGAATGGTGGCAGTATAACCTCGGGGTGCCGGAACGCCGCGCCGTCGTGCTGGATGCCCTGTGGCAGGTGATCCTGACGCTGGCCGGAGCCCTGCTGGCCGAGTGGCTGGCGCGGCGAGTGCTCGCGCGGCTACGCAAACTGGTCGAGAATCGGGCAGCGGCCCGGAAGGCAGCAATCGACCAGAAAAAAATAGAATCCGCCCGCACCGCGGCGCCGGAGGGTCGGCATCGTGCCGAAGCTGTGCCCGAGACGCGCGCCGCCGACCGTCACTGGAGCCTGTTGCGACGGCTCCCTTTCGCGTTCGCCCACTGGGTGCTGGGACTCATTCCGCTGGTGGTCTTTTTCGTGGTGGCGATCGTACTGCTGAACGCGGCCGGCGGCCGCTCCGCACCTTTTTACGGTCCGACCCTTGTGGCCGTCAGCGCTTATGCAACCACACGCTTCGTGCTGAGCGTGATTCAGCTCATGGCGTCACCCTTAGGCCAGGGGCTGCGGCTGATGCACATCAGCGATGGGGTGGCGGCTTTCCTGTATCGCTGGCTGCGATGGGTCGTCGTCGTCGCGGTGTTCGGCACCGCTACCGCGGACATCTCCCTGGAAACCGGCGCAACGCAAAACACTCATGACACGCTGACGAAACTGGTGGCGCTGGCCGTGCACGTGATGCTGCTGATCATGATTTTTCGCAGCCGGGAGGCGACTGCGGCCGCCATTCGCGGCAGGGCCGGCGACGGGCAGGATGTGTCCGGGTTGCGCGGCATGCTGGCCGATAGCTGGCTTTTTGTCGCGACCTTTCTGATCGCCGCGGCCTGGCTGCTGTGGTCGGCCGGAACCGAAAACGGTTTTCAGCACGTGCTTCATGTATTTGGCTGGTCGGCCGCGGTCATCGTCGTAGCCAGCCTGGTATCGATCTTCGTCCTGGGGGCGATTGACCGCGCCTTCATCAGCAACCGCGAGAACATGCAGCAGCAACTCGGACAGCGCCCCCCGGGCGAACTGGAGCCGGAGGCGGAGCCCAAAACGACCTATCATATGCTGGTGTATCGCGCGGTCTCGTCGATAATCGGCATCGTCGCGTTGATCCTGCTGTTGCAGGTGTGGGGCGTGGATACGCATTCATGGTTCGAGGAAGGCTCCGTCGGCCGACGCCTGGCTTCAGCGCTTGTCACCATCGCGGTCACCTGCATGCTGGCGCTGGCGGCGTGGGAAGCGCTGAACAAGGCGGTATGTAACCGTATCGAGCTATGGTCGGAGGAGGGCGACATTGCGCGGGCTGCGCGCCTGCGCACACTGGTGCCGATGCTGCGCGCCTGCCTGTTCTTCGTCATCGGAATGGTCGTGCTGCTCGCGGCGCTGCACCAGCTGGGCATCAACATCGGGCCCCTGTTGGCTGGGGCCAGCATCATTGGCGTCGCGCTGGGTTTCGGCTCGCAAAAACTGGTGCAGGATTTCATCACCGGCATTTTTCTGCTGATGGAAAATGCCATCCAGGTCGGGGATTTCATCACCGTCGCAGACGTTTCCGGATCGGTGGAATATCTATCGATCAGGACCGTCCGGCTGCGCGCGCCGGACGGCTCTCTCCACGTTGTGCCGTTCAGTTCAGTTTCCACCGTGACCAATACCAACCGCGGGCTTGGCAATGCTTCGGTCCGCGTCAGTGTCAAGGCGGACTCAAACGTCGATCGGGTGTTTGCCGCTATCCGTGGCGTGGGCGAAGAAATGCGCGCCGATCCTCAACTGAAAGACCTTATTCTGGCGGACCTGGAAATCTGGGGCGTGGATCAGGTTGATGGCGCGATGATCACGGTGCTCGGGCAGATACGCACGCTGGACAAGGGGCGGTGGCCAGTGCAGCGGGCCTTTAACCAGCGGATTCTCGAGCGCTTCCGCGAGCTGGACATACATTTCGTAAATCCGCAGGAGCGGCACGTCGTGACCCAGCCGCACTTGTCCCCCGCTCGGCTACAGCCGCAGCGGGATCGCACGCCGGAACTGGCGCTCCCACGAGACCGGGATGCATCCATGCGGTAGAACGTGCCTTCGCCCAGGCTTCTGCACTTGCAGAAGATTTGGATCGTCTGGAAAAACCGTGATTGAGGAGCAATTGAGCGGCAATCCCGCATTAACCACTTTGTAAGGAGATCAGCATGAAACAGTCATTACCAGGAAAACCTGATTCACACGCCGGTTCGCGGAGCGTACTCGGGCGAGCCGTGATTTCAGGAACGGTCGGCGGGCTGGCCGCTGCGGCGGCCGCGTCGTTGGCGGGAAAGCGCGAAGACGATCATTATGCCGCGCCCCTCAACGCCACCAGTCACATCATATGGGGCGACGAAGCGGCGTATCAGGATAAGCCATCACTGAAGTACACGCTTACCGGCTTCTTGCTGAATCATGCCTCAGCGATATTCTGGGCTATATTCTACGAGAAGCTGCTGGGGAGAGGTGAGAGCCGCGCGGACCAGGGTGCCCTCCACCCGACGAATTGGAACGAAGGTCCGCTCCATGATTCATCGAATATCGCGTCACAAGCCAGGCCCATGCTCGAGCCCATCCTGGATGCGGCAGCGGTGACCGCGGCCGCTTATGTTACCGACTATTATCTGGTCCCTAAACGCTTCACGCCCGGCTTCGAAAAGCGTCTCTCGGGAAAATCGCTGTTCGCGGTATTTGTCGCGCTGGCCGCGGGGCTTGCCGCCCGCGACGTGATTCGGGCGACGAAGGCGCCGCGGAAATAGTTTCCGCGGGTCGCGACGGACGTCAAGCCCTCTCGGGCGAGGGACCGGAGGTTGCCGCCCCCAGGCCGGCCGGGTGGCGGCTTGCGGTTCCCTTTCGGCGCCAGATCCCTGCCAGGACAACACTGAACCGATGGCGTTATTTTGCTACATCGCTACATTGCGCGCCAGGCGAATGCCCGACAGCTGCCAGCAGGTGCTGGCGGGCAAGAAGTTGCGGAAACTGGCGCGAATGCGCTCGCGGGGAATAAGGCAGGACCCGCCCCGCAGTACATACTGGTTCACCATGGACCGGCTGTTGTATTCACCCACTGCTTCATCCCAGACCACCGACATCGGTTCGTTTTCGTTGGGCTTGGCGGGGTTGTAACCCGGATAGGGGGAATAACTCGACTGCGTCCATTCCCACGCGTCCCCGTACAGCTGGTCCAGGCGGGGGCCCGCGCCCGCATCAGGGCGAGCCGTGCCAGCCGGGCAGGGATGAAAGCGATCGTTGTCGGCGAAACATCCGTCTATTTCCTGTTGCGATGCGGCATGCTCCCATTCGGCTTCGCTCGGCAGCCGCGCGCCGGCCCAGCGGGCATAGGCGTCAGCCTCGAACAAGGAAATGTGGATCACGGGCAGGTTCGGATCCAGCGGGATCAGCCCGGCAAGCGTGAATTCCCGCCATCCGCCGTCCTCGCCCCGCCAGTAAAGCGGGTGCCGCTGTTCGTGGGCCTTCATCCAGTCCCAGCCCTCCGAAAGCCAGAAACTAGGGTCTTTATACCCTCCGGCATTCATGAATTCGAGATACTCGCCGTTAGTGACGAGGCGTGAAGCAAGCTGATAGGGTTCCAGGAATTGCCTGTGCCGCGGGGATTCGTTGTCGTAGCTGAATCCATCGCCGTCGTAGCCAATCTCCACCAGACCGCCTTCGAACCTGCGCCACTCCAGCGCATGGGGAGCGGGGGAAGGGGCCACCCGAGCCGCTGTCCATGCTGGTCTGGACCTTGCATAGGAGACATTGAGCGGACTTTGGGAGAGAAGATGCTTGATGTCGGCGAGGATAAGTTCCTGATGCTGTTGCTCATGGTGCATGCCCAGGACGGTCAGCATGCGCAGCATTTCACCGGCGGCTTCCGCCTTGCCTGCCTGGCTTGCCTGGCCTGCCTGATTTAGGACCTGCGCCATCCGTTCGTCCACGTTGCGGCAGTAATCGCGCGTTTCGGACAGGGACGGGCGCGTAAAGAGCCCCCGCTTGGGGTCAGGATGGGTTTGACCCGATTTGTTATAGGAACTGAACATGGCGCAGAAAGCCGGGTGATAAGGCTTGAACCCCTGCTCGTAGTGCTGCAGCACGAACGTTTCAAAGAACCATGCGATATGGCCGAGGTGCCACTTGACCGGACTGGTTTCCGGCATCGACTGAACGCAACAATCCTCGTCAAGCAGCGGCTCGATCAAGCCCAGCGTCCGGCCGCGGATCGCGGAATATTTATCGAATAATGAAGAAGAGGCCGTCGAAGAAGGGGTCGTGGAAGAGGAGGTCATCGAAGAAGCGGTCATAAGGCTCTCCTAAGGTAAACGTTTAGGTAAAACTTCGCGAAAAACACCTTCAAGGTGAAAGTTCCGAATGGGACCGCGGACTATAAGACCCGCTAGCGTTGGCCGAAGTTTCGGCTACCTATAGTCTCCGTAGATTTGGCAGATCGCGCAACTACAATATGCGGATCTCCTGGGCCCGGATTACCAGCTCGTCCTGGCTGAACCGCTTTTCAAGTTTTTTGCGGTAGCTGTTCCACCAGTTCTCGTCGAGATTCTCCACCATGACTTCATACACGATAATCTCATCGTGAACAGTGCCGCCATCCTTCTCCTGCCATACCCCGCTCGCAGGGGTGCGGGTATAAGCGGTTAGTCCGCCAAACTGTTTCACAAGTTCTTCCCGAACCTGCTCAAACAGTGCCTTCGAAAAGCGCTCACCGCCGTTGCTCCACAGCGGCAGCAAGAGTTGGGCCATGTACATGTGGTTCCGTTTGCTCCCGGGTTTTGGTCGATTGGATTTAATATCACACTTCAGCCTGGAATTCGAACTTTTTCCGCAAAATCAAGCCAAAGTCATAGTCTGGCGTAGCGATGCAAACCGGGTTAGAACCGTGAATCAGGCATGAAGCTGGATCGGTTTGGGGTTAGCTACACGAAGCGAAGGCGAAGGGTCCCGATGGCAGGATCTGGCAGGATCCAATCTATGCAAGCGCGGCCTGTAACAAGCCATCTCAGGCACTATTGTAAGTTACGAATGCGCTGACGGGAACAGGAGTCTACGTGACGATTAAATCAGCATGCCTCATCCTTTCTATGCTCGGACTGTTCTCTGCGGGTTCCACATGGGCCGACGGGCACGGCGGTGATGGAGGGGGCGGGGGGCACGATGGCGGCCACGGAGGTGGCGGCGGGCACCACGGCGGCCACGATGGGGGCGGGCACCATGGGGGGCACCACCATGGGGGGCACCACCACGGCGGGCATCATCACCATACAAGCGTAGGCTTTTATGGCATAGGTGGCTTCTATCCCGGCTGGGGTTATGGGGGATATGGCGGCTATGGCGGATACGGCTGGGGCCTCGGGTATGGCTTTGGCCCGGGGAATTACGGCGGCTATCGCGGATATGGGGGATATGGAGGATATGGAGGGTATGGTTTCGGCTTCGGCGCCCCATATTACCCACCTGTGGTCACGGTGCCCGTCACCCCCCCCGTTTATATTCAACGGGAGGAGGCGCGGCCTCTAAACCCGCCCCAGAAACCGGCCAATTATTGGTATTATTGCAGGAATCCGGACGGGTACTACCCCTACGTGAAGAAATGCCCAGGAGGCTGGATGCAGGTCGCGCCCCAGCCGGCAGATCAATAAACAAGGGATAATCATGTCATCCACGCTTAAAGCAGCTTCCCATCGAGTAGCCTTCCAGCGGGTAGCCCCCATTTTGCTGGTCTTGCTGCTGGCCTCCTGCGCAACCATACCGAGCGGTCCGAGCATCATGGCGTTGCCTGGCTCGGGCAAGTCCTTCGACCAGTTTCGCAGCGACGATGTGTACTGCAAGCAGTATGCGCTTGAACAAGTGCAGGAAATGACGCCCAACCGGGCCGCGATATTGAGCGGGGCGGGAACTGCGGCCCTTGGCACCGCAGTGGGCGCCGCGGCCGGCGCGGCATTCGGAGGGGCAAGCGGCGCAGCGATAGGAGCAGGCAGCGGCCTGTTGGGAGGCACCCTGATGGGGTCGGGCACCTCCAGGGCCTCGGGAGATATCCGGCAGCAACGCTATGACATCGGGTACACCCAGTGCATGTACGGCAAAGGTCATCGGGTGCCGGTTTCCGGCCAGATCCTGGACAGCGGCGCAAACCGGGGATATGACTCGCCATCGCAGCCTTCTTCATCCGGTTCCATGCCTCCTCCCCCGCCGCCCGGCAGCCCGCCTCCGCCCCCCCAGTAGTTCTTCGGGATTGGTCGAATCGCGTGAAGAACGGGGATATGTAGTAGTCTCTTTGCCGAAGGGCAAAAAGCGCGATCAGGCATTCAGCGATTCGGAGTAGAGGCGCCAGTTCGAGAGCGCGATCTCGTTGCGACACTCTCTATGGATGCGGATCCTGGACAAACTGGCCTTAATCAGAGCAAAGTATCAGGATTTACGCGGCTCCTTCCGCCGATGGATCATCTTGTCCAGCTTATCCAGTTCGATGCGGGCTTTCTTGGCGGCTTGTTCGTTTTTCTTGATTAACTCTTTTTGCACCATCTGTGCGAAGGCAACCAGGTCCTGTCGAGGGTACTCGTCCTGTACCCCGCACTCATGAAAGAAGTCCGCGACCCAGCGCGCGCCGGGTTCGCTGTCTCCGTGTTCCCGCGCATACTCGTCCGCCGCCATTTTTACATAGTCCGAGAGTTTGGGCATGCCGGCTTCCTCTGCTTCCTATAACGTTTCTGTTTGAATTTTCATCAATTATGAGTGTCAACTATTGCGTTCCATTCTCATCATGAAAACAAATGAGCCAGAGCAACCTTCAGCCTAGCACTCCTCCCGCTCCTGCGGCCAAGCTTGTCGCCCTGAACGATCTCAAATTCGACAACCGCTTCGTCCGGGAGTTGCCGGGAGATCCGGAGACGCGCAACGGTTCGCGGCAGGTGAGAGACGCGTGTTATACACGCGTGGAGCCCACACCCGTGAACGCGCCAAGGCTGCTCGCCTGGTCGGATCCGGTGGGGGAAATGCTCGGCATCGCGCGTCCGCTCTCGGCTACTGGACCGGAGGCCCAGGTCCTGGCCGGCAATCGCGTTCTACCCGGCATGGAGCCCTACGCCGCGCGCTACGGCGGACATCAATTCGGCCATTGGGCGGGCCAGCTCGGGGATGGGCGGGCGATGACTCTTGGGGAAGTGCTCGGTCCCGACGGTATTCGCCGCGAGTTGCAGCTCAAGGGCGCAGGCAGAACGCCGTACTCTCGTACCGCCGACGGCCGGGCGGTATTGCGCTCTTCGGTGAGGGAATTTCTCTGCAGCGAAGCCATGCACTACCTCGGCGTGCCTACTACACGGGCGTTGAGTCTGGTTGCCACCGGAGACGCGGTGATGCGGGACATGTTTTATAATGGTAATCTCCAGGCCGAACCGGGTGCTGTCGTGTGCCGGGTCGCCCCTTCATTCATTCGTTTCGGCAATTTCGAGATATTTTCCGCCCACGGGGAGCTGGAGCTGCTCAAAAGGCTCGCCGACTTTGTAATCGCTGAATACTTTCCCGAATTGCGCCTGCCTGGTCCCGCCGCAGCTTCCGCTGCCGCATCCGTTTCGCCGTCGTCGTCGCCGGACCATTCTGTGTATGCGCGCTGGTTCGAGGAAATCTGCGGCCGCACAGGGACGCTGATCGCGCATTGGATGCGAGTCGGCTTTGTCCATGGCGTAATGAATACCGACAACATGTCAATATTGGGCCTCACGATCGACTACGGCCCCTATGGCTGGCTGGAGGGATTCGATCTGCATTGGACGCCTAATACCACGGACGCACAGGGAAGACGTTACTGCTATGGAAACCAGCCGGGAATTGCGCAATGGAATCTTGTCCGGCTTGGGAACGCGCTTGCCCCACTGATCAACGATGATGTGGAACTGGAGCGAGGACTGGCGGTTTTTGCCGAAACCTTCGAGCAAGCCTGGCGCGGCATGCTTGCGGACAAGCTCGGGCTGGTCTCACTGGGGCAGGAAGGGGATGACGCCTTGCTGGCCGACATGTTCGAATTGCTGCAGCAGGTGGAAACGGACATGACGCTTTTTTTCCGCGGCCTGATGAACATTCCCCTGGACAGCTCATTTGAAACGATCGACAGCGCAGGCGGCGAAGTCGCCCTGGCAGGCATGCTGCGGCGGGCGTTCTATGATGAGGCGCAGGCTTTTGCCCCCCAGCACCTGACGCGGCTCGCCTCCTGGCTGCGCCGTTATGTCGCCCGCACCCGTCTGGACCGGCGGGATGGGCTGGGCGCGGAGTCAACGGATGCACGTTACCAGCGTATGAGTCGCGCCAACCCCAAGTATGTGCTGCGCAATTATCTGGCGCAGCAGGCAATCGAGGCGCTGGAAAGGGACGACGCGACGGTAATTGAACGAATCATGAATGTGTTGCGCAATCCGTATGACGAGCAACCCGAGCATGACGAACTGGCGGAGAAGCGCCCTGAATGGGCACGCCACAAGGCGGGATGCTCGGCGCTGTCATGCAGTTCGTAATGCTTGCTGCAGTATGAGATGCAACAGGGGATAACGGATCCGCAATCAAACGCCTGTCCAGACCGAAAAAATCGAAGGGTAAATGGGGGCAGCTCCTGGCGCGTGAGAGCGCCGGAAGCTGCCGAGGGCTGCAAGACTAAAGGGTCTTGAGATATTCGAGCAACGCTTTTTTCTCTTCCGGCGAAAGGGTAGTGCCGAATTCATGGCCGCAGCGGCTGTTTCCCGAATTGCGGTCGCTGCAGTCCGTGGTTTGCAAAGTATAGTCGAACCTGGTCTGTTCGGCGGCGAGGCCAACATTGACCAGGTCATAGGCCGGCCCGATCTTGAACGAACTGACGCGTTCGGCTGCCGGTTTCAGTAACTCGGCCAGTGTTGGCACCGAGCCATTATGCAGATACGGAGCCGCGGCCCAGATGCCCTCAAGCACGCGCGCTTCATAGGCATACGAAGGCGTTCCCTTTGCCACTGCCGCGGGTACCCTGAAAGCGCCTTTTAGCGATGCTGTTTCCGGCGGAAAGGGCGATGGCGCATCTTTGAGTGCGCCCGTTGTCTGGCGCTGACCCTCCGCTTGCATCAATACCGGCACATAGTGCTGGAGAATGGAGCCGATTACCGCTGTTCCCAGCACGTTGAACGCGGTATCGACGGGTTTGAGCGGTCCATCAAGAAACGGGATTTTAGCGCCTTCCAGCACCCCCGTCTTCACCGTCCAGCCGAGCACGCTGTATTCGCGCGAATCGGTACCGACATCCTGTACGGGCGTCGCCCAGGTCTTTTGGTCGAAAAAGCGGGTTTCGCCGGGGCGGATTGCATGACAATCGGCACAGCCGCCCTGCGCGGTCGTGCGGGCAAAAATCTCCTTGCCTTTGCTGGCAAGTGCTTGATCGATCTGCCATGGCCATTTGGGTGCCCCGATCTTGCGCACCAAATCCTCCAGCGCATGCAGGCCCTGGAAATTCGCGGAGTTATGGTGCAGGTAATCGATGCCCAGCAGTCGCCAGGAATCCTTTTTCGGATGAAACACGCCGAACACGCCGTAAACCTCCCCGAGATTACGGGCCAGCCCCAGAATATTATTGCCGTTGTCCGCGAAGCCGGGCCACTGAGTCTTGTCCTGAATCGCCGCGTTCCAGAGGAATGGATAGCGGACCGGCGCGGTTGCAGGCTTGATATTCTCGGGAATCATGTAAGTGGGCGGCGGCCCGATATCGAGGCCGGTGAGACGATTGAAAATCATCGACACGGCGTCCAGCCTTGCCGGGCCCCATGCGGGCGACGGCAAGGCTCGCTTCACGAGGGTATGATAGGGCAGGTGCCACGCCTGCACCGCTGCACGCAACTTTGTCTTTTCATCCGGCGTCGGCGACGGCCCCAGCACCGCGCGGGCGAAATCGGCAAATGCCCGCGCATCCGTAAGCACCGTATGCACCGCCTGATCCAGATCGGCGAGGAAACTCTGGAAGTCGACGATGCCGGGACCGCCGTCTATGCGATAGGGAATACCATCGACTTCGATCTGACGGGTATGGCAGGCAGAGCAATTCATGCCGATTTCCTGGCCATCGCTCCCGGCGGCGACGGTAAAGCCGACCGGCAGCCCGGCGGGCCGGCTTTCCTCGTTGGGCAGATAACCATAGCGGCCGAGGCTCGCCGCCATGAAGGGTTCGCCATTGGGCTGCTTCAGGGCGGCGATCCAGCGTAACGGCATGATGCGAGAACCCTGATCGCGACTGTAGAAGTCTTTGCGCGTATCGGCAGTCCAGCTGGTGCCCTGATTGGTGTCTACCGGCGTACCCGCGAATGCAGGCAGTGGCGCAAGCAGCGGGAGCACGGCGATCAAAAATGCAAGTCCGGCTTTCATTGTTTTCCCCCTTTCGAGTTGTCTTGGCGTTGATCTGGAATTTGCCTTATTCCGGTTAACGGCAGCTCATCAATAAAATGAAGCGTGAGCTAAAATGGACACGCCGCGACAGTGAAGAGGCAGAGATGCGACTAGAATAGATAGTCAGCCGAACGGTGCAATTATTCGCCGCAGGATTGTCGGATCGCGCCGGGTCTTGCAGCCGTCCGGTCAAGAGGAGATAAACAGCGAGAGGTGTCTATGAGCGAAGGGTGGCAAGAAATCTGGGAAGTTGTGGGAGCAGAATTTTCCGATCTGCCGACCACGGCCGAGTTCATACGCGTTGCCTTGCGGCTCGTAATCGCTGCCGCGCTAGGGGCCTTGCTGGGGTTGGAGCGGGAGCACAGCGGCAAGGCGGCCGGCATGCGCACGCATATGCTGGTCGCGGTCGGCGCCGCGCTTCTGGTGCTCGTTCCTCAGCAGATGCACATGTCCGATGCCGATTTGTCCCGCATCATCCAGGGCGTGGTGACAGGTATCGGGTTCCTGGGCGCCGGGACCATCCTTAAAAGCACAAGCGTAAGCGAGGCAACCGTAAAGGGCCTGACGACCGCGGCTGGCTTATGGCTGACGGCGGCTATCGGCATCACCGCAGGGTTGGGGCGCGAGGCTTCTGCCGTTCTAAGCACGGTCCTGGCGCTGGTCATATTGCACCTCGTGCCCCATATATGGCCCAAGGCGGGCAGGCCTTGAGCCATGAAAAAAATATCCGCCGCCGTTCAATGCTGAAACTGCGCGCCTTTGGTCTGCTCCCAGCGATGGGATGCAGTGCCTGCCGGTCTGTTTTCTCTCTATTTTCCCCTCGGGTTGCAGCATCCGGAATAAATGGCTAATCTTCAAGTGCTGGCATGGCGTCAGCGCGATTGGTTCGGGCCGTCAGGTTGGGCCCTGGTTCCGCCTTTTTTCGCACCCCCCGGGCCGTCCCTGCGGGAATTTTTGTTGCGCCAGCTTCACGCTTCCTGGCCCGTCAGGGGTCTGTCGCGCCTGTTTCGCCTGCTTCTGAAGCAGGATGCCAATCTATAGGAGCATGAATGAATCTCGGCCTGTCCCCGATGCTGGTTGCCGGCATCACTCTGGTGGCGCTTGCGGGATGCGGTGCGCGCCCGCCCGTGAAGTCATTTTTAGGCGCTTCTTATCCGCAAGTCGGCTATAGGGAAATACAGCCGCGCTCCGCGCCTCTGCGCCTGCATCTTGCGGTCGAGTTTCAGCGAAACGGCGAGCCTTTCCCCAAGGGCGACGTGCCGCTTAAGGACTATTCAAACAGGATACTGGTGAATTCGGGCGTGATACTGCCGGTGGAGGAGGGCGGCGAGGGAGAAATCAGGATCGTGCTGAACAATATCGCTGACGCGGATACGGTTGCCGTGGAAACGGCTCGCAGGGGACTCCCGCTGTGGATGCTGGGCAAGACCATTACCGACGCCTATGAGATGTCGGTAATCCTTACCTCCGGAGGCAGATCGGCCAGGTGGACCGGCATCAAGCACGCGGTGCATACCGCTATCGGTAACATGGCGGTGCCGGAAGGGGTGCAGTCCTTTCCCCAAAATCAGGCTTTCGCGAAGGTGCTCGAGCAAATGCTGCTGCGGGCGCTGAAAGACATGCAGCGGAGCGGCGAACTCGCTGCTCCGCCGTTGAAGACAGGGTCGGGCCCCGCCGATCGGCTCAGGTAGAACAGTGTCCACCTGCATCGGGCGGGACCCGGACGGTAATAGAGATGTCCCTATATGCCGGGCGTGCTCCGGCGCGCAGGCTTATTCGACGTCTTGCAGAAAATGGCGCTGCAGCGGCTCGGTTGCAGGCCCCTCGATCACAGTCCCGTCGGGCGCGAAGCGGCTCCCGTGGCAGGGACAATCCCAGCTTTTTTCGACGCTGTTCCAGTGCACCTTGCACTTCATGTGGGTGCAGACCGGTGAGACAAGCAACAGGTTGCCGTTGGGGTCCATGTAGGCTGCCAGTGACTCGCCGGCGACTTTCACGATGTCGCCCTTGCCGGGCATGAGCTGCGATAACGGAATCCCGGGCCGGTCCGTCACGTAATCCTTGATGAAGGATTTCAACACCGCCACGTTCTCTTCCACCAGGCCCTTCGCCCCTTTCACGGGTGAAAAGCGGCTTGGCTTGACGAGCGGTGCGAACAGGTTGTCGCGGCCGATGATCTCGTCCGTGATAATGGATGCGGCAACCGTTCCCCAGGTGAGCCCGTCGGTCTCAAAGCCGGTCGCAATAAAGCACCCGGTAGCGTCCTTGCCGATGTAGGGCAGGCTGTCAGCGGCGGCGTAATTCTGGGCAGACCAGCGAAATGCGATATCGCGCACATGAAAGTGCGCAGCGGCGGCCGCTTCAAGCCGGTCGAGGTTGATGTTGGCGTCTTCCTGCCCGGTCTTGTGCTCCTCGCCGACACAGATCAGGTAGGTTTCATCATCGACCCCCAGCTCGCGGGCCGAGATCCGGTCCACGCCGCTGCCCCAGAATATGCCGGCGGGAAACCCATCCTTCTCGATGCGGGTGGCGAGCCCATACTCGCGGTTCACCACCATTCCGGCCTGCACCAGGTGCAGGCCCTTCGGTGAGTGGGTGGCGAGAACGATATGCTTCGCACTCACCTTCCCGCGGACGGTGCGCACCACGCGCTGATCCGTATCCACTTCCAGAACCATGGAATCTTCAAAGATAAGGCAACCATGCCCTGCTGCCTGGCGGGCCAGCTCGCGCACGTACGCCTGTGGATGAAACTGGGCCTGATTATCCAGGACCATCACCTGTCCGTGCGGCGGGTGGAAGGGCGGGGGGAGGGAGGGTTCCCAACGCACCCTCAATCCAGCATCAAGCGAGCCCTGGTATTCCTTTTCCACGCGCTCCTTCCCCTCCTCCGAGGTCGCATAGCGATAGAGCGCGCAACGGCGGAAACCGCACCCGATTCCGTACTTCTGTACCCGGCGCTCGATCTGATCGACCGCTTCACGGCGGGCTACGGTAACCGCATGCGCGACGTCTTTGTCCCACCGGTCGATAATACGGTGTATGCCGCGGCTGACGGTCTCGTACAGATTGCCGGTGGAGTTGCCGGTGCTGCCGAAGCCCGCGTCGCGCGCCTCCAGCAATACAGCCGGAATGCCTTGCTCGGCGAGATTCAAGGCGAGTGTGACGCCGGTGATGCCGCCGCCCACGATCACAACATCGGTAGCGATATCCCCCTGGAGGGATGGAAGAGCGGCTTTAGGCGCCGTTGCGCGCCAGACAGAAGTTGTGTCCACGATATATCCTCTTTTTATCTAAAGTTGTTGATATCGTCCACCATCCCCACAGGCCCAGGTCCGGTTGCCCGCGCGATTAGACGAGGCGACGGCAAAGAGCAGGGGGATGGGGCAACCGCTATCGTTGAACAGAAGCCTGTTTTTTTCTGTGCGCTACGGCACAAAGGTCATTCATATGGTGTCCGTGCCGTTCAGATTCAGCACCTCTTTCGGAATGCTCGTCTCCACGCTGCAGATGAGATGGGTCAGATGCGGGGGTACGGTTTTGGCATGTGCGGAAATACTTTTCCATTAAGACCTCTAGGTCGATTCGAATCCCGCGCCGAGATTACAACTGTCGCAAGGATGAGATTTAATATCGGAAATTATTGCGTATTTTCAAGTTCGGCAGGCCGCGAGCCCCCCGGTCCAAGCATCGCGCGTTGGGTCCAACAAGCCCTAAGATGCGATGGTTACGCAACCAGACGAGGCTAGCGGATGATCTTGTGCACCCGGTAGAGCATCTTGTCGAGTTTCTGCGGCAATTTGACTTTTTCGATCACGGACTCAGCGATGGCCGGGGTGAACTGATTGGCCAGCAGCGCGGTCACCGGCCCAAAAGCCGCCGCGGCCGCGAGCCAAGGCATGGTCACGCCTAATCCAAAATAGGCAAGCGGACCGGGCAAGGCCGCCAATGCCGAGGTCCCGGCGGTAAACATCTTCGCCAGTTTTTTTTCCCCGGCGATGAGCTCGAGCGATTCCGATTCGATCGCATTGTATTGCCTGATCAGGTCCTCCAGTTCCGCCTGCTTGCCATCAACATAAGAGGCGGCACCCAACTGCTGGAGGATTTTCGCCGCTGACCTGAGCTTGAGGCGATTGCGCTGAAGAACATCAATCAGCGAATCGATCATGGCGTCGGTGAACACGATTTCTCCCGGATCGGCGCTGAGCTGAAGTTTTAGGCTGGCCACGCTGCGCGCGTTAAGGGGCGACTTCCGGTCGAAAAGGCAATACAGGAACTGGTCGATTATTTCGTCATATTCGGGGTCGCGATGAACCGGGTCTTGAGGAGTGGTACGCAGCCTTATCAGCTCCTTGTACTCGTCAGGCGTGATGTTGTAGGTGGTTCCAAACGAAGCCGTAATTGGCGCGGTGAAGTTGAGGTGGAAAATCCGCGCGAGGCGCATGAACTTCGTCAGGTCTTCCACCGAGCGGGGGGCGGAATTGATCGCCTCCATGAGCTGCCGGTTGATTTCATACGGGAGATACCCTTCAACCGCGCGTAGGTAGGCATATTGCCAGGAAACGGCTTCGACGGTGGTGCGCCTGCCGCGAAAATATGCGTTTTGCACGCGCGGATCGTTGTCCGCCGATTTGGCATATTCGTTGCCGACATCGCGTAATACCTGCGCCGCCTCTTCGCGGTAGGCTTCGTAACGGGGCGCCGCGCTACCGCTGCTGTTACCGCTACCGCTGCTGCGGATGTACCACCGGCTTCTCTCGAGGTGTTTGGAAATGGCCGCGTCGAATATGCCCTTGCGAACGGCGCTGCCAATGTACACGCTGCCCGAGTCAAGAACCTTCTCAAGTTTCGCCTGCTGCGCGACATGCCCTTTCAGCCCATTTCGCAGATCGGAATCGTAATCCCTCAGGTTCAGGTAAATGAAACCACTTCCCGCGAGCTTGCAGAGCGAAGCCATGCTCAAGCCAAAGGGCGTATCCGAGGCCAGCGTTGCAAGCGTCAGGTCGACTGTCAGCTTGGGCTGCGTCATCAGTTGCAACGGCAGCGGCAGCGAGTCGATCCAGCTTCCCGCTTCGTTCGCCACAGTGCCGAAGCCCTGCATTACCGCCGCCATGGTCTGCCTGGACAGGTCGGCAAAGTCTGAGATGTCCAAGTGCTGGGGAAGTTTCTGGCTAGATGCTGCCTGCGCGGCCTGGCGTTGCTGCTGGTCGTGAAGCTTTTCAAGGTCGTCAGGCGTCATGTTCGGCTCCCCCGTAAGCGCTCCGATCTCCCATCGCGACGTCGCCGCGGGGAAATGCCTCGAATACCGAAATGGAGTAATCGAGGAATAACTCGATTTTGCGCTTGAGATCGGCCGACATCGTAATTCGCCTGGAACGGAGATCGCCGGGATCGGCCTGCTCTACGAGCAGGCCGTTATCGATCGCGATCTGAATGTATTTGATTGCCGTTCGCTGGCTGACATTCGGCATGAGCTGATACAGCTCGGATTTGCGAAAAGTTTCCATGAGGCCACCCGAACCATTGCGGCTATTCAGGCCATTTCGGCCATCGCGGGCTTTATTCGATCTCAGCCACATCCTGGTGAACAGATCGTAATAATTCAGGTCGTGGAAGAGTCTGTCGCCCATCACCTCTACCCAGTACTGGTCGGTATCGTTGAGCAGGTCGATGAACTCGCGACGCCTCGTGTCGGAGTAGCGGCAAGGTGTATTCATTATGGTCCTGGTTCCCCGGATATGAGGTGCGCGCATGGGCCATTGCAACTGGTCCAAACGGCTGAGGGAAATTATACGTCTTTATTATTCATAAAATTACATGTATTATTACATGTATCAATTATCGGTGGTGCGGGTTGATGAAAGGGCAACGAAGCAACAACCGGATATTGACCCTGACGGATTCAATGCCAACGGTCCCCGTCACGAGTCGTTTGCAGTGTTCGCTGCTGCTGTGACTATGACAGAAGGAAAAGCACATAATGATGATGTTCAGAAGAATTGAAGAAACCTGTTTTCGTTACAAAGGCAGCCTGATCCCGAGCATCTCGGCGCTGCTTTACTGCCACCTGGCCTATTTCGGCGGAGCTGCGCTCGTCCTGTCGCTGAATCCCGTCCTGATGGGAATCGGTACTATCGGGCTGACGCACGGCATGGTCATCGCCGCGTACCTCATCCACGACTGCGCCCACAACGCCCTGTTCAAGTCGCCGCATCATAATGCCCTTATGGGAAGCCAGTTAAACTGGCTCACAGGTGGGTGTTATGGAACGTATGCGGACCTGCGCGCACAGCATATGCGACACCACGTCGATCATGCCGACATTATTGGCTTCGACTACCGACCATACCTCGTGCGCCATCCAGTCCAGCTCAGGATTGTAAAAGCACTGGAGTGGCTTTATGTGCCGGCGGTGGAAATCATCATGCATGGGGCGCTCGTGATCGCGCCGTTTATCGTTGAGGAAAAGAAAAATCAGAGGCTGCGGACCGCAATGGTAATCGCCGTGCGCTTCAGCCTGCTGGCCGTGCTGTTCCTGTATTCGGCTGCAGCCTATGCGTGTTACCTCTTTGCCTATGTCCTGTTCCTGACGATCTTGCGCTTCATGGATGCGCTGCAGCACAACTACGAAATCGTCTTGCCCTCGCGCAAGGGGCGCGCGGCGCATGAGGGGCTGGAGGGGCCCGAGGAGTTCGGAGCACCGGGCCGTAGAGGCGATCGGGCGTATGAGCATGCGCATACATTCAGTAACCCGGTTTCCGTTGCGCGCCCGTGGCTGAATCTCGTGACGCTCAATTTCGGCTACCACAATGCGCATCATGCGCGGCCCACCGCGCCGTGGCACGCGTTGCCGGCCCTGCATAACGAGTTATACGGCCGGGTATCCGGGGAACAGCGGGGCAACGAGGCGATATTCGCGATTCCGTTTCTCAAGCAGCTATCGAGCTTTCATAGCGGCAGGGTAGCCAGAATTCTGGGCGATGATTGCGAAACGAAAGGCAACAGGTTTGCGCAACGCCTGGAGCACGGGCGAGCCGTTGGCGCCACCGGCATGTCTTTTCTCACGCCAGTGTGAGGGACGGTTTAGCACAATCAAGAGTCACAGCCAGGAAATCTCGGAACACGTGCTGCGGGGCAATCTGTCCGACCCGATGGCCGGCAGGACCGACATGCTTCCAACAGAATAAGCAACCGCATCGATGCGTCTCCTATTTAACCGGGGGCTCGACTTTCGTGGGTGCGATGCGTACATTATCAGTTGGCAACGCGCTCCTACAGGATGTGAGAGGACCTGAATAACAGAGGACAGGAGGACACAATGAAACTGGAATCGCTGGCCCTGCATCACGGCTACCAATCTGACCCCACGACGAAAGCCGCCGCAGTTCCCATTTATCAGACCACTTCCTATACGTTCGATAACACCCAGCACGGCGCAGATTTATTCGATCTGAAGGTCGCGGGAAATATCTACACGCGGATAATGAATCCCACCACGGCGGTGCTGGAACAGCGCATCGCGGAAATGGAGGGCGGCGTTGGCGCAGTCGCTGTTGCCTCGGGCATGGCCGCCATCACCTATGCCATTCAATGCATTACCAGCGCCGGTGAGAATATTGTGAGCACCAGCCAGCTATATGGCGGCACCTATAATCTTTTCGCGCATACGTTACCGCGGCAGGGGATCGATGTGCGCATGGTGGCGAACGATGACTACGAGGATATTGAACGGCAGATCGACAGCAATACCAGAGCGATCTTTTGCGAGTCGATCGGCAATCCCTCCGGAAATATCGCCGATATCGGGAAGCTGGCCGAGATCGCCCATGGTCATGGCGTGCCCCTGATTGTCGACAGCACCGTTTCCACGCCTTATCTGTGCCAGCCGTTCCAACTGGGTGCCGACATCGTCGTGCATTCACTGACCAAATATATCGGCGGCCATGGCACGACGATAGGCGGGATCATCGTCGATTCAGGGAAGTTCGACTGGATGAAACACAATGCACGCTTTCCACTGATGAATGAACCTGATCCCTCCTACCATGGCGTCGTCTATACGGAGGCGTTCGGTCCCGCCGCGTTCATCGGCCGTTGCCGGGTGGTGCCGCTGCGCAATACCGGCGCGGCGCTGTCGCCGCACAGCGCGTTTCTATTGCTGCAGGGACTTGAAACGCTCGGGTTGAGAATCGAAAGGCACTGTGAAAATGCGCTGAAAGTGGCGCAGTACCTCGAAAGCCATCCAAAGGTGGAGTGGGTGAATTATGCGGGGCTGGCCGGCAGCCGATATAATGATCTATGCAACCGCATCAGCAGGGGCAAAGCCTCGGGCATACTGAGCTTCAGTATCAAAGGCGGAGCGGCGTCCGGGAGCCAGTTCATCGACGCGCTGAAGATGGTTCTGCGCCTGGTGAATATCGGCGATGCCAAGTCCCTCGCATGCCACCCGGCCTCCACCACCCATCGGCAACTCAATGCCGAGGAACTGAAAGCTTCGGGGGTGACCGAGGGCATGGTCAGGATATCTGTCGGGATAGAACATATCGACGATATCATCGAAGATATCGCCCAGGCACTCGAGGAAGTTGTTCTTTAGCGAGCGGCCCGGCGCGGGGGGCGCAGCGCCAGCGCCTCCGCCCGGCACCCCCTGGCGGGGCACACGTCCGTTCTCGTCCGTTCTCGTCGCTTCACTTTTTGAGCACGGCGTTATTGCCCCGCACAATCATTCCAACACCCCCAGCGGTATTTCACCGTCAGGTTATGGACGTCTCCATCACCGATTGACCAGAGATCACCTTCCATGCGAGAGCCGTTCCCAGCACGCGTGCCTGTATCTTCCTGAACGCGGTATCGCGGCTGGTGGACGTGTCATCGCAAAAAGGCGAGAAGCCGCAATCGTCGGTGGTGCCCAATTGATCGACGGAGATGTATTCCGCCGCTTCCAGAACCCGGTCCCGGATTTCTTCCGGCGTCTCCATGCGCGCCTCTATCGGGGCGGTGACGCCGATGAAAATCCGCTGCTCGGGCTTCATATGGGCGCGGATGATTTTCAGAACGCGCACGCGGTCCTGCTCGGTAGCGAGCGCAATATAAAAATTCCTCGCTTTCAACTGGAACAGGCTCGGCAATAGCTCGGCATAATCCACCTCGGCGCTATGGGTGGAATCCCAGTCGCCACCCGGGCAGGTATGCACCCCGATTCGCATCAATTCTTCCGGGTTGAAACGCGAGAGCGCCAAGTTGTTCAGATCGATAAAGCTGTTCAGGAGCTTGCCCGTCGGGTCGAGTTTTATCGCGAGCCTGCCTTCTGTAAAGTCAATCTGGACTTTATGCGCGCCCCGGTTGAGACAGCGGCGAACCTCGGTTTCATGTTCATTTAGCAGATCGTCGATGAATTCCGCCCGCGAGTAGCCGGGTATGTCATCGGCGGGGTACATGAGGCTTAAGGCGGAAGGGGAGATAACGGCCTGCTTGACCGGTACGCGCGCGTAGCGCATCGCCACATCCAGATATTGATCCGCATAGACCCGATAACGAAACGGACCGGATACGAGCTTCGGCATGCGCCGGCAATGGCCCGCCTGAAAGGGAATCGTGAACCCGTCAGGCGTGGTATTGGTGAGGCCATGCACGCTGTAGGTCCAGAAGTTATGGTACTTCTTCTGTTCGCCATCGGTTATAACAGGCGAACCGGTCGCTTCAAACTCGGCGATCGTGTCGCGGATTGCATTTTCGTACAAGTGATCGATCCTGGGGTCGAGGGGATCGTTATTCGCCAGGGCCTCGAGCAGCTCGGGCGGGCGGGGGATACTGCCGATAGGTTCCGTTGGTATTGTCATTGGTGCCATTCCTGCTTTCAAAAAAAGTTGCGCGGGGATTACATCAATTTTTGGAATAAAATTATACCGATATAATATATATGCACTCCGCGCGGGTATGCAAGACCCCATTGAAGGCACGGGTACACTGGCGCCCTGGGAAGGGACTCGAAGTACCTATTGAACCTCCGGGGTTGCTGAGGTGCTGGGCGGAGAGGTGCGTATCCAGCCTTTCGAGCCTTTCACACGAAGCTGCAACTTTCTCGAGCGAGCTTCTCAACCTCATGGGTAACAGGTCGTCAAACGATCCTGGCGTGCACGATACAGTTTACGCAGCCGGTATCACGCGGCGCGGCCCAGTCAAAGTGATTTACGACACCCGACTCCGAATATTCAACTGGCTTTCATACGGATTGCGCTTATTTATCGGGTCTGTGCACCCAACGCGTCAAAGTCCTGATGGTGGCAATCAACTCGTGCGCTTCCACGGGCTTTGGAAGATGCGTTTGGAAGCCTGCGATCATCGCTTTTATCCTGTCTTCCGGGCGCGCAAAGGCGGTAAGCGCGATGGCGGGGATATTCCCGCCCCGAGTTGCACCCAGGTTTCTTATTTCGCGAATAAGCTGATATCCATCCTTCTCCGGCATCCCGATATCGCTGATGATTACATCCGGCTTCTGACGTTCCAGAATTTCCAACCCTTCGTCCGCGCTCGCCGCGCACACCACCTGGGCTTCATACCTTGTCAGCACTTCATGGATGAGTCCGCGCGAGTCTTCTTCATCGTCAATGACAAGAATTCTGACCCCCGGAAGCGCAATTTGTTCACTCTGCGGGTTCGATGACCTCAAGCGTGCCTGCCGCAGGGGAGCCTTTGCCTCCATAACGGGCGCAAGCGGAAGGCATACGATGAACGCAGCACCCTTGCCCTGGCCGGCGCTTTCCGCGCGCACCGTGCCGCCGTGCAGCCCTACGAGCTGCTTGACGATGGAGAGCCCAAGGCCCAGGCCGCCATGCTGCCGCGTGAGCGACGAGTCCGCCTGCCGGAAACGATCGAAAACGTAGGGGAGAAACTCGGGTTGAATCCCCGGCCCGGTATCTTTCACGGTAAGCTGCAAATACGAGTCAACCCGCTCCATGACGATATCGACGTTGCCGTTACGTGGCGTGAATTTAACCGCATTGGACAGAAGGTTCCAGATGATCTGCTGCAGGCGATTATTGTCGCCCGAAACCGGTCCGACGCCGGGGGAGCCGATACTCGTTCTAAGGTTAATCCCTTTCGCTTGCGCGGCCGGCGCTATGGACTCCACCGCCGCCTCGACCACCACGGCGAGATCGAGCCGCTGCATGTCGAGCCTCACCTTCCCGGAGATGATACTGCTCATTTCGAGAAGGTCTGCGATCAACTTATTCTGGGCGCGCGCGTTTCTTTCGATGGTCTCCAACCCTCGCTGAATGTTGTCTGGACTCATGGTTCCCTGCAGGATAAGCTGGGACCACCCGAGTATGGCATTCAGCGGCGTTCTCAATTCGTGCGACAACGTTGCCAGGAACTCGTCCTTGACCCGGCTTGCACGCTCGGCTTCGGCACGCGCCAGGCGCTCGTTCTCAAGCAGTTGCTTCTTTTCTTCTTCCCCGCGCTTTATGCTGTCGATATCGGTATGGGAGCCGACCCACATCGATACGTTGCCGTGCACGTCGCGCTTGGCCTGGGCCCGGGTCAGATGCCAACGATATTTTCCGTCGGCCTTGCGGAAGCGATGTTCCATCTGAAAAGGCTCTCCCGTATCCAGGGCACGACGCCAGCGCTTGATATTCTCGTCCACGTCCTCGGGATGGATGAGTTTTGTCCACTCCCAGCCCATCATCTGCTCGGGGTGGAGGCCGGCGTAATCGACCCATTGCTGATTCACATAATCCACCTCGCCGTCAGCACGGGTAGTGGATATTTTCAGAGGCATCGCGTCCGCCATGAACCGCAGACGGTCCACGCTTTCCCGTACAGCTTCTTCCGCGCGCCGGCGGGCCGTGATATCCCTGAAACTCCAGACACGCCCGACATTCTGCTCCTCGATAAATTGCATCTTGGAGAACCGCTCCAGCACGGTCCCGTCGATGAACTCCAGCACATCGTAAGTGTCCGGTGGCCAGGAGGTGTAAATTTCCGCCGCCCTTCCCAGAAAACCCTGCGGATCTTTCAATTGCTTGCAGCAGAAGCTCAGCAGATGCCAGTGCTCGCGGTAACTGGCAGCTTCACGTGGTATCTGCCACAGCTGCAGATACCGTTCATTGAAGCGCAGGACGATGCCATGCTCGTCGGTTACCAGAATGCCATCGGTGGTGGTCTCGATGGTTGCGCGCAGGATCGACAAAGAGTGGTCGAGTTGCTTCGCCTTTTCCTCCAGCTCCTTTTTTGCCTGCCTGAGTTCGTGCTCGGCCCGCTGCCGTGCCTGGAGAATAACGGTGGAGGTTTGCAGCGCAACACAACGTAGCAGTTTCTCTTCGTTGTCTTCTATCATTGCCATGTATGTTCCTTTTCTTGTCCGTTCGCGAGCAGCGGCACCCGTCACGGCGACGGAAAGGCAGGTAATCTTTCTCGGGTGAAGTCTGTATATAGCATATTCACGCCCATTTGCACTGTTGGCATTGTCGGCGTCATTATTAGTGTAATGGAGTGGAGCGGCGCGACGTTCCTTTTTGCAGATGCTAGCTGAGTTGGCGCCGAGGTTCCGTACGTTTACACACAAAATTATAAGGAAGTGGCCAGATATCGAGGAGCGCGATTGCCCGGCAACAGTATCAAAGCACAACAAACCGAAGTACAACCCATAAAAAACGACCGCCAGACCGCAACTACGGCAGCGCGACATCATACGTCTCACGATCAACCAGTTCAACCAGGAAAACGCGACAAATAAGGTGCCTGTTGGAGCTTTGGAACCAAGGCGGCGCGTTTCATCCGTGTCCCGATCGCCATTTCGGCATGCCAGGTTTTACCCGGCTCGCAAGGGGTATAACCGTTGCTTCAAGCTGTGAGAAGGAGTGAGAGAGAAGTCACGGCGTAAGGTTGCGCTCGCGCAAATACCAGTCGAGAAAGGCGGTGACACGGCGTTCGTATTCCTTGCCCGCATAGGCATGCATGTTGAAGTGGCCTCCACCGGGGACGATCCATAATTCCTTGGGCTGCCGGGCGGCAGCAAACAATCGTTCGGTTTCGACCATACGCGTATGCTGGTCAACGGACCCGGAGATCAGCAGGACCGGTGCGTTGAGGTTGGCTATCTGCTCGATGGGATTCAGTTCGTGATCGGGGATGCCCAGCCGAAACGACAACTGCCACAGCAGAAGCGGGGCAAGAGCCGTCCCCGCCTGCCCGAGATGCAGTTTCAGTCTGTTTTCAACTGCTTCCTCGATCGTGGGATGTAGCGATTCAAGCACTACGGCATCGAGCCTTAGCGGCGTTTTTGCCAGCACGATGGCGGCTGCGCCGAGTGAGACCCCGATAGCTCCGATCCGTTCACCCGGAAAGGCGTTGCGCAGATAGGCAACGGCAGCTTGCACATTTTCCGATTCGCGTACGCCAAAGGTGATCCGTTCCCCGGGGGTTTCGCCGTGGGCCTGCAGATCGATGAGCAGGACGCCATAGCCATGGTCATTAAGAAAACGCGCCCGGCTCAGCATCTCGACCCTGTTACTGCGGATCGAATGCACCAGTAATACCAGGCCCCCGCCGCGCGGCCCCCGCGCCAGCCAACCGCGAACAGACGCATTTTCGTCACGCGAATTCTCGTGGACAGGAATCCGCACGGGTTCGACCGGGAAATCGACCGATAAGGTGCTGACCGCGGTGGGCGCGGCGCCGGAAAGAAGTTCGCCAACGGCAAGCGCGGCGATAAACACGGCTGCAAACCCGGACAATAAAGAAACAATGGCGACCAGGATCCAGCGGGGCATACTCGGACTGACCAATCAGGCTTAATATGGAATGATAGGGATATTGTGCCATGCAGGGCAGCCATTGCGGGTTATTATCCGGCCCCCCTTATCGTGGTGGCGGGCGCCCGGCGCGAACACAGTTTTTTTGGCCCGGCCATTGCGGGAGGATTTGAGTGGCAATCCTCGCCGCCGGGATGGGGGATGTTATTGGCAGGCATCCTCTCCAATCTTCTGTCTCCCCGCCCATCCGGTCAAACTGCCGACCGTCGCGATCAGTTCATGCGATTCCACCGGCTTGGACAAATGCCGCTGATAACCGGCGAGCAACGCCTTGGTGCGGTCGGTCGAATGAGCAAAGGCGGTAAGGGCGATAGCCGGGGTTCGACCTCCCTGAGCTTCAGGAAGGTTTCGTACCGCACGAATGAACTGGTATCCATCTTCTCCGGGCATGCCGATGTCGCTTATGAGCACATCCAGTCTTTGATTCTTCACGACTTCCAACCCTTCCATGGCGCTTGCGGCGGTGACCACGTCGGCCTCGCATTGCGTCAACGCCTCCTTGATGAGTTCGCGCGCATCCGGCTCATCCTCGATAACCAGCACTTTCTGTCCTTTAAGGGTTACCTCGCCGTAACCGGGATTACGACGCGGCCGCCCAGATAACTTCGTGTCTTTCCTGTCTTTGATGGGGACGAGCGGCAGGTTGACGATAAACGATGCGCCGCGGCCTTCGCCCGCGCTTTCCGCCCGGACAGTTCCCCCATGCAGCGTCACGAGTTGCTTGACGATGGCCAGGCCGAGGCCAAGTCCGCCGTGGCTGCGGGTAAGCGAAGAATCGGCCTGGCGAAAACGGTCAAATACGTAGGCCAGGAACTCACGCTGGATCCCAACCCCGGAGTCCCTGACCGTCAGTTCGAGGTTCGACGCGACCCTTTCGACAATGACCTCTATCGTTCCGCCTTTTGGGGTGAATTTGACCGCGTTGGAAAGGAGATTCCAGATGACCTGCTGCAAGCGGTTGTTATCCCCGATAACGAGACCCGCCGCGGGATCGACCATTTTCCGCAGGTGTATGCCCTTCGCCTGGGCAGCCGGAAGCATGGATTCAACCGCTGCCTCGGCTACGTGGGCAAGATCCAGCTGCTGCACTTCGAGCCTGACTTTTCCGGATACGATGCTGCTCATTTCGAGCAGATCCTCGATGAGCTTATTCTGCGCGCGGGCATTCCTGTCGATGATCTCCAGACCGCGCTGGATGTCCTCCTGCCGCATCGTTCCCTGTAAAATAAGCTGCGACCATCCGAGAATTGCGTTGAGCGGCGTTCGGAGTTCGTGAGAAAGCGTAGCGAGAAACTCATCCTTGCTCTGATTGGCGCGTTCCGCTTCGCCCCTGGCAATGCGCTCGCGTTCCAGCAACTCCTGTTTTTCTCCGTTCGAGCGCTTAAGGATGTCGATATCGGTATTCGAACCCACCCACATCGATACTTCTCCATTACTGCCCCGTCTGGCTTGAGCGCGCAGCAGATGCCAGCGATAGTCGCCGTCGGCCTGCCGGAAACGGCATTCCATCTGATACGGTTCTCCCGTGCGGACCGAGCGCAGCCAGCCCGTTACGGTCTCGTCCAAATCGTCGGAATGGATGAGCCTGGTCCATTCCCAGCCCGCCAGTTCCTGGGGAGCCAGCCCCGTGTAATCCTTCCATTGCTGGTTGAAGTAATCGAACTTGCCATCGGCGCGCGCGGTGAAAATCTTCTGGGGCATTGCGTCGGCCATGAAGCACATCCGTTCGCCGCTTTCCTGCAAGGCTTCCTCAGCATGTACGCGCGCGGTCACGTCGCGGAAGCTCCAGACCCGGCCGATGCTCTTACCCTCGACATACTGTATCGTCGAATACCGCTCAAAAACCCTGCCGTCGGCGAGGGCCAGCACGTCGTGGCTTTCCTGCGGCCATGACGCGTATATGTCGGCAGTGCGTCGCATGAACTGCTCCGGATCCTTCAACAAAGCGGCGCAGGATTCGAGCAACTGGTGATGCTGTGCGCTACGCTCGGCATTCTCCCGGAATATGCCCCACATCTGCAGATAGTGCTCATTGAAGCGGAGTATGCGGCCGTCCTCGTCGGTGAAGAGGATGCCGTCGGCGGTCGATTCGATGGCAGCGCGCAGGACAGACAGTGACTGATCAAGCTGTCTCGTACGTTCTTCCAGCGCCCACCTGGTCTGCTGGAGCTCGTCCCCGATCTTCTGTCTTGTTTCAAGCACGGTGCGAGAGGGACCGGGTACTTCCTGGCGCGGAATATTCTCATCATGTTTCATAATTTTTCCCCTTTGTCATCACTTGTCGCCAGCTTATCGAACGCTTGTTACAAATGCTGCCAAAAAATACTGATTTCGAAACACCTGAACTTCACCTTTGACCTTTATGGTCGCGACAGGTTTATATTTCTTTATAGGACATCCGGATGCGCCTCGCCGCCGGAGCCTTCCTCTACCGGCGGCCACGTGGAAGCACTGTAATTAACAGACACGTTTAAGGCAGCAAAATCATGTCGTTGCGGGGCGGCTACAATCCGACTTTGCGCAGTGCTGGTACCCAGGTGTTGGTACTTTGCAGCACCTTTGCAATGCTTGAGCACTTGGCTTATAACATCCGGAAGTGTTATAAAGCGACATACATAAAAAAGGGGGGAGGCTATTGTCCATGACTCAGCCTGAGACGCCTGGCTGGCTGCGCGGCAGTGAAATGGGCGAGCAAATTTATGCCTACGACTGGACTCAGTCCGGGTTGGGGCCATTGGAGAGTTGGCCGCCGCACCTTCAGCTCGCAGTCAATATTATCCTCCTGCTGCCATCGCCAGCCCTAGTGCTGTGGGGACCGCAGCTGATACAGATATATAACGACCCCTATCGCGATCTTATAGGCCGCAAGCACCCCAAAGGTCTGGGCCAGCCGGTACGCGAGTGCTGGCCGGAGGTATGGGATTTTATTTCCCCCATCTGCGAGGGGGTCATGGAGCGCCGTGAGTCGTATCTGTTTGACGAGCAGCGGATGGTGCTCAACCGCCACGGGACGCCGGAAGAATCTTTTTTCAAACTCACTTATAGTCCGCTCCCCGGGCCGCCGCGCGAGGGATCATCCGATACCGGCGCCCCCGAGGGGGTGTTCATAACCGTCGCTGAAACCACCGAACTGGTTCGCGCGCGCAAACGCGAGGCGGAGCGCATCCAGCTCAGGGAGGCGCTGCAAGCGGAGCGGATTCAGTTGCTCGAGAAAGTATTCCGCAGCGCACCTTCATTCCTGCATGTGCTTCGCGGCCCCGAATTCATCTTCGAGTTTGCCAACGACGCCTACTATCAGCTTGTCGGCAAACGCGAGCTGATCGGCCGGCCCGCGTTCGACGCGCTTCCGGAAGCAGCTGGATGCGGATTCCAGGAAAAACTTATTGAGGTCATGTCGTCCTGCAAGCCGTTCATTGGATTCGAACTGCCGATGACGTTGAGCCATGCCTGCGGTCAACCGCCGGAAGAACACTACATCGATCTCGTCTATTTGCCTTTGCTGGATGAGGAGGGCAAGTGCCAGCGCGTACTGGGACATGGCATCGATGTGACCATGCATGTGAAAAAGCGCAAGCAAGCCGAGGCGGCGCTGCGCGAGAGTGAAGAGCGTTTCCGGCATGCCCTCGAGATTGACACGATCGGCGTCATTTTTTTCAATGAGTTGGGCAGAATTATTGAAGCAAATGATGCTTTCCGGAAGATAAGCGGCGTCAGCCGGGAGGGTAGAGGGACCGGGCTTATTCGATGCGACCTGCAGACGCCGGCGGACTGGATGGAAATATGTTTGCGCGCCGTCAGGGACTTCACGTCAACAGGCCAAACCGTTCCCTATGAGAAGGAGTTCGTACGCCCGGATGGATCGCGCTGGTGGGCACTTTTCACTGCAAAGCAGCTCGACGAGAAGGAGAGCGTGGGATATGTGATCGACATTACGACGCGCAAACTTGCCGAACGGAGCCTGCGCGAGAGCGAGGCAAGATTCCGCGCCTTGTCGGAAGCTTCGCCCGCGCTGACATGGCAGGTGGATACCGAGGGAAATGCCGTATATCTCAATCAGCGATGCGTCGACCTGCTTGGGGTACCGAAGGAAGAGTTGATGCGCGCCGGTTGGCGCAGGGTAATCCATCCGGAGGATGTCCAAGGGTATATTGAGGCATTCGAGCGCGCCATATGCGACCAGGTGCGTTTGCAACATCGCCTGCGGGTGAAGACAGGACAGGGAGAATGGCGCTGGCTGAAGTCGTACGCGCTGCCCTGGTTTACCGCTTCAGGCAAGTACGGCGGGCACGTTGGCATTTCCATTGACATTACCGAGGCGGTCAACGCGGAAACAGCCCTGCTGGCAGCGGACCGGCGCAAGGACGAGTTTTTGGCGACGCTGGCACATGAGCTGCGGAACCCGCTGGCACCGATTTCGAATGCGCTGGCGCTGATGGGGCGCCCCGACGGCGAAGCGGCAGTCCCTCATCTGCTGCCGGTAATCAGCCGCCAAGTCAACTATATGGTCCGGCTGGTGGATGATTTG
The DNA here is from genome assembly GCF_033095785.1 of Nitrosospira sp. Is2. GTDB lineage: Bacteria > Pseudomonadota > Gammaproteobacteria > Burkholderiales > Nitrosomonadaceae > Nitrosospira. Next base: position 3,439,157 of record NZ_CP137134.1, on the reverse strand, counting down.
CTGGAGATATCGCGGATTACCAGCGGGAAGGTCGAACTGCGGCGCGCCGCGACTGATTTAAATGCGGTGCTGCGCAATAGTGTCGAGGCCAGCATGGCGTTTATCGATGAGAACCAGCATAAACTGGACCTGCACATTCCCGAAACACCGCTGATCGTTTACGGAGACCCGGTCCGTCTTGAGCAGGTGTTCACCAATCTGCTCAATAATGCGGCAAAATATACGCCCAGCGGCGGCAAGATCTGGGTGAGCGCAAGGCAGGAGGGCGACGCTGCCGTTGTATCCGTGCGCGACAACGGGATCGGCGTACTGCCGGACATGCTGCCACGCTTGTTTGACCTGTTCGCGCAGGAGCGCCGCCATGGGGTCGGGGCGCAGGAGGGCCTGGGCATCGGCCTCAATCTGGTCCAGCGGTTGGTGGATATGCATGACGGCTCTGTTGAGGCTAAAAGCGCGGGCAAGGACCAGGGCACGGAAATCATCGTGCGCCTGCCGTTGTCGCAAACGTCGGAAAAACGCGCCGCGCCCGAAACCATCCCTACCCCGACCCCGGGGATACGTGTGCTGGTGGTGGACGACAACCATGATGCAGGTGAAGTCCTGGCAATGCTGCTGGAGTCGATGGGCTTCCTGACGCAGGCCGTCGACAGCGGCGAGGCTGCGCTCGCGGCCCTGCCCGACTATCAGCCAAACGTAATCCTGATGGATATCGGCATGCCGGGGATGAATGGTTACGAAGTGGCCCGCCGCATCCGGGAACAGCCGCAGTACGATCATATCAAGCTCGTCGCGCTCACAGGCTGGGGCCAGGAAAAGGACCGTGTGATGTCGCGCGAAAGCGGCTTTGATCACCATCTTACCAAACCCGTCGATTTTAAAATCCTCAAAGGACTGATCACGTCTATGTAAGTCCTCCCCAAGTCTACCTAATTCCTCCCGTTTCCGTTTCCCCAGCCTGCCCCTAGCGCGATACGACTGCATCCGCAAGCGCGATAGGCTGCGTCCGTTCTGCTTTTCCACCATGGCTCGGCGACGCGGCTCGGACGCAAACTGCCTTCTCCTTTATCCCCTTCTTACCCCCGCTCACGACTGTTGTGTGCGTTACTGCACGGTTTCGCGGCGGAGTTGATTTTAGTCTGGGTATCTGAGCAGCGTGTAATTCTGGCCTTCTGAGATTTTCCGGACATTCGGCCGACTCAGGTTTGACGGGCGACGCATTTTCGCTTCTCATTCGTCCATCTCATCGGGCCCGCTGCCAATCACTCGGCGGTTTGATTGGATCGACATATTCGATTCTTTGAGGAGAAAAAGCATGGTTTCGCATAAACGTTTAAATGAACAGGTGATCGTCATTACCGGGGCCTCAAGCGGAATCGGGTTGGCCACGGCATTGCTAGCGGCTGCGCAGGGGGCAAGGCTGGTCCTTATCGCGCGCAGCGGAGAAACGCTTAAAACGCTCACGGCGAGGATAACGGGCGACGGCGGAGAGGCTTTACATATCGTGGCGGATGTCGGGGACCGGCAGAAAATGGAAGGCGCAGCTCAGGAGGCGGCCGATCGGTTCGGCGGGATCGATACTTGGGTAAACAATGCCGGCGTCTCCATCTATGGACGCCTGGATGAAGTGAGCGAAGCCGACAGCAGGCGCCTGTTTGCTACTAACTTCTGGGGCGTGGCAAATGGTTCGCTCGCGGCTTTGCCTCATCTCAAGCGCAGCGGAGGCGCCCTCATCAATGTGGGCAGCGAAGTATCGGAAGCCGTCGTGCCTTTTCTCGGTATGTACGCAGCATCCAAACACGCCGTCAAGGGCTTCACTGATGCGCTGCGGGTGGAAATCGAAGAGCTCGATGAATCCCCGGTTTCCATCACGCTGATCCAGCCTTCGGCTGTCGATACCCCCTTTCCGCACCATGCTAAAAACTATATGGATAGGGAGCCGAAGCTGCCTCCCCCGGTGATCGAGCCAGAGCAAGTCGCCGAAGCCATCCTGAAAGCGGCGACGGAAGGGGGAAGGGATGTCAAAGTCGGAGCGATGGCGGTTGTCAATACCACAATATCCAAGTTGATGCCGGGCCTTGGCGACAAGATGTCTGTGAAGCGCGGAATGAGTCAGCGGGGGGACACGCTGCCGCTACATCCGGAAGGTACATTGTTCCAACCAGGAGAAGCAGGAACTGCTCACGGCCAAGCCCAAGCGCCTTCCTGAACCGCTATGACAACCGTGGCCAGTCATTCAAATGCCATGGAGCGTCATAAGTACAAATGAGTTTGATTTTTTCCGTATATGTGTGCCGCCGTACATAAAAGCGGTTTTCCCCTTACTAAGATGGGACCATGTCTGGGCTTCGACCCTGGGCACGCTTTCGCAGGCACTATCCGCTGGGGCGGCGACCTCAGAGAGCAGGCCGGATGCCAGCGGAAATTTCTTAAATCTGAATATACAGGAGATTATCATGGCCTCAACAACAAAAAGCGGTGGCCAAAGCAAGCGCGGTTTTGCTTCCATGGACGAAGAAAAGCAACGGGAAATAGCCAGCAAGGGCGGCAAAGCGGCCCATGAAAAAGGGACGGCGCATGAGTTCGATTCTGAAGAGGCCCGCGCGGCGGGTCGCAAAGGAGGAGAAGCGTCCCGGGGCGGCAGAAGCGGGGGTTCGGGCAGCCAGTCATCTTCTCGCGGCGCCTCATCGGCGCAGCATGCAAAGGCAGCCAGCCCAAGCCATAAAAAGTCTTAATAAGACCCAGGAAAAAAGGCGAGAGAACTCGCCTTTTTGGCTTGATTTCACCGCAACGCTTCACCCCACGCCTCACCCCAGCGCTTCCATATCAGCGTAGCCGTTATCTATCCTGCACGATTCTGCTCAGGTTCACCCCTTCCGGCGCGTTTTTGAAAGTGGACGGCGCGCCGCAGCCTGCACCCATTAACTACTTCTCGTCATATTTTTTCACGCGACTGCGACAGGCGGCGGAAATGTCCGCAGTGCGCAAAGCTATGCCTTTTCATGCGTTCTGCATAAATATTCGCCCCGCCCTGTTCGTTCCCTGGGTCTGCCTGCTGCAGCAGCCCCCCTGAAGCAGCCAATATGGGCGCTTAATCCCAATGTCATGCCGCCGCCATTATGCCTGACGACCTATTCCCGCTTCATGCCGGACAGGGCCTGTCGGCATGTGTGCTGGCGAACAGAGCAAAGCGGTTTGACCCTTTACGATGAATTATTCTCCGTCTTTAGATGGCTGAGATAAGGCTCCCGAAAATTTCATATGAGACCGCTCATATCGCTCGATCTATATAAAGTAAAGGGAGTTCATGAGTATTGAATGAGGAGATTTATCATGGCTTCAGACAAAGATAAAGATCAAGGAAAAAGCGCCGCTAACGGCAACAGCGGTACAAGCAAGCGCGGCTTTGCTTCAATGGATGATGAAAAGCAGCGCGAGATAGCCAGCAAGGGAGGCAAAGCCGCTCATGAGAAGGGCACCGCGCATGAGTTCACCTCTGAAGAAGCCCGGGAAGCTGGCAGAGCCGCTCATGAGAAAGGCAACGCTCATGAGTTCGATTCCGAAGAGGCTCGCGAAGCCGGCCGCAAGGGCGGCAAGGCGGCTCATGAAAGGGGCACGGCGCATGAGTTCAATTCGGCCGAAGCTCGCGAAGCGGGCCGTAAGGGCGGCGAGGCGTCCCGTGAAAACCGGAGCGGCAGTTCCGACAGCCAGGCACCTTCCTCACGCGGAGGCTCATCCGCGCAGCATGCCAGGACCAACCGCCAGAGCCCGAAAAACGGTTGAGGAACCTTTGGACGCGGCCTCGCGGGGTTGGCTACCGCAAAGCGAATAAATAGAAGCGTTGCTGTAAATTGTTCACGCGGCCGGGGCGGGGGTTTCTGGTGATCCCAAATTGCCGTGCAGCCTTCCTCGACAGCCCATTCCTCGTGCCGTCGCTTGGTGCTTTACGCTTTTTCTTTGTGCGTAAACGTACGGAACGGCAGCGTGATCTGAGTAGGATAAGACGTACAGCAATTTCGCTGGATTTACTGGAGACAGATCATGAGGCACAGTTTTCTTCTCAAAAATACGGCACGAATTGCAACACTGGCAAGTGTTATCGTTTTCGGCTTCACCGCCGCAGCGTACGCGGCGGGCGCGGGAGACCAAACCGGGCAAGGTGGTGACATGTCCGGGCATGGGGGGCCTGTAGACCGCTCGCAGGCGGGGCAATCCGGTCAAGGCGGATCCTCGTCGATGCAGGGTGGCCAAGGACAAAGACAGGGGCAGGGGCAGGGTGGTATGCGCTCGGGCCAAGGCTCATCAGGGCAGGGCTCAGGTTCCTCCACGCAACCAGGCTCCGGCTCTTCCGGGCAGTCGGGTTCCACGGGTCAGGGCTCCGGCTCATCCGGGCAATCCGGGGGATCTGGCGGAGGATATTAAGGAAGCAGGTAAAAAGCCCTACGGGGGGCGCGGGCAGGGTTTACGGGATGAGATGCGCCAAAAGCGACGGGCGAATGGCTGATCCAATCGGTGATCCTTAGCCAGGATCCTGACAAAAGCAGACATCCCCGGGGCCGGAACCGTTCGGCCGTTCGGCCATTCCGGTTGCGCGCAATTGAGCGTTGTCCCCCTCCCTCGCCCGGGCCCTCGTCGGGCCGTATACCAGCCAGATATCTGCGGATCGCCGTTAACATGCTGCCATGCTGCCGATCCAGGTGCCGCCGAGCATGCGTTGCCTTCCTTGCCCTCAAGGGGAGCAGTACGAGCAGTACATCACGTTCCGCGGTTATCCTGTCCGTCTACCGGTTTGCGGGCCGCCTTTAAAATCATGCGTTTGACATTGGGGGGAGGCAATCGCGCTTCATCGTCCGCGGTTTCCGCCGCCGCGCCCTCACTAGATGTTTCGATCTGCGCACTCGCTTTGCGGGCAGCCCTGTCGGTTTCCACCTCCGTGAACAGGTGACGCATCTGCTCCGCGGTATCCTCCCAGGAACTGGTCGCTAGGAGCCTGCGCATTGACTCGATTTTCCCGGTTCGTTGCCCGGGCGTCGCGTTAAGCGCGCTCTCGCACGCCGCAATAAACTCGTTCGCGTCGGCGGCAATGGAGACGGCTTCCCCATAAAGTTCGATGACGTCCGCAATATCGGTGCTGATGATGGGCAGTTCCGCAGCCATATATTCCAGGGTCTTGGTTGGACTGATGAATCGGGTGGACTGGTTGCGCGCAAACGGGAGCAGGCATACATCCCAGCCGGCGAGAAACCTCGGCAGGTCATCGTAGGGTTGCTGACCTAGATAATGTATGTTCGGCCGTCGCGGAAGATCCGCCTCATCGATTTTAACCACGGGCCCGACGAGGATTATCTGCCAATCGGGGTGCGCGTCGGCAAGCGCGGCGAGCAGCGCCATATCGAGGCGTTCATCGATTACACCGTAGTATCCCAGGCGAGGCCGGGGAATGGCCGCATGTGCGGGATGGCTCTTGGAGCGGTCCCGTGCGTGAGCAAAGTGGGCAACATCCACGCTGCTGGGGAAGCAGTGAACGTTATGATGCCGCTCGCGCTTTGCCCTGAAGAGGCTTGGCCCCCCCGTGAACACGATATCCGCTTCCTTGAACAACGCATTTTCCCGCTGCAGCAGTTGCTTGGGCGAGTTTTTGAATGCGGCCAACTCGTCCATGCAATCGTAAACCACAAGGCCCGGGCTTAACTCGTCCATTAACGGTAACGCCATCGGCGTGTAAAACCAGACCATATGGTCCGGGTAGTCGATTCCCAACTGGCGCGCCAATGGCTGCAAATAGGGCAACTGGTCGTCGTGGAAACCATGAGTTTCCACAGGTGTGTGCGGTGTCCAGACAATCACATTGGGATGGGGCTCGGAAATCGCCGCCAGATGCTTTTTGGGGTGAAATACGGGTTCTTCGAAGAAAAGAATCCGGTAATGCGCCGCGAGGCGCGAGAGCAGATGCTGAGGGCGCTGATGGACAAAATTCCATCGCAGGTGCGACATGACGATAATATTTTGCATACTATCTCCCGGGCATATGCATGAGCCTCTCTGTGAGACATATGCGGCAAATCATAACAATACGCCTGGGCGGGCCGGCACGACAGGTCGGGCTCCGCTCCAGGCGGTAAACGGCAACAGGTTGAAGAGGATTGAGCCTTCGTGTTGAAAGGCGTTATTCCTCCATCAACTCCTCTTTTCGCTGCGCCATTTCGGCTCCAATTTCTTCAAGATCTACCTTGGCTTTTTCGACCTTGGGGAATATCTCGTTCTGTTCCTCTTCGACGTGATGATTAACATACTCGCCCAGTACCTTAACGGTCGCGTCGAACATGGGATCAGACGCGCCCATGGATTGGATCTGCGCGATCAGATCCTTGGCTGAGTTATGCTCGACCATGGCTTCGTTCATCAGGTCATCATCGTCGATGGCCTCTCGAGCAGCGGGGTAGAAGATTTCTTCTTCCAGTTGCGCATGGATGGTCAGCTCCTTGCAAATTTGCGCCGCCAGCTCTTCCTTGCCTGCGTCCTCGTCCTTTTTGCTCAGCTTCTCGAATTCCTTGAACATTTTTTTGACCTTGGCGTGGTCCGCGGTCAGCAATTTGATCGCATCATTTTTGGTACGGCGTGTAGCGGTTTTTCCAGTAGAGGTGCCTTGCGTTGTAGGCATGGTAGTTCTCCGTTGATTTTGGTTGGTTATACAGTCGGCTGTAAATGTGGCCGATTGCGAATGCGTAACGAATTCATGACAGGCATGTATCCGATGAGCGAAGGATACGCAGGGCCAGCTGAACCTTCTGTTCGCCAGACCACACTCGCGTCAATTCGGAGAGTGTGTTCTTGAACACGCGCTCGAGGCGCCTCGAAAACGCAACTTTTTGCGCCTTTCCACGTTAAGAAGGGGGAGGAGGGAAGGCTGCGCCTTGATTTCGATTTCGACGCCTGAATGTATGATGGCGAACAGAGCGATGCCGGTTTGGCGTTTAGGATGCGGTTGAATTTCGGCTTTCGATGGTTCTTTTATGGCCTCTTCCGCTCAGGTTGCAGATTGGGCCAGTTTCGGGCCCAATGGGACAGTGCAGGGAAACAAGCTTATGAAAGTCAACGCCTCATCCGAGGACCGGTGTCAATGCCGGCGGACTGAATGCCGGATGGGGCACGCGCCTGGGCTGCGGCACCAGCATGGCGGCAAATCCCATCCGCGAAACCCCCTTCCTTTGATTAAGGACTGCAAGCGGTTGTAGCCCGGCCTGTAGACGGACCTTATAGCGATGCGAACGATACCGGATACTGCGCCACACTGCGCCCCACTGCGCCACACTGCGCCCTTCAAACGTTCCATGCTCACCCCATGTTTCACTTCGTAACGGGTATCCAAAAATCATCCATGCTGGACTCGATATGAAACAAGCGAAAAAACCCGCGCGCGGGGAAGAACTGGCGCTATGGGGCGGACTCGAATGCACCGTGAACCGGGTGGCCGACGAATACTTCAGCCAGCTCGCGCGCAACGGACACCTCGAGCGCCTGTGCGATCTGGAGCGGTTCGCCAGCCTTGGCATCCGCGCGATCCGCTACCCGGTGCTATGGGAGCATATGGCGCCCGATGGAGTCGATCAAATCAACTGGCAATGGTCCGACGCGCGCTTGCCCGAATTGCAGGCCCGGGGCATTATGCCAATCGTGGGCCTGGTGCACCACGGCAGCGGCCCGAAGTACACCAGCCTGACCGATCCGAATTTCCCCGAACAGCTGGCTGCCTTTGCCGCGGCAGTGGCCCGGCGGTATCCCTGGGTGGAGTATTACACGCCGGTGAATGAACCGCTCACGACGGCCCGCTTCAGCGGACTGTATGGATTGTGGTATCCCCATGGTCGAGACGATGCGGTCTTTATCGAGGCGTTGTTGAACCAGTGCCGCGCAGTGGTGTTATCCATGCGCGAGATTCGCCGGGTGACCCCCCAGGCAAAACTGGTGCAGACCGACGACCTGGGCAAGACCTACAGTACCGCGCGACTGTCCGACGTGGCGGAATTCTATAATGCACGGCGCTGGCTGGGGTGGGATCTCCTGTGCGGAGCAGTAGGGGTGGCGCATCCGTTATGGGAGTATCTGACCAGCACGGGCATCCCTGCGTCGCGGCTGCTCTGGTTCAAGGACAACCCGTGCGTGCCCGATATTATCGGCATCAACTATTACGTCACCAGCGAGCGGTGGCTGGATAACCGCCTCGAACGCTATCCCGGTCACCATGTTACTGATTATCGCGGCCATCGCTTTGTCGATATCGAGCCCGCGCGCGTGCTCGCGACGCCGACACCAGGGGTCGGGCCGCTGCTTGAAGAAGCCTGGGGCCGGTACCGGGTGCCGCTCGCGGTTACCGAGGCGCACATCGACGCGCGCCGCGAGGATCAGATGCGCTGGCTGGTTGAAATCTGGGAGGCGGCAAGGAAGGCAAGGCAGCAGGGCGTTGACGTGCGCGCGGTCACGGTATGGGCGCTGCTGGGTTCCTATGACTGGAACTGTCTCGTTACGCAATGCAGAGGGTATTACGAGCCCGGTCCTTTCGATGTGCGGTCGGGCAACCCCCGACCCACGGCTGTCGCCGCCCTTATGCGCGACCTCGCGGCAGGACGTCCGTTATCTCACCCGGTGTTGAAAGGGCAGGGATGGTGGCGCCGCCCGGGCCGCATCACCTGCGCGCCGGTGGCTACGGGCACCGCTGTTGCTTCCCTGTATCCCGAGCACCATCAGGCAACTGATGAGAGCGTGCAGCCGATTCTCATCACAGGCGCAAGCGGAACATTAGGGAGGGCGTTTGCGAAAATCTGCGAGGAGCGGAACCTCACCTACAAGCTGTTGAGCCGCCAGGAACTGGATATTGCAGTCCAGGGCTCCGTGGATTTGGCCGTATCGCGCTACCAGCCGTGGGCAATCATCAACGCCAGCGGCTACGTGCAGGTGGACAATGCCGAGCATGAATTCGAACGTTGCTTCCGCGAGAATGTTCTGGGGCCCGCGATTCTTGCGGGCGTTTGCAAGACGCGAGGCATCCAGCTGCTGACGTACTCCAGCGATCTCGTATTCGACGGGGGTCAGCGGTCCCCTTACCTGGAGAGCCACACAGTCAAGCCATTGAATAACTATGGAAGGAGCAAGGCCGAGGCGGAACGCAGGGTCCAGGAAACCTGCCCCGACGCACTCGTGGTGCGCTCCAGCGCATTTTTCGGGCCATGGGACAACTACAATTTCATTACCCTCGCCTTGAAAGCGCTGGCGGACGGCCAACCGTTTCCTGTCTCGACAGATATCACCATTTCACCCACCTATGTGCCGGACCTGGTGCATGCCAGTCTGGATCTGCTTATCGACCGGGCAGCGGGAATCTGGCACTTGACTAATGCGCATGCGCTCACCTGGGCAGAGCTTGCCGCCATGGCTGCCGAAAAAGCGGGCATCGACAACGCCGGCCTGGTTGCGCGCGCCAGCCATGAGCTTGGCTATGCAGCGGCTCGTCCGGCCTACAGCGCGCTCTCCAGCGAGCGGGGCATCATTCTGCCGACGCTCGAGGATGCCCTGGACCGTTATTTGGCATCCAGACGGCAAGAGATGGCGATGGAGTCGACGGAGAAAGTCACCGGCATGCGTAAATAAGCACCACCGGTGCCGTCGCCGGCAGGCACGGCTATCGCGCGACTACCAGGAGTTCTTCCACACGCGACGACTATATATCAGGGCCACAATCAGCGACCGCAAAACACGCGCAAGCGGTCGCCAGTTCGACTTTAACCCAATCAAAAAGGCAACGTTATGTTCGCATTCTTTGAACAGCTCGTACGACCCACCGATGTTCCTGTCAAGCCGCCGCCTGCGGGCTTGCTGGCGTTCTACTGGCACTTTGTCAGCCAGACCAAGGGCCTTTATGCCGCCTTGTTTGCGACCGGCTTGGCAGTCGCACTGATCGATACCCTGGTCCCAGTCTTCATCGGCCACTTCGTGCAGATAATGGAGGCGTCTGCGCGGTCAGAGGCATTGAACGACGCTATTCCCATGCTGATCGGCATGTCGCTGCTGGTACTGATCGGCAGGCCCCTGGCAGTCCTGATAGACAGCTTCATCCGCCATAACGCGGTAGTGCCGGGCGTGACCAGCCTGATCCGCTGGCAGAGCCACTGGCATGTCATCAGGCAGAGCTGGACGCTGTTTCAGAACGACTTCGCGGGGCGCATCGCAAACCGCGTGATGCACACGAGCGACGCGGTCCGGGAATGCGTCGTATCGAGCATCCATGCGGTCTGGTATATCGCGGTCTACGGTGCCTCGGCATTATTCCTGATGGGCTCTGCCGATTGGCGGCTGGCGATTCCCACCGCGCTATGGTTCATTTCGTACATATTTTTCCTTCATTACTTCGTACCCCGCATGCGTGACCTGTCCAGGCACAGCAGTGAACGAAGCTCGATACTGATGGGTCGGGTGGTGGACAGCTATACCAATATCCTTACCGTCAAGCTGTTCTCGCGCGCGACCGATGAAGACGCGTATGTGCGCGAAGCTATCGAGGATCACACGGGTGCAATAGCGGCGCACATGCGTCTGATAACCAAATTCACCACCACATTGGCGGTGCTGAACGCCCTTTTATTGGTCTGCACTTCCGCCATCGGACTGCTGTTGTGGTCCCAGGGGGTGCTTGAAGCTGGAATCGTGGCGATGGCGGTGCCGCTGGCCTGGACGATAGCAAATACAGCCGGATGGGTCAGTTGGGAGATGAACCGAGCCTTCGAAAACATCGGCGTGGTGCAGGACGGCATGGAAACCATCGCCGTAGTGAACACCATGCCCGATCGCCCCGCGGCGCGTAATTTGGACGTGAGTACAGTCCATGGCGAAATAAGGTTCGAAAGGCTGACCTTCACTTATGGCCGCAGCGATGGCCGCAAAGTACTGGATAGCCTCAACTGCACCATCCGCCCGGGCGAACGCGTTGGATTGGTCGGAAGCTCCGGCGCCGGCAAATCGACGCTGATCAATCTGTTGCTGCGCTTTTACGAGATCGAGGCTGGAAGTATCCGGATTGATGGCCTGGATATCCGGGAATTGACTCAGGACAGCTTGCGTCGCGCGATCGGCGTCGTGGCTCAGGATACCTCGTTGCTGCACCGTTCCATCGCGGAAAATATTGCTTATGGCAGTACAGGGGCGACGCCGGCGCAGATTGAGGCGGCCGCGCGGCGCGCGCAGGCGCACGAGTTCATCGTGAGCCAACGGGACTGGAACGGACGAATCGGCTACGACGCGCACGTGGGCGAGAGAGGGGTGAAGCTCAGCGCAGGGCAACGGCAGCGCATCGCAATTGCCCGCGTTGTGCTGAAGAATGCCCCCATTCTGTTGCTCGACGAGGCTACCTCGGCGCTGGACAGTGAAGTGGAACTTGCCATTCAGGATCAGTTGCTCGGATTGATGGAGGGCAAGACGGTCATCGCTATCGCGCATCGCCTTTCGACCATTGCCTGCCTTGACCGGCTGCTGGTGCTGAACGACGGACGCATCGTGGAACAGGGCACCCATGAGGAGCTTCTGCAGCTTAACGGCCAATATGCCATGCTCTGGCGCCACCAGTCCGGAGGATTCCTGTGATTCCGCCTGATTCAATGCCGGTGGTGTCCGCCCTGCGTGCGCAATCAACCGCTGTTCTAGTCCCCTGATTCCCCTGGGTCTTGGCGCCGGCTTTCTGCTGAAGTCGGCGCGCTGACATCCATAAATGCGCGCCATCGTCTCAAGAAGCCTGAGCAACAAGATCTACTCTTCCGTCATTAATCGTCATTATTCTTTCCGCATATCCACGCCCCGCCATAGCGCCAAAAAAAAACAAAACCCAAACGTACGCTGGCGTACAGAGCTAAACGCTTTCGGGGACTAGGATGACATCCCTCGCCGCATGCAGTTTCTTTTTTCTATTACAGGGCCTCGTCATATACGAATTGCCCTTTAGTAAATAACGCGGCCCCAGATATCTTCTATGACTAACAGGAGGAGCAGATGAAAGATATAGCGGTATCCATAAAAACTTGCGCCGTCGTGCTTGCTGCCGCAAGCCTCGCCTTTGGAAGTCTGGCTCACGCGGCAGGAGGATCGGACAAGGACGAAGGCAAGAGGACGTTGAGCCGTGAGACAACACATGGTAATGAAAGTACCCTCGGCACCACCAAACCCGGGACTTCCGGAAGCGGCGCGTCACAAGGTTCCGGCAATAAAAGCAAGCCGCAAGGGGGCGCCCTAGGGGGGTCCTCGACCGATAAATTCAGCAACACGGATACCGGTGGCGGCGGAAGCGGTTCTGGTGCACCGTTGCAGGGCGGTGTTACAACCAACAAGCAGGGGACTTCCGGTGGAGCCAACAGCGCAGGTGGAATGCGCGGCACGGTTGGCAAGGACGCCGGGCCGGGACCCCATTCGGGATCTGGCACCGGCAGCGGTTCCGGTAGCGGCAGTGGTTCCAGCAGTGGTTCGGGTACGGGCAGATGAAATCGCGGTTTCCCTAAGTATTCCCTCAGGTTTCATCAGTTCCTATCAGCTTCCATCAGCTTCCATGGGGCAGGCAAAGGAATTCCGCGGCCTGTCCCCGGCTAGAAAGAGCACTTGGCAATAATCCGATTCAATAGCAAAAACACCCCTAAAGACGAGAATGGGCCTGGGTCGTAACGGACGGTTCATTCACACTCACTCTTCATCGTCTCCTCTCAATACAACCCCCCATACTTCCGTAGGAGGAAAAAATGGCGCTTAACTTACTTCAAGACAAAGGCATGCCACTTGACAGACAGCGGTTCACCTGGAAGGAACTGATACAACCCCCCATCAGCAAGCTGGATGACGACGCTTTCACTCGCGTCCGCGTTATCCTGATGAACGGCATAGAGATGGAAGCGCTGCGTTTCTCGCATTCGTGCGCGCGCGTGAATAACGACTTGAGGCTGCCGCTGGCGAAGGTCCGGCGGGTAGAGCACCACCAGGCTTCGATGGTGAATAACCTGCTCGGCGCCGATCACTCGACACTCGAAACGACCATAGGCTATGAACAGGTTGCAATCGAAGTTACGGCGGTTGTGGCCCAGAACGAGCCTGACGAGTATCTGGCGCAGCTTTATCGCTTCGGCATGCTGGAGGATTTTGACCATCTCTACCGCTATACCGCGCTGCTTGACCGGCTGGAAGGCAAGGACGCCAACAATATCCTTCAATCCTATACGGACATCGTGCCGGGACGGCCGACTTCAGTGGAACATCGCGCGCCCGCGGACGACTTGCGCGAACACTACAACCGGACTCAGGCGGCATTTATTTCAAAGCTGCACGCACTGACGATCCTATCCAGCGAACAGCAAACCCACAATTTCTACATGAACGTGGGGCCGTTGTACGCGGACCCGGTCGCGCGCCAGCTTTACGCGGAAATAGCATCCATAGAGGAACAGCACGTAACGCAATACGAGTCGATGATCGATCCGAACGAGACGTGGCTGGAGAAATGGCTGCTGCATGAGGCAACCGAGGTTTATAACTATTACGGGTGCGTGCAGCAGGAGTCCGACCCACACGTGAAGGCGATCTGGGAACGCTGCCTCGACTATGAGTTGGGGCATTTGGAGCTTGTGCGCGAACTATTCAAGAAATACGAGCGCCGCGACCCGGCTGAAGTTCTTCCCGCGGAACTGCCGGAGCCTATCAACTATGCCAGCCAGCGCGAGTTTGTGCGTAAAGTGCTCAGTGAGGAAGTTGACTTGCGCGCCCGCGGCACCCAAATTGTTGACAAAAGCCAGGAGGGCCGCGAGTCGGAGGAATACCGCGAGCATATGAACTCTTCGGGCTCGCCATCGGAAATCGTCGCCGCCGGCTACCAATGGTCGCCTGGCGCCGAACTTGTCCGCTCATGATCCACAGGTTCCGCGTAAACCCCCTTTAAGACACAATTCAGGAGATCAATCATGGAAAGAAGCACAGATGTGGGACTCAACCGCACTGGCGTCGATATGTCGCCGATCGATACGAAGGAAATGCTCGCGCTGAGCCGCGCCACGCCTGCGTCATCCGGCGGGGACGAAACGTCAATTGCTGCGGTGCGCAGGGAATATAACGCTGAAGCGGAAGATCTCGGCTCCATTCCGCCGCCGGGAACCCTCAAAGGTGTCGCCAGCACGGCAATGCAGAAACTGACGGGCAAGAACCCTGAAGCCTTTATTGACAAACTTGGTTGTCGGCTGGCCTTCGAACGTACTGGTGTCCGGCTTTACGACGCACTGATCGCCAAGTGTTCAACCGTGCCCGGGGCTGATATCCAGGTCCCGCTCGATACCTTATGGACCTTTCGCAACCAGGAGTTACGGCACTTCAAGCTCGTCGAGGCTGCCATACGTTCGATCGGCGCCGACCCCACTGCGCAGACGCCTTCCGCGGACGTCGATGGGGTGGCGTCAATGGGCCTGATTCAAGTACTGACCGATCCCCGGACGTCGGTGGCGCAATGCCTGGAGGCTATTCTTATCGCGGAACTGGCGGATAACGATGCATGGCAGATGCTCATCCTGTTGGCTGAAAAAATGGGGATGAACGACATGGCGCGCGATTTCAGGGTCGCGCTCAACGAGGAGGACAACCACCTCATGCATGTGCGCCAATGGTACAAGCAGCTAGTGCTTGAGGACGCTTCGATCGGTTCTTAGGGAAACTTGCCATCAGGTGCAACCGAGGGCGACCGGCGGCAAGGGAAGGCAGGTCGCTCATCGCGTCGCATTTTCTACGTGCCTTTCAGCTCGTAACAGCGCGTATAAGCGCGCGCATACGCGTGTGTATGGCAGGGCGGAATGCGGCGCCGGTGACCATCCGATTCCACGGCAATGCCTTCCGCGGAAACGGCTTGTGGAGGGGTTTAATAAGAGGCTGGCGATGGAGGAATGTCACGCGGGAATCAACGCCACATTCCTCTCTCATTTCGCGCATGGCGCAGATAAGGCCCGGGCGGGACTTTACCCCGGCTTGATTCAGGTCCCGTTAGCGCTTATCGCCAGATGAGCCCTGGATTTTCTGGGCATGCTCCAGATGGGAGACAAGCGCCGGGCGCACTTTGACGAGAAGGGCCTTCAGCTCTTCATTCTTGACGTTTGGCACCAGCTTGGTGTCAGCCACGTCGATGACCTGTTGATGCAGCTTGATTTCTGCGTCGATATAAGCTTTGTCGAATTCTTTTCCGCTCAGGTTCTTCAGTTTGTCGAGGTTCTTTTTGCCGTCGGCTTTCAGGCTCTTGCTGATGGGATTATCCTCGGGCGTCACCTTGAGTTTGGTTGCCAAGTCCGTCGCCTGTTTATTCACGTCGGTGTGCTCGCCGATCATGCGGTGGGCGAAGGCGTGAACATCTTCATTCGATGCTTTCTTTTTCGCGAGCTCCCCATTTTCAATATCAACCTGATTGGCGGTCACTACAATGTGGGCGATTTGCGCATCATTGAGCTCGCCGGCCATGGCAAATGCGGGAAACATCAGGGCAGCTGCAAACACGAGTACTTTTTTCATTTTTAATCTCCTTATTGATGATGAGACGCGCCGCGATAAGCGGCGTAATATGCCGGGCGCTTATCTTGACAACAGCGCCGGTCTGGCAATGATGAGCCGTTAGTTGGGCGGTTTCTGTACGCTAGCATACAAAACTACCCTTAGTTAAAACAGGGTCTTAGCTCCGGCCTGTGCGCTACCGCACCGAACCAGGGGCCAATGCGCGTGAGAATGTGAACAGGCGCTATTGCCGAATAATATTATGTATGCAGGAGCCATTAATGGACAATTCCTCGGACAGACAGGCGGATGAATTGAAGGATGACGAACCGGCGGATCAGCACGCCGAGCAGCAAGTGGACCAGGCAACGGATGAATCGAGTGAAGGCGTACCCGTCAGCGAAGAGACTCACGGAAACAGAGTGGGTGAGAAGATAGAGAATCGCGCGTCCAAGAAACAGGAAACGCGCGAGGAAGCAAAGTCCATCAGCGGCACCGAGCCGCATCATGATCCCAGAAATGAAAGCCCGGATTCGGGCCCGGCGCCGCTCGACCGGTATTGATATAAACGGAAGGGGCGGGCGCCGCCCTGGGGTATTTGCCCCCAGTGTCGCCCTTCGGCCACCGGTCTGGATGGCCGCTAACGGCGGAAGGCCCGTGCAGCCGATAACGCGGCTGACACGTGTAGTTGGAGGGCGGCGGGGCGCCGCGGATGCGCGTCCCCAACATCTTTTCTATAATTCGAGGTCCACCCCCAACGCAGCATGATCGGATGCGGATAGGTCCGGCCCCGTTACGGTCGGGAATTGGGTAATGGGTTCTGCGCCTTCTTTTACAGCAATGGCTCGATCCCATGTATCCCACGCCGCTCAAAACCATAACCGGTAATCTTCGGTCGAAGCGCTTCGGATACGAAGATATAGTCCAGCTAAGTCAATTTCGGGCCCCCGGCTCCCGCATCCTCGTAATAATGGGTATAACGCTGGTTGATCGGTAGAGTCGTGTCGATGACCGGGTGCAAACCATTTTCTGCAAGAGGGGATGCAGCGAACCGAAGGCGCTGCGGGTATCCTCGTTCATATCTCCCATGACAACAACGTATTGACGGGCCACGTCGTAGCGATCGAGAATCGAATCGAGCAGCGAAGCAAGCTGACGGATTTTATCCAGCAGTTTCGTCGCTTTATCCGAGTCGCGCAGGTTCAGCACCCTGGCGCGTCGAAACAGATTTTAAAGATTGAACGTGTTGATACGCATGGTGCTCGAGTAATTGACGTTTCGCGATAGATTTGCTCAACCGCAATTCTATCTCATCACTTTCGGCTGCCGCGCAGGAATTCCATGTGATCCGGGGTTACGCCACTGGCATTCTTTTATTCGCTCCTCGTATTTCTGTCGGGGATTTCTCTTTGTTTTTTTCTCGGCGCCAGCCGGAAGGGTCTGGAATCCGCCAGCCATCTCCCCTTATCAATGAATAGGATTGACAATCATTCTCATTAGCATTACTCTATTTGGGGACTGTGCCGGACGGTGTTATTGAAGCTAAAATTAATTGGGATAAGGGGAACGAACTTGACACAGAATCGGGGAAAATCAAACGAGAAACCGCCGGTCAGCTTGCTGCTGGCTGTACTATCATGGCTTACTACCCGATACCGTCCAAGCGCGGCGCGGACCGATGCCGACCGGGTAACCCGGACGGCGATCGCTCATCATTTCCAGCTTCTTGTTCTGCATCCGGCGTCGGACAGCATAGATATCGAAGCGGGCATCTACATGGCTGAGCGGGCGGGAGTGGATGCGAGCGATCTGCTTGCGCGTTTCGCGGCTATTACCGGCCGGCTCCATTAAACCCTGGTCGACCTTTTGCCAGCGTGCCACCAATTTCCATGTCGGGATCAGCCAGGCCCCACAGTCACTTCCATGCCACGGTCCTTCAAAGCCTCACGTGGCGCGCGTGAGGACTTACTGAGAGGCTCCTTAGTAATTGCCACCGGTTTTGCGCTTCATGGACGCGGAACCAGTCAGTTTCCTGCAGCGACGGAAAGGGCGGAGGCGTTATCTTCGTGCCGGAACGCCTGCCTGCCTCTGCCCCGGCCATTCCACCTCCCCGACAACGCTCAACCCTCAACCCTTTTGCCTGCCCAATTACTGCTGGCCTCGACCCTGCGTTCGCTAGCGTACAGACACGAAACGCTAACAGCACGAGTATGACTCTACCATTCTATTCTTAAAAAGGAGAAGTCATGAAAATATCGAAATCCCTCCCGCAGTTCGCGGTAGTTCTGATGGCTGCCGTGCTGGCCGGTCCTATTTCCGGTTGTGCCACCAAGTCGGAGCGCTCTACCGATCGTTCTTCAGAGCGTTCTTCCGAGCGTCCCTCGGGCGTAGGTGAATATGTAAGTGATTCGGTCATTACGACCAAAATAAAATCAAAGCTGGCAACGGCAGATGATGTCAGCGCGGTCCATATCAAGGTGGATACTGACAAGAACGGCGTGGTGGTGCTGAGCGGCACTGCGAAAAGCAAGGCTGAAGCGGATAAAGCGCATGCGATAGCCCATTCCGTGGAAGGCGTCACCAAGGTTATTAACAATATCAGGATCAAGAAGGAAGACTAACTCCGGACCGGGGTGCAATCCGTCGCGAACGAGTGAGTGGCGGCCTGGTCTTACTGCGCCCCTCCTGACTTTCCGCTCCACGGCGCCATGGACATATACGTCCATGGCGTGCCAAGGCGGAATCCCCCATATATCGCCATATCTCCCGCACCCGATCAACGCATGTGAGCGGCGCGGCTTTTTGCCTGAAGGGTGCCCGTGACCAATGGAACGGCAGCCGGCACATCCGTTCTGCGGCCCGGGGCTTGACAGTTGATGCATTGCTGTTCAGCGGACCCTGATCCAACGCTCATCCCCTCATGTCTGCAACGCCCTTTTTGCCCCCGCCCGCCCGACGCAGTACATTTGGCTACGGGCAAAAGAGGACCGCGCGCGGGGGACGGACCATTAAGCGCTCATGCACGGTCGCAATTTTGCCTGTAACAGAACCGCAATTTTGCCTTGTACACAGGACAAAAGCCCTGCACAATATGGGGATATTCGGCCAGGAGTCGTAACAATGTCCGACGAAGATTCCATGACAGGGCGCGGAGCCATGCTTAACAGGCTTCCCGGTATCGAGGTTTTGTCCCGGCGCATTTCGCGTGCCGAAGATTTTCAGGCCGAAAACCGCGCGCTCACCATTCTCGCGCATGAGCTTGCGAATAATCCGCGCAATCTGTTGCACAAGTTGGCAGAGCTCGCATGCGAGCTCTGCCGGGCTGATTCGGCCGGCGTCAGTACTTTTGAATCGGATGGCACTTGCAGGAGGCATGTTTGCGCCGGGCTTATGGCGCAATACCTGGACGGCACGAAAAGCCATTTCCACAACTCGTGCGGCATCATGGCCGTTCATGACGCCCCCGTTCTGTTACAGAACCCTACCAGTCTGTTCCCTCTTTCTATTGATATTCAGCCACCGGTCGTGGAAGCGCTGCTGGTGCCATTTTTTGACGAGGAACAACCCGCAGGCACGATATGGGGGACGGTGCATTCGGGAGGGCGGGCATTTGATACGGAAGACCTCCGCTTGATGACAAGCCTCTCAAATTTTGCCTCAGCTGCGCACCGGCTCAGGCATTCCATGGATGAGGGCACCAACGTACGCAATGTTCTTGAAAGGCATATGGAACAACGCACGCAAGCGTTGTCATTGGCAAACAGCACGCTTCAATATCAGATATCAGAGCGCGAGAGGATCGATGCGACATTGCGGAAAACGCAGAAACAGCTTGAGGCCGAGGTTGCCGCCCTGAACCGGTTGCATGAGCTCAGCACCAGTCTTTTAACGATCCCCGACCTGCCCTCCGCGTTGACTGAAATATTGCAGGCGGCCACCGAATTGCATCAGGCCGACATGGGATACATCCGCTTGTACGATCCGGAAAGAAAAGTCCTTTCGATTGAGGTGCATCAGGGTTTTGACGAGGAATTTATCGATCGCTTCAAGACGGTCGATGGCAGCGACGATTCGCCCTGCGCCCGCGCGCTTCGCACAAGGCGTCGGGTGATGGTTGAAGATATTCACGCTGAGGAACAATCCGCCATTGACTTGCACGCAGCGGAGCTGGGCCAATACCGCGCCATTCAAACCACGCCTTTATACAGCCGCGAGGGAAAGCCGCTGGGCGTCCTGTCCATCCATTTCCGATTTCCTCATGCGGCAGCGGAACAGCGATCGGGGATACTTGACCTGTTTGCGCGACAAGCGGCCGATTTGATCGAAAGTCTGCGCATCACCGAGCAGCTCAGGGATGCCGACCGGCGCAAGGATGAGTTCATTGCCACGCTTTCGCATGAACTGCGCAATCCGTTGGCGGCAATCGACAGTTCAGCTACGCTTCTGGAGTACGCGCATCTCGACAGCGCCAAGCGCGAATGGGCTCTCCAGGTGGTTCGGCGGCAGTGCAGGACCATGAAAATCCTGCTGGATGACCTTCTCGATGTTTCGCGCTTCACCCTGGGCCGGGTAACGCTGCAAAAACAGAATATCGCCTTGACTGCGCTTATCGACTCCGCCATCGAAACGACACAATCTCTTATGGATGAAGCCAGCCATACGTTGTCGGTTACGAAGCCGCCGCCGTCGCTGATGGTTCACGGCGACCCGATCCGGCTGACCCAGGTTTTCTCCAATTTGTTATCCAATGCGGCAAAGTATACCGATCCGGGCGGCAAGATCACCCTCGACGTGCAGTCAACCCCCATAGGCGTGACGGTAAGTGTCGAAGATAATGGCATCGGCATCGAGCCAACGTGCCTGGAGGAAATTTTTGGCATGTTTTCTCAGGCGAAGGGCAAACGCCATGCGCTGGCCGGGGGACTGGGTATCGGGCTCGCGCTGGTGCGAGCCATCGCGGAACTGCATGGCGGTCGGGTTTATGCCACTAGCCAGGGCATTGGTCAGGGCAGCGCCTTTCATGTTCATTTGCCTGTGGCGCAGCCGGAGGTCGGGCGGGGCGTGCCGCAGACGGCGCGGACGTCGCCGTCAGATCCGGAACCTCCAGCAAAAAAAGGATGCCGTATCCTTGTGGCTGACGACAACGAGGCGGCGGCAATGGCTGTTTCCATGCTCCTGCAGCGTGACGGCCATGAGATCCTGATAGTGAATGACGGCGCCTCCGCTGTACAGGAGGCCGAGCGATTTCAGCCGCACATTGCTCTGCTCGATATCGGGATGCCGCATCTATCGGGCTATGAAGTCGCGCGCCAGATCCGCGCCGCTCCATGGGGATCGGCGATACGCCTGATCGCGGCTACCGGATGGGGCCAGGAAAAGGACAAGAAACTGGCGGAGGAGGCAGGTTTCGATGCCCACCTCACCAAGCCCATCAATTTCAAGGACCTGCTGGCCCTGATCGCAGATCAATAAGCTTGTGTTGCAAGATATGTGGGGCTAACCAGACCCGCAGGGGCGACTCCGGCATTTTCTTCGGGGAAAACCCTGGTTGGGGTAGCGATTCAAGCGCAATGCGAATACCCATTACACGCCGCTATCGGATTACGCCGCGCTAATAGGACATGAAATAGCCAGTCCTCATAACATCCAGTCTATGGGCAGCAGCGAAATAATCCAGACCCGTGCGCGTTGCCAGAAAGTTGTGCCCGGTTCGACATCGTGCCGCACCTGCTCTCCGTCCCTGCGCTCGACCCAATAAAGCTGCCCGGTATCGGACAGACCAACCTCGTAAGTCTTGCCCGGAATATTGTCACGGAACGCATCTGTGATTAGCTGTGCCAGCGTAGGGCTATTGATGACAAATCCCATTTCCGTGTTAATGGCTGCAGAACGCTGATCGAAGTTGAAGGAGCCCACGAAAACCCGCGAGCGATCCACCGCGAAAGTTTTTGCATGCAGGCCCGAAAAAGAACTGCCGATTGATCCGGCGCCATGAGATTCCGGGAGGGTGGGTGACAGATGCCGGGATTCGTAGAGCCTTACACCCGCCTTGAGGAGGGGTTTGCGCCACTTTGCGTATCCCGAATGGACGAGCGTTACATCGGTGGCCTCCAGCGAGTTCGTGAGTATCCGGATTTGAACACCCTGTTCCGCCAATGCTACAAATGAAGCGACGCCGGCCGCGGCGGGCACGAAATAGGGTGAAATGAGATCAACTTCAGTCGCGGGTTTGCCAATAATCTGTTTCAGCTTGTGTCGCAGCAGGGCTTCGGGCGCCGCCTTACCCAGGCCCTTTGCCGGATCGTCGCTGGTTATCTGCATGGTGACCCACTCAAGGGGAAGCTGGCCTTCGAGCAGTTTGTGCATCAATGGAGAATCGCGGACGGCGCTTATATATGCCAAGGTCGCGGGATCATTTTTGACGCGTGAGGTAGCAGCGGCAAGTTCGGCGATTGAATCGGAAGCAACCGGGGAAACGATACGATCGAGCGGATAGGACGATTCGCTGGTCCAATAACGATCAAAAGTATTAGATACCTCGTGAACGACCGGCCCCGCGGCCATGATATCGAGATCCGCAAACAGTTGGCCGCCGGCGGCGCCGAAATACTGATCCCCAATATTGCGTCCACCCACGATGGTTACCTGATTATCGGCGGTAAACGACTTATTGTGCATCCGGCGGTTTGCCCGAGAGAAGTCGAAAATGTACGTGAGTAGGCGCGCTCTCCGTGTGACGAAGGGATTGAACAGCCGAACTTCGATATTCGGATGGGCGTCGAGCTCGGCGAGGATTGTGTCGAGTCCCGATGCATTGGCATCATCCAGCAGCAACCGCACACGAACACCACGCTCTGCCGCCTCGTAGAGACCATTGAACAGCAAGGTTCCGGTCGTATCTTTATGCCAGACGTAATACTGGACATCGAGAGAGCGCTCGGCCGCACGCATCAATAGCGCTCGCGCGGCAAAGGCATCGAGGGCGTGCCGAAGCGGATAGATGCCGGAATAACCGGGGTTGGCAGCCACTCGCGGAATTACCGCCTTCCCAAGCTGGCTATCGGCGGTATCCCGATAGGCAACGGAAGTGGTGCGGTTTTCCTGGGACGGCAAAAGCGCGCACCCGCTCAGGCTCGCACCCAGGCAGAGAACAAGAACGGGAAGCAAAACGGAAAACCGCTTATGCCTACTCATCGCGCAGGAGCCGGTTCTGGGAACCCGCTTAACCAGCTGGACACCGCAGCCTGCCGACCAGCCCGATGCATTTCTCAATTCATTGCGGCGCCTGCATGGATGTCGGGCCTGAAAAGCCAATTCAGGTATTCCGGGTTTCTGTAGCATCTTCGTGCTCCCGCGTTATTAAACCAGCATTTAATAATCATTCATTCTCCTTGCCATGCTGATGCGGGCGCGGCCTGATGATCATTCTCAAGGATTGGTCCCTGGTGAAAAAAGCCACTGCCCAGTTGGCTACTGTCATTAACCGATTGCGATAGGTGATCAGGGAAAAAAGATGCACGAACAGCCACGTCACCCACGCGACGAACCCCTGAAAATGCACCGCGGGTTTTGGAAGGTCCGCTACCGCCTTGTTTCTTCCGATAATGGCCAGCGATCCTTTGTCGTGGTATGCAAACGGCGTCAATGGCTGGTCATGGAGCATCGTGATAAGATTGGCGGCCAGATTTTCGCCTTGCTGAAGCGCTACTTGCGCCAATTGCGGATGCCCATGCGGAAAATTCCTGTCAGAGGTCAGCAGACACGTGTCACCTATAGCATAGATGTTCCGGGTTCCAACGACCTTGTTATATTCATCCGTCAGCAAGCGATTACCCGATCCATAACTTTCCTTGGGCATTCCCTCGAATACTCTCGAGGTCACCCCAGCGGTCCAGAACAGGATTTTTGTCTCAATGGTTTTTCCGTCCGTAAAGATTACCATATCGTTTACATAATCTTTTACCTGGGTGTTCAGACGTACTTCAACGCCCATTTTTCGCAGCATGGCATGGGCGTATTTTTGCGATGGTTCGCTCATTGCGCTTAATAGCGTGGATGAGCCATCAACCAGATAGATTCGCGGCTGAAGACCAATCAACTCGGGATAATCCCTGTGCAGGATAGTGTTGCGCATCTCCGCCAGCATGCCGGCAATTTCCACACCGGTGGGTCCCCCGCCGGCGATCACAACCGAAAACAGCTTTTTTTTCTTTGTTTCGTCGAGATCAATGGTTGCTTCTTCCATTTTTTGAAGCATGTAATTTCGTATTTCTATCGCGTCGTCCACCGTCTTCATCGGCAGCGCCGCCCGACGGATATTTTCCATGCCGAAATAATTGGTCTCGGTACCTGTGGCGAGCACAAGATAATCATAGGGCAGCTCTCCCGTGGACAGAAGCACCTTGTGGTCTTCGGGCATCACCTTTTGCAGCTTGCCCAACCGGAAGCGAATGTTCTCCTTGCCATGGAATAACTTCCGGAATGGATACGTAATATTGGAGGCATCCAGGAAGCCGGTGGCTACCTGATACAGGAGAGGAGGAAAAAGATGGTAGTTGTGGAGATCGACCAGCGTGACATGAAAATGCCCTGCCTCGGCCAAATGCTTGACCAGGTTCAATCCCGCGAAACCGCCTCCAATAATTACAATTTCTGTTTTCATTGTTCCGGTATTAGCGGGGTGGCTCTAGTGGGTTTGACTGCCAGGCCGGAAGCGGGTTGGGACAGTGAGCTGTGCTGATTTCAGGGAGAGCGCACCGGACTGTGCCCAGCGCCATGTCTCAGCTTCCGTCACCCGTTGGCCGTCCAGGGCATTGCAAAGAGATCAGGTTCGGCGGCATAGGAACGAGTAATATTGGGACGAGCAACGAATGATCGTATGCCATGGTTTCGCCAAGCTCACGTTACAAGCCAAACGCAGCGGGGGGGAATGCGTGGGATCGTTTACGCTGCAGGTCAGTCTGGTTTCACCGCCAGGCGACCGCTGCCGAGGAATACGATCGCAAGTCCGGATAAAAGGAAAAAGGCCTGCAGTTCCAGTGTCCAGCCACCCGTGTTCGTCAGCGCGAATACCTGGGACCGGTGAGCCAATCCAAGCGCAAATAACATGTTGCCGGCAATGAACAGGCCGCCAATACGCGAGTAGACGCCCAGAATAACCATTACTGCCCCGACGACCTCGCCCAGATAAACTCCATACGCCAGGAACGACGGCAGGTTGGAGGATACGAGCATTTTTCTGATGGAATCGAGAGACCCGGAATTCAGGACCTTATGGACGCCGTGAAACAGTATCAGGACGCCCACCATGAGGCGTACGATCAATTTGCCCAGGTCATCATAGCGAGACAATTTAAGCATGGTGTGACTCCCCTCGATTCAACAAAACGTTATATTGCTGCCGCCTGCCATTATCCTGGCAGACTTCTGTTTCGGCTGAAGCATCACGATCTTGCGGTTTTGGGCCATGACTAATCCAGCGCTCATCTTGATTCAGAAATGTCATGGCCTCATACTAACCCAAACATGTTGAGCATGCTGGCGAACACGAGTAGCGACGTTCCTGGTCGATTTCCTCCGCCCACCGATCAGCAGCGGTTCGGCGCGCGCGTCCATTCATCCATCTCATCGGTCCAAGGGTAGACAGGCGGGATGCATCGGAGGCCATGTGCTTCATTTTCAGCCGGTCACCGCGTATGGGAGGATTATGGATGGTGCCGCTTAAGCTGCACATCCTCATTTGCGGCACGCGTCCGGGCAGGCGAGGTCCCCGTCGTTGACGCAGTGGTTTTATCAGCTTGGCCAACAACATGGCAAGTTCGATTCGGCGCTGGTTGATCTCGCGGAAGTCAAACTTCCTATATATGACGAGCCGGAACGTCCGATTCTGTAGCGTTATCGCCACGAACATACGAAGCGTTGGCGGCAAGCATTGACGCGGCGGACGCGTATGTGTTCGTTACCCCCGGGTACAATTTTTGGCCGCCGCCATCGCTGCTGAACGCGGTAAATTACGTGTACAAAGAAGTGGAACTACGAGCCCTGGACCATTGTCAGTTATGGTGGCGTTTTCAGGTGGCGGGCGTTCCCCACTGGCGGAAAAGATCACGCTGACCACGCTAAAGATGCTGCACATGGTCGAGGCCGTGAGCGTGCAGAATGTTGCCACGCCGCATCGATGCGAACAACAATTTTGTGCCGGCTGAGCATCACCTGGATAGGATGGAATCGCTATTGAACGAGTTATATAAATGAAATGGGCGCTGGCACTGAAAACGATGAGGCAATGAGCAATTCGCGTCCGGACATCTGCATGACAATCCCTTCCAGTTCCCACTGAAATGCCGCGCCTCGGGGCTTTGCTTGAGTTGTCTCGTGACCACCATAGCGCGCTGGTAATGGCGCGCGACGCCAGGCGCGGGGCGGCTGCGAATGACAGTGCCATCTGGTTGGAGACCATTGCCCGCGTGGAAGAGCACTGGCGCCGCAACATGTCCGCGCACTTCGTCGAGGAGGAACGGCTGATAGAACTTGCCGGGGAGAAGCTCGACGCAGATGCGGTGGCGCGCGTTCTTTCCGATCATGCCGAACTGCGAATACTGGCTGCGGGACCTTGTTCGCTTGAGCCGCGGGCGCGGCTGAGGCGCTTCGGGGAGCTCCTCAGTGCGCACGTGCGCTATGAGGAACGCGTATTTTTTCCACAGCTTGAACCGCATGCTTGTACCGCAAGCGCAACTTCAACGGACCCGCTCAGCCCGAATCCGGCTTACCCTCATACAATTCCAGAAAGGTGACATCTCATGAAATTCCCGGACTTCTATGAACTTGCTCCCGTCGTACCTACGCGTGATCCGTTTGCGGAGATGTTGGGTGCGGCGCAAGATGGGATGCTGGAGTACAGCTACGTGGATGCCGTGCGTCTGGCGGGGCATTCCTGTCCGACCGTGGCGGGCGCCTTCCTGATGGGTCGCGCCGCCCTGGCCGCGCTATATCCGGAAGAACCTGCTGAAAGAGGAGCGATTGCCGTGCACATGCCCGCGCCCGAACACGAGGGCACCACCGGCGTCATGGCGCAGGTACTGACTTTGCTCACGGGCGCGGCCGCGGAGAACGGTTTTCACGGGATCCAGGGACGATTCAGGCGCAAGGGCTTGCTCAGCTTTGCCGAGCAGCGTGAAGGCGAGGCAATCATCTTCAAGCGCCTCGATACGGGCACGGCAGTGGCAGTGGAACTCGACGTTTCGCTGGTGCCGGGCGATCCGGCACAGGGTGGACGTCTGATGGCTATCCTGCAAGACCGCGCGGACGCTTCACAGCGCGGCGCATTCGCCGACGCGTGGCAGGCGCGCGTCCGACGGTTGCTGCTTGAGTTTGCAGATGATCCGAGGGTATTTCGCGTCACACCTGTGGTGACGTGACGGCAGGGCGCTTAAACACTTCGCGCCAAGCGCCAAGGTGAGGCGCGAAGATCAAGCACCAGGGACAAGCGGGAAAGTTGAACAGTATTAAACCCTCAGTGCTGAGGGACCGAGCCGCGCCATGCTCCGGTTTCTTTTCCCCGGTTTTCAAGAAATTCCTTAAAACGCCTGAGATCGCCCTTCGTGCGCATCTTCACAATCCCCAACGCATCCGCGACTTCTTCAATGAAGCCCTTGGGTCCGTATTCCATTTTCAGCACGATCCGGGTCCTGGAATCGGATAGCTCGTAGAAGCTCACCACCCCGCTATTCTGCACGCCACCGGTACTGCGCCAGGCAATCCGCGTATCTGGCACCTGTTCGGTTATTTCCGCGTCCCATTCTTCCTCTCTACCCCCGATTTCGGCGCGCCAGTGCAAGTGGGTGTCATCCAATTGACGTACTTCACGCACGCCATCCATGAACTTGGGAAAATCCTCGAATTGAGTCCACTGGTTGTACGCGGTGCTTACAGGCACATCGATTTCGATGGTTTCTTCGATCATTGACAGGTTATGGCCAGACTCGCGCGATCTTCTGAGCTGTTTGGATAACATCACTCCGCCGGCGGCCATGGCAGCCAGCGTTACAATTTTTCCTAGCATTTTCATCTCCTCTTTTCCTCAGATTATAGACCCGCTTCACCACTCGCCAAGCCCGGTATTCTCCGTTCGCTTTCCTGAAAAAAACGGCAATAACAATAAAGTGATTACGAATACAGTCACTGGTCTATAGGTCAACAATATCCTTCCTTGTCCCCATTATCTGTGCGGTGGTCAACGTAACGCAAGTTTCCTGAAGAAAAAAGAACGATCGCGTTTTCAGATGCCACTTTTTTTAACATCTGCTTGTGCTTTTAGGACGCTGCGTCCGGCTGCTATTCCAGGATCAATCCAATTTTCTTTCTAGCGCAGGAGCATCTTGATACGCCCTTGAGTCCAGTGGAATGTTTATTATGAAGGTTGTTCCCCGGTTTACTCCGCTATCGACTCCAACACTTCCGCCATGCTTTCCGCGACACTGCAAACATACGGCAAGCCTATACCCCAGCCCCTCCTTGTTCCCTTCTTTTGCAATCCCTGCTCTACGGAATACTTGAAATATATCCTTGACTTGATCGGAAGGAATAGAATTTCCTTCGTTATGCGCGCTCAATAGCAGGCGCTCATTCAGGGAATCAGTTTTAATTCGAATAGGGGTATCGGGACGGCCGTATTTCACTGCATTGCCAACAATATTTTCAATTGCCCTTTTCATTGCCTCTCGGTCCCACTTTAGCCATATTGCGAATAAATTGAAAGCGCGGGCCGCGCGTGACACTGGACTGATCGTGTACCTCCTTCACGAGCTCTTGTATGTCGAATTCTTCAAGACGAAGGTGCAACCGCTCTTCGGTTTGAAATTTTACGGAATCGGCCAATCTTGAATCATTCCATCCATGCGGCTGAGATTGTCGATAATTCCTTTAGCAAACGTCTTTATCTTGGCTAGATCGGCAGCGCTATTGATCAGCTCCGCATAAGGATAAGCATAAGCGTTTGATAGCGGATTTCGCAGGTCATGTGTAAGGGCTGGGACGAATCCTTCGCATAGCGCCGCTTCGGCAAGAGCGAAGCCATTTACTGCTCACGTATTGATCCGTCAACGGAAGCATTGATTACACCAAATTCATCATTGTTAAGCAGAACGTTATTTTGCTTTAGAACGTCAAAAATCGTCCATCTTAGTGTTTGATACTCTGAATAACCGGATGGAAATTGTAGTTCGTTAGCCGCGCTCGTTCTGCGCCATGCTCAGTGGCTACGGTACTACCTTCATCTGCCGTGGTTCCCGGGTAGTCAGGCGTAATAGCTTCTGCAAGGTTCCGGTATAGGGCTGGGAGGGTATCGATCAGAATTGGTGCGGTAATTTTTGGGCTTCCTTGACAGTCTGCCGAAGCCTTTTTCTACATTCAGGAATATTTCCTCTCGAAGCTCGAGCATTCTTCTGGCAGTTTGCGAAAGTTTATCAGGATCGTGATTCTGGTCCGTTGCCAAGGTCACAATCGTCATATTACTCACGTGTCAATAATAATTTCGCTCGAGTCGGTCATAAAACGTAACAAAACGTCTCCCAGCACACAGACCCAGCATAAGACAAAGTCCAATATGCTGAAACGCCCCGAAGAAGGGAACGCTCCAAGAGAGCAAAATTCGTAAGAGGGAGATTCTTTAATCACTCAAACCTTCGGAGATAATATGAGTTCAAAACAAGACAAGGATAGCAACAAAAAGGGTGACACCAGCAACCGTGGCTTTGCTTCGATGGACGCAGACAAGCAGCGGGAAATAGCCAGCAAGGGCGGCAAAGCGGCACATGAGAAGGGTACGGCTCACGAGTTCGATTCCGACGAGGCTCGGGAGGCCGGCAAGAAAGGAGGGGAGCACAGTCATGGCGGGGAAAAATCGGACGACCGTGGCGGTAGCAAGGAAGGTTCTTCCTCTTCAACGCGAGGTGGTTCTCAGGAGCAGCACGCGAAGGCTGGCAGCCAAAGCCATAAGAACAAGTAGCAGATGAAACACGGGAAGGGCTCTATCAGGCCCTTTCCTTTTGGCTCCCAAAAAGGCGCTGGAACATTACTCATGAGTAATGCATAGATGAAGATGTCATACAGGAGATACCTAATTGGATAAACCAATTATTCTTTGGAGAGAACATTTCTTCGTTCTTGCAACGGGGTGAATTTTAACTCCATCTATTCGGCGCAATAAGCGAAACCATCGAACTTTATTTCGTATATCTACTCAGCGGGCTCGTAGGGTACCGTCAATTAGTGTCCCCAGTTGCGGCGGCGTGACTGCCAAGTCAGCTTTAATAGCCTGAGCTGGCAAAGCGGGCGACGTGATCCATTTTTGAACGAAGTTGTTTCGCCGCGTATGGAGCGGATCGGCTTCACGCCGTTTCGTCTATTCGCAATTTTTAGTCTTGGGTATTTATCTGCGGTTGAAGAAGCAGCGAATTCGCATTCGCTACTGGACCACAACCAAGAAAATGTCGTCCAGATGCCAATATGGTTGCTATAGCTGGTTAAGAGACCGCTCTAGGATGGCGCTCCCCACAACCACGCCGCATGCCCCGAGTATAAAAATAAAACCTTTGTAAACCTGCCCGCTCTGAGGCGACCACTTGGAAAGTTTACAACTCCATCCTTCATAAATATGGGATCCGCTGACTTATCAACAGGTCTTTAATTCTACTTTTCGTATCAGCAAACCAGCCTCTTGTATGGAAGACGCAATTCTTAGCCAGCAGTTGTTATTAGGATTGAATATCGCATCATTACCATCTCGGCTCTACGCGGCTCAACATACTCAGCCGTTCAATACTGATTTTTTTCACGTCGGCCACACCAAGTTAGTCACCGCCTTTGAAAATCTATTTTAGGGCTTCTGATCGACCTAAAAGAAACCCCTTGGGTTTTAGCCCCAAGGGCCTTCTTGTTACCTACCACGCACGTCCTCTCGATAATGTCGAAAATACAAGGGCAGAGAAGTGACAGTCATTTCGAAGATAAAAGGACGATTTAAACTATTCACACCCTGCAACCTTGATATAGGCATCACCGCGGGACCGTCATCCGTTCGGCCACCTACGAGGCGTCTTGTTACCAAGCTACCACCCAGTATACTAAGCCGTTTACATGGGGCTTTTCGTCTGCAGCGTTACAGAAGTGAAGTGCGCACTGCCGATTACAAGAACGAGGCTCGGTCTTGCGGTGAACGCTCGTGCATAAGGCAGATCGGCGGCTAACTTATTACAATACTCATTGGCCGCCAGAACCTGATGAGCCTCCCGAGCTACCGGACCCTTGGGACGACCCAGCGCCTTGCCCATCCTGGCCGGCCGCCCCGCTTCCCTTTTTCCTTGTAGACATTGAAAATGAATCGTCCTTTCCGGATGTGCCCATCCCGGAAGTGTCGGTGGTGCCATCTCCCTGACTGCTTTTTTCATTGGTGACGCCTCTTTCAGACGATCCTTCCCGCCGAGGCTTTGTTCCCCCTGAGTACCCCGACCCCTCAGCGCCGGGTTTCCGGTACGCGCCCGGTTCTGGAGCTGGGCCCGACTTTTGCTCTCCCCCGGAACCTGCCTTTTTATCTACGGGACCGCCATGCCCCGACATGTCTCCACCCTGCCCAGTCTGGTCTCCGGCGCCGGCCGCGTGTGCCATGCCAGCAGCGCCGAATGTGATAAAGCCAGCAACCACCACAGATTTGGCCATATCTTTCAACATAAGATTTTTCATGATAGGTTCTCCTGATACTCGGCGAAATTGCCGTTAAGGGACTATCCTACGCAACATTATCCGACGTTCCGTGCGCTGGCGCACCGTGGGGCATAAGCCAGATTGACCCCCCGTTCAATCGCATCAAGATTTAATAACCATGCGCTTTTTTTAGTACGGCACGGGAATGCCGGACAGGGTCGGCACAAGGTTCGTTCAACAGCAAGCGGTCGTATTCCTTTTTGAGCGCTGCGTAACCTTCGCCTACCCGATCTTCCAGCAGTTTTCGATTCACCACCGTTATGTGTCTCCGCCGATATTGTATGGCGCCTTCACGCTGCAATATGGAGGCCGCCTCGCTTACACTCTCGCGACGCGACCCGATCATGGTGCTGACGAATTCATGAGTCATAACCATGGAGTCGCCTGATAAACGATCTAGCGTCATCAGGAAAAACGCGCACAGCTTTTGCTCAGTGGTTTGGCAAGCTTCCACCACGGACTGCTCCGTTTGAAGAAGCAACGCGTGACTAAAACGTAACAATTGCTGCTGTAAGACGCCCCCGGCCTCGAATTCCTTTTTTAAAATCTTTGCTTTAATCCGATACCCGTATCCAGGATTTTGTACCACGACGGTGGCGGGCGGGCTATTGCCGGCCAATAAAAGGAATATGTCCTCCACCCCCTCATTGCCAGTCATTGAAACGCGTTTGGAGATACCGGACTTACGGTTGTACATCCGCGCAACGATGCAGGTCGCCGGAAAATAGAGCTGGCTTGATCTGGCTCCGGGTTCCTGGATGACTTGACCAAGCGGCATGTCGACCCATTCAAGAAACGGTAGCAATCGCATTAATTCTTCATCGGGGAGAACGGCAAGAATCTTGTTTTGCCTTGGGCTGTGCAAAAATCGCATTGACATCTCCTCTTGCTGAATAGGTTAATTTAGGAAGTTACTAATGCCAACGCAGTAACTACTAAGTTATTTATTCTGATCAAGCTCAATGCTTCGACGAGTGTGGAGTCCCCCTTCCCTTTATAATCTCATCAGATTTCTGCAATTGGCGGGGGGCCGCCTGAGATCAATTCGATCCAGAACACGCTTCCCACCCAACCGGTGCTCTCAACACCAATGGTCCCTTCCATCATTTCGACCAATTTCCTGGTTACGGTTAAACCAATACCCGTACTTTTTTCACTACACAATTCCTGACCAAGCCGGTTATAGGCCTGGAACAGCTGTGCGAGCTTTTCAGGGGGCAACCCCAAGCCCGTATCCTTAACGCTGATGCGAATTCGCCCTGGAGGGGTATCCAATATGTCGTAACGTCTTACCGCTTGCAGACACTTGGCCTCATCCATTCGGGAATGGGAGGAAACTAGGTGGAGCGTCAGGAATTGGGGATTGGGGTGATTCAGGCCAGGCGAGGAAAACATAAGTAGCAAACTCCCTTATTCAAACGTGTTTTAAATGGAGAAAACAGGTTACTTGGGTTTTGCAACTCACCATAATTTTAGCTCGAAAAAGTACTGGTTGGGAAGCTGCCGGATACAGGTTATTGTCTTGGAAAGCGGCGCGATGACTACCGAAACGGAGAAATCCTTTTTGATGCGCCTTTTCGCTTTGGGAAAGCGCTGTGTATGAGAACACACGGGATGTTCAATTAACCGGGCGATACTAAATTCAGCATTACTATACGTAGTGTATTGCGTTGTCCACATCGGCTTGCGGGCGTCCTTCTTTAAGCCAAGACAGAATTGCAGTATCTAACGCAATGAGCTCTAAATGGAAATCAACAATTGCTCGCTATCGGAGCGAAGATACTGATCATGCACGATGAGCCGGAGGTTCTGGAACTTACACGGCTCCATGTTGATCCACTACAAGGCAGAGGTATCTGCCGCTCCTGGTGCTGCGGAAGGATCAGACCAAGTACAGAGGCACAGGCCCGACGTATTGTCAGCCACATTGGTACGCCCCATATGGATGGATACCAACTCATCCGAGAAGTTAGAAATCCTTCTGCATCCATGGCTGGTCAGACCCCAGCTGTCGCCCTCAGTGCATTCACTCGTCCGTAAGACCGCAACAGAGCAATTAATGCCGGTTCTCGGAGACATCTTTCCAGGCCTGTTGACATGCATGTCTTGATCGACACGCTTGCAAGTGTGACAGGGCAGGTAGGCCACTGAAACTCAATCCGTTTTGATGACCGCCTTCAATGGCAGATGATCGGATGCAATACGCGCGAGTTGGCTCGTATGAGCCTCCACTTTCTGGAGTCGACGCCGGGGGTGCACCCACAAGCGGTCCAAGGCCATGAAAGGCCAGCGCGACGGAAATGTCGGGCAGTGCGGCGTGGATTTGAAGTGCGCGTGCAGCCACCGCAGAGGGCGGCCCCACAGGAACCATTCGTTCAGGTCGCCCAGCAATACATAAATATCGGTAAGACCGATATCGAACAGCTTAAGAAGCTCGCGCACCTGATGACGCCGCTCGCCAGGCATCAGTCCGAGATGGGTCGCTACTATTTGCACACGCCGCCCATTGCCATCAAGCGTGACATTGAGCGCCCCGCGAGGCTCGCGCCCGGGCAGGCTCAGGTCAACCGGGTTAGAGGCCAGTATAGGAAGTCTCGTCAATATCGCATTGCCGTAATGCCTGCTTTCGCGCATAAGGTTGGGGCCGGCAATAGCCGTTAGTCCGGTTCTTGCCGCGAGGTAGTCCAGCAGATCGCAACCATCGACATCGTGGTGCTCCACTTCCTGCAGGGCTACCACGTCCACATCCAGTTCCTTCAGTACACCGGCGATGCGGCCGGGTTCGAAGCGCCCGTCGGTTCCGATGCATGCATGGATATTGTAGGTGGCAACGGTGAGGGACATTTTGCGCTGCTCAATCAGTTTCTGCTCTCAGGCGCGAAGCCCTGCGCCGGTTTTCCCACCGCCAGATCGCCCAACCGCTCGCGATGAGAATTGCGACGACGACTGCCAGCGTCGCGAAGGCGGGAAGATTGGGTTTCTCGATGGCCGCAGCCAGTCGTTCGGTAAAGACGGACATGCCGATAATGCCGGGCAGGAGCCCGATGGCGCTACCAAGGACGAAGTCGCGGAAGCGGATGCGCGACGCCCCGGCAACCATGTTGATAACCGTGAATGGCGCGAGCGGAATGATCCTGACGATGATGATAGTCATAAGACCGCGGCGGGCCAATCGCCTGTTCAGTTCCCCGAGCTTGCGGCCGGCAAATCGGCGCACGGTGTTACGGCCGAGTAGATAACCAAGCGAGAAAGTGAGCATCGCGCTTAATAATGCGCCGACGAGAGAATAAAGGAAGCCTTGCAAGGGACCGAAGACCAGTCCGCATACAATGATGAGCACAGTAAGGGGGAACGCGACCAGACCCGCGATGACAAAAGTGGCGAGTGCCAGGAATGGCGCGCTCGGCGCCTGTTTAAGTTCAACCCCGAGGGCTGTGAGCGTCTCAATGTTGATCCATTCCTTGAGAGGCGACCAGCGCCAGGCGATTGCAAGCGCAAGAACGACGAGAAGTGTGACGATAATCAGTGTAAGGTGATTGCGAGCCGGTTCGCGCTCTTCCTCGGGCACAAACCCATTGATCAGCTCGTCGGGATTGATCGGCTGGTCGGGGTCGATGACCTGGATATCGGGCACCAGTTCGTCCATCTCCGGCGTTACCTTCAGTTGCATCGGTCGGAGGTTGCGGCCCGGGCCAGACAAGCATTCAATGGCTCGGATCAATGAACCCTCGTGTTCAAAAACGGCTGCGATTTCTGCCGGATCCTTGCCCAGATGTTCCCCCAGCAATCGATGACGGAAAGCCGCCACCGCATTTTGAATGCGCGCTTCTCCATTGGCCTCAATTACCAGATCGCATTCCGTGTCGACCCCCATGGATCGATTGTTGAGATTCGCCGAACCGATACGGAGGAGTTCGTCATCGATGAGGATGATTTTGGAGTGAACATTGACACAATCGTCGTCCAAGCCTGGCACCTCCGGCCAGTAGAGGCGCAAACGGTTGTAATGGTCGGCGTTAAGCAGTTGCTTGAACAACCGCTCGCGCAGCACGTCCATGGTACTTTGAGACAGCCAGCCGGCGGTCTGCACCGGAAGCACGATGACGATTTCCGGGCCATCGGGATCTTCCAGGCGTCGCTGCAAAGCAGCTACCACCTTATTGGCGGTAAAATATTGCGCTTCGATATAAATCGACTTGTGCGCCGCCGCAATCGCGTCCAGCAGGAGCGGCTCGATCTCGCGCACCTCAGCCTGGTTCTCGTATGCAGGTACCGTGCGGGCTATCGCAACCGGGGCGTTTTCCAGTTCGCAAGAGAGGTACTGCGGCCAATAGCTCGGCCCGGAAGGGACGTGAGGCGTGTCCAGTGCTTGCCCGGTGGCGAGCATCCAGCGTTCACGCGCCAGGTCGCCGAGCGTGATAGCGATAGGGCCGCGCACCATCATCTGGATATCGTGATACGGTTGTGGCACAGGTCCGGCGCCAAGATCACAGCGGCGGAGGTCATCAGGCCGGTGCTCGGGCGTATCCCAGCGGCCGGTTGTCAAATCCAGACCACCCACGAAAGCCACCTTGTCGTCCACGACGACAATTTTCTGGTGATGAGAGCCGCCCGGCGGATACCGGTCATCCAGATGGAAGTGCAGCCGCGGATGAGCTGTCCATTCTTCCTTGAGCAGGGGCAGCCACTCGCGATCTGCCGCCATGAGCATGGGAAAGTCCCAATCCAGCACGTAAATATGCAGTTGATCGTTGCGCTTGAGCATGCTGTTGAGAAACGCCGCCAGCGTGAAGGGAAAGCCGTCGGGTTCGTGTTCCCGCGCCAGTTCCACCCGGCTATCGATATCCCACGCGATAATCAGAACGGAACGCTGAGCCTGTTTGACCACCTCGCGAAAGGCACGAAAATACTCGGCGCCATCCACCAGAAACGCGACCCGGTCGGCGTGCTCGATGCGCCAGCAGTTCCTGCCCGGATCAAGGATAGGGGACCGCCCGGCATAGCCGGGCTCTTCGCCGTTTTCCTTGTCCGCGTCAATTGTCGGGGAAGGCTGTTCCATTTTGTATCCGCACCGCTGTGGTATGCTTTATTGGGTTGCAATCTGGCTCGAATGTTCCCGCTTATCGTTTATTTGGAGACCCCCAAAAGCGCCTGGATACGGCTACCGGTCTGTCGGAGAGGTAAGGCTCATACTTATCCGTATATCCGGAAGTATGTCGGTATGCGCGATGTATCTCTGTACGAAGTCGTACATAACAGGGGTGGAATGTCCACCGCCAGCTCAAACGCACGCGGCGGTAAGCCGGTATCACAACTCTGGGCCCCAGAAGTCCAGAAACCCGCTTCTAGAAACGTCCTTCTGTTCTCTAGCGCACAGCGACGCGAGAAAGGGTGTGCGAAGGTGGCGGACACGAAAACAGTAGAAACAACTCTCCTGCTGCATAGGCGAGGGGCCTAGGGGCCTTGGGCCTAGGGTCCGCGGGATCTACTTGTTATCTATCCAGTAATCCGTGGAGCCCGCCATGAAACAAAACGTCAGCGATTTTCTCGTCAGCCGCCTGTCGGAATGGGGCGTCAAGCGCATATTCGGCCTTCCCGGGGACGGCATCAATGGCATCATGGGCGCGATGGGACGCGCCCAGGACAAGCCTGAATTCATCCAGGTAAGGCACGAAGAAATGGCTGCGTTCATGGCCTGCGCGCACGCGAAGTTCACCGGCGAGGTCGGGATTTGCCTGGCCACGTCCGGGCCGGGTGCAATCCATCTGTTGAACGGACTGTACGACGCCAAGCTCGATCACCAGCCGGTGGTCGCCATTGTGGGTCAGCAGCAGCGCACGGCCCTTGGGGGCAGTTACCAGCAGGAAGTCGATCTTGTCTCACTGTTCAAGGATGTCGCGCACGAATACGTTCATATTGTGACCACGCCGGCGCAAATGAGGCATGTGCTGGATCAGGCCATCCGTATCGCGCGGGCGGAGCGGACCGTGTGTTGCGTGATCATCCCCAATGATCTTCAGGACATGGAGTTCGAAAATCCCCCCCACGAGCACGGTACGGTTCATTCCGGCGCGGGTTATAGCGCTCCGCGGGTGGTTCCTCAGCCCGAGGACTTGCAACGGGCAGCGGATGTGCTCAACGCCGGCTCGAAGGTTGCCATCCTGGTTGGCGCCGGTGCATTGGACGCGACCGATGAAGTTATTCAAGTCGCCGAGCTGCTGGGAGCCGGTATCGCGAAGGCCCTGCTGGGAAAAGCCGCAGTACCGGATAATCTGCCGTACGTGACGGGCGCGATCGGACAGCTGGGTACGAAGCCGAGCTACGAGATGATGATGGGATGCGATACGCTCCTGATGATCGGGTCGAGCTTTCCCTACTCTGAATTTCTTCCCGAGGAAGGGCAGGCACGAGGGGTGCAGATCGACGTTACCGGCCGCATGATGAGCATCCGCTACCCCATGGAGGTGAATCTGGTGGGTGATAGCGCCGAAACATTGAAGCTGCTGATTCCACTCCTGACACGAAAGGAAGATCGCGAGTGGCGCAAGCGCCTTGAACGAAGTATCGCGGAATGGTGGCAAACGGTGGAGGCGAGGGCGCTGGAGCCGGCTGATCCGATTAATCCGCAGCGGGTCTTCCTGGAGTTGTCGCGCCGCCTGCCGGACAACTGCATCCTGTGCGGCGACTCCGGTTCTTCCACCTACTGGTATGCCCGTGACGTGAGGCTTCGCCGCGGAATGATGGCTTCGCTCTCAGGCGGACTCGCTACCATGGGATCGGGCGTCCCCTACGCGATTGCGGCGAAATTTGCTCATCCCGACAGGGTAGTGGTTGCCATGGTGGGGGATGGCGCGATGCAAATGAACGGTCTGAACGAACTTATCACGATAGGCAAGTACTGGCGGCGCTGGAGCGATCCGCGTCTGATCATACTTGTGCTGAATAACCGCGACCTGAATCTGGTGACGTGGGAACAGCGCGCAACAGAAGGCGATCCGAAATTCGACGAGGCGCAGAATCTTCCGGATTTCCCCTACGCGGACTACGCAAAACTGATCGGCCTGCATGGTATTCGCGTCGATCGGCCCGATGATCTTGCAGCTGCCTGGGACTTCGCCTTTATCGCGGATCGTCCGGTAGTGCTGGAGGCGTGTACAGATCCGAACGTGCCTCCGCTGCCACCTCACATCACGCTGGAACAGGCGAGAGCGTACGCATCGGCCATCATGCGTGGCGACTCGAACTCCGCCGAGATTATCAGAGCCACTGTGAAGCAGCTTTTTGCGTAATGGGGGATGGTACGTTGCGCGGCGCCAGGATCTCCCGCTGGCAATCGCTTTTTGGGCGAAGCATTACATTAAATTGACTTATAACGCGCTAAGCTCGTGACGCGAAAATCGAAAGTACCGGCCAATCTTTTTTAGAGCAATACCACCGAGAGCTCCCGAACGCCATGGTGCCACCGCGCCCTTCAGTTTGCCAGCCCCAACTCGGCCGTGAATTCATTCGTGAAGATTTGCCGCACGACGGCATTTTCCATAAGGGTATGGCGAGCGGCAAGCCATTGGTCAACAGCCTCGCCGCCATAACGGTTTCGCACCCGCTCCGGCGTGAGGAAGGCGTTATATTTCCCCCAGTGAAGCGTAAAGGGAATGCCGGCCGCATCAAGCTCGTTCCAGACCGTATTATAGAACTCGCGGGTTTCAGGAGTATTCACCGCATCCATCTCCATCACCGCCGTTGTATCGAAACGGGTGAAGCCCAACAGCGCTTTCGTGCCTTTAACAAAACGATGGGACAGGATGAGTGGCAGAACCAGCCTGGAACGTTTGTATAGATCGAATGCAATCTCCATCGCCTCGACTGCCCTTGCCACGGGTAGTCCGACGCCGCAGGCCAGGGTTTTGCCCAGGGTCTTTTCGCCGCGAAAGAGGTCGCGGATAATTGCTTTCTTGAAATAGGGCGCGAATTCCTGGTTTACCTGGCTGTTGAGCAAGGGCACGGCTACCTTATTGAGAGGGCTGGGGATGCGCCCCACCAACGCCCCCATCACGTCCAGCCCCGAAGCACCCAGGCCAGGCTCGCCGGTATTCCAGGGTGGAGGAACGTATGAGGCGGGGTCGTAGGCGGTTTCGTACATGACGAGAACGATCGCCTTGTCAGGCGGCGTTCCCTCGTTGGGATTGTAGAAGATTTCAAAATGGTAGGGCTTGTCTCTGGGAATATCGTGCGCCTCTGCCGGGAGGGGGATAAGGGTCGGATCGCATGCGGCGATCGCTGCCTTGAGCGTTGCATCGTAGGGATGCCGGAAGCGGATTGCGTTGAGCGCGAAAAGATCGCGCGTCTCGATCATGATGCCGTGAACGATTCCAAACGAGCCCAGACTTACCAGCGCGGCGTTGAACAGGATGTCGTCCCGGATGAATTCCGCGCCGATGCTCTCGGGAAAATCAGGACTCATGACAGGATAGCTCTTGCGCTCCAGATAGACATTGCGGTTGGGACCGGTGAGCAGATGCAAACCGACAACCATCTCCTGCATGGCTCCAAAGTTGAAGGCGCCGCCATGGGTACCGGTTGAAACCGCGCCCGCCAATGTCTGCCCATTGTTGGATCCGCAACCCTTGATGGACAGGTTGGCGGCAAAGAGATAATCATTCAGCGCCGCGACCGAGTTGCCACATTCAACGAAACGCAATTTCACGGGATCGCCGGCATAAGCCCGATTCGTCAGGTTCCCGGGGACCTCAAACGCCAGCCGCAGCGCCACGTTGTCGATGAGACGGCCCGCGGTAACCGCAACCGTGCTCAGCGACCACAGCGCACCGTGCGCCCGAAGTGACCTGCCATCGTTTACGCAGGCCTGGATGATGCCCTGCAGTTCCTTCGTCGCCGAATTATATGTTTCAAAAGGTGCCTTGCCGCCCCGGTCGATGTCAAAGACATATTCCCCGTCGATTACCTGCTCGTAGGACTCATGCCTCCCCGTTTCCAAATGGCGCCGCACGAAGGAGCTTCGTGCGCCCCCCGCGCGCCCGGGTTCGCTTCCATTTCCGTCTGGCATAACCGGTTTCCTTTATCCGCTCAGCAGCGTTTACAGGCGCTCACGATATCCCGCGTGACCTTTTTCGCGCTCCGGGCAGGATCCCCGGCCTTGTCGGCGGCGCTTTGCAACGGAAACGCACCTGGGTCGGCATCCATAATCCCAGCGTGACAACACCGACGTAATCGTGCAGCCACGTGCGGAAGACAACCACGTCGTTAATGCCCTGACCGTGACACTCGGCTGAAAGAACCTGGGGATGGAGCAGAAGCCCCCAGAAAAAGGCATGCATGGTTTTGGACTGGTACTCGGCGGTTTGGCCCTCGGTTCGGATCGGGTCGGAATCCGGGACGGTGACGTGATAAGTGGCGCAGCCGGGCAATATGAGAAGTGCGGTCAGGCATGCGACCACCCAACCGGACCGAACATATCCTTTTGTGGCAACGGCTTCGTCATTCCCAAATTTCATACCACGCTCCTTAGGGTTTTGTTCGTGGAGGGGATCCATTTTGTGGCGCAGGCGCATTCCCCGTGGCGTAGCTGTTCTGCCTTGGGGGCTGGCCATTAATGGTATAGATGGGGCATGGCTGAGAAGAGCCTGGCGCTGCCAGCGAGCGTGTTGATGTGATCTTGACCAGACGCCGTGCCGGTGGACTCGACGGC
This sequence comes from Nitrosospira sp. Is2, assembly GCF_033095785.1. Taxonomy (GTDB): domain Bacteria; phylum Pseudomonadota; class Gammaproteobacteria; order Burkholderiales; family Nitrosomonadaceae; genus Nitrosospira. The sequence goes on along the minus strand of NZ_CP137134.1, from coordinate 3,398,155 downwards.
GTTCCGGGGCCGGCGTTTTCGGCCAGGCTGGGCGGATCGCAGACTTCGTAGCCATTGAATTTGTGAAGAAGCGTCTCGCGAGGCATATAACTCCCGGGAAACTGGAACCCGTAAGGGTTATTAAACCCGGCTCCATTATTCATAGGTGGCGGCATGGGCAGGATAATGACCGGTCTGCCTGCCAAATTCCCCTGTTGCCCATATTGTCCATATAAATGATTGCCGTAAGGGGAGGCGGGATAGGGCGGTGCGGGCGGGAACTGACCAAGCGGTACTGGCGACCCATGCATGAGGGGGCTCCCCCCCATCATACCCGACGGGAACTCACCTGTGATTCCGGAACTCGCAAAAGAATCCGGTTCCTGAGCAGATGCCTGGCTGGAATGAGCCAGACCTATCAAAAACAGCAGTGCGAAACCTTTGATCACGATGTCGCTGTCAACCGAATTCGAGTGAAAAGGAAGGACAAATACGATGCAATCATATACTGATCCTATTTATAGCACTCGTGTGGAAATATTCAATTCTTCCTGTGCCTGCGGTGAGACCGTTACGACCGACATAAAGAGAAATAAATAGGCATCAAAGTTGAACCCTCATGGCTGTAGACAGTAAAATTTCGAGTAACGCGGGAATTACCCGGCAGTGGTGTCGCCGTTGTCCGTATAAATTTTCCTATAAAACCTGTTGACATTCGGTAGTAACGCTGTACAATACGAATCCATATGGTGGATTGTTGTGCACGTAGTTAACATATTCGGCGACATGACAGGAATCCACCAACAAAGATAAGCAGAGACCAAACCCGCGCGAGCGGGTTTTTTATTGCGCGTTCGTCCCGGTTTCGCGTCCTTCATATGACCCGGCTCTTCTGGCTCGGCGGGTATACGTAACGGTAAATAAAGTTAATGGTAGCTATCAAAACCCGCCTTGAGCGGGTTTTTTTGTTTCTACCGTGCTGCACAGGCGAACGCCTGCCAGCTAAGGCATGCGGTTCCCGCAAGCATGCATGGGCAGGTTTTTTTACGCAAGGCAATTACTACCCACCCATTAAATCAAATGATCAGTCCAGCAATCACAGCAATAATCATCGCAGTGCTGGCGGCCCTGGCGTTTGTCGGAGGCTTCGCGGTAAGCGACTGGCGGTCGACGGCAGAGATACGCCGGCTCAATTCGGATAACGCCATGTTATCCGCCTCGAACAATAAATGCGCAGAGGATATTCAGTCGGTGCGCACTGCGATGGATGCGTTAATCGCAACTTCGGCAACAAGAGAGAAAAATGCCGCCACAGCGATGCGGAACGCGGGCGCGTCAGCGGCAAAACATGTCCGCAGGGCAAAAGATATACGCTCACTCGCTCCTGTGGCGCCCCAGTACCATTGTGAATCCATTGCACGAGAGCAGGCAGACTATATACGTACCCGCCGCCAGAATGACTAGCGCAGGTGTGCGACCCGCGCATCAACTCCGTGATGCTTGTTTTCCTGCTTATCTGTGAGATTTGAAAATGACACCTGAAACTCGCCCGATCTTGATACCCGTCGTTGTGATTCCCGTTCTATTGGCCAGCCTGTTAAGCGGTTGTGCCGGCAAGCCAATCATCCGAACCGAAGTCGTGGAAAAACCGGTCGCCGTGCCTTGCGCTGTGCGGACGCCGCCAGAGTGCAAGTCGCGGTATGCAACGGACCGGCTTTCGGTAAAGGACGATGCCTTGCTCATCAACAGGGCGTTGCGCGCCGAAATAGAGGAACGATGGGCTTGCGAAATCAAGCTGCTGGCAGCGGTCAGAGGATGTAGCAAGGGGATGCAATCCATGCCCGAGACTGAACATAGCGGACTATGAGCGGAACGGAAAGTGACGCGGCAGCGAAAGGTCTATCAAGGAATTCCACAAGCACGGCCAGCACGTCATCAGGCCGAAAAGGCGCTCCGACAATAAAAACACCGGAACTACTGGAGGCAATCCTTGCCGGGATTTCTCTCGGCAAATCGGCACGCACAATGTGCGTCGAAGTTGGTATCAGCCAAAGGGTGTTATGGAACTGGCTGGCAAACGACCAGGAACTCATGCGCAATTACCTGCGGGCAAAGGAATTATGCGTGGACGCCTATGCGGAGGAGATCATCGAGATTTCGGATGACGGATCGCGAGATGTCCATATCGACGAGAAGGGACGGGAAGTCGTCAACCGCGACGTAATTGCCCGCGCGCAATTGCGGATCGATGCGCGCAAGTGGTACGCGGCGAGGCTGGCCCCCAAGAAATATGGGGATAAATTGCCCGTGACGCACGAAGCCGCTGATGCAAGGAAGCCCGTTATGCACAGCGTCGAGGTGACTTTCGTAGCACCGGCGGAGTCCGGCACGAACCCGGAGCCCCTGAAGCCGTGACCACCCTCATTTATCCTTCGTTTCGCCGTGGCCGTGCATAAAGCAGAGTTTCCTGAAAAACTGAGGTTCCTGTTCCATCCCGCGCGTTACAAGGTTTTATACGGCGGACGAGGCGGCGCAAAAAGCTGGGGCGCCGCCAGAGCATTACTGATACAGGCCGCAGCGACCCCGCTGCGCATCCTGTGCGCGCGGGAGTATCAAAATTCGATTGTCGAATCCGTGCATCATTTGTTGCAGGCCCAGATCAGTGCGCTCGACCTGGCCTCGTTCTACGAGGTGCAGAACAGCATGATCCGAGGGGCCAATGGCTCGGAATTCGTGTTCGCCGGATTGCGCAACAATGTCGCTAAAATCAAGTCGTTCGAGGGTGTAGACCGGGTATGGGTGGAAGAAGCACAAACGGTGAGCAAGTCGAGCTGGGATACGCTCATTCCAACCATCCGAAGGGAACGCTCGGAAATCTGGGTTACATATAACCCGGAACTCGAAACCGACGAGACTCACCAGCGCTTCGTCGTACACCCACCCGCTGGGGCTGCAGTGGTAAAGATCAACTGGAATGACAACCCGTGGTTTCCCGATACCCTGCGGCGGGAAAAAGACGAACTCAAGGGTCGCGATCCCGATGCGTATCAGAACATATGGGAAGGGAATTGCCGGGTAGCGCTTGACGGCGCAGTCTACGCGAGGGAACTCCGGCAGACCCAAGCGGAAGGGCGCATCCGAAGCGTGCCTCATGATGCGGCGAAGGCCGTTCACACGTTCTTTGACCTGGGCTGGGCGGATAACACCAGCATATGGTTTGCCCAGACGGTCGGGAACGAGCTCAGGCTGATCGATTATTACAGCAACAACCAGATGCCGATACAGCATTACATCGGAATACTGCAAAACAAGGGCTATATGTACGGGACAGACTGGCTGCCGCACGACGCCAAGGCAAAGACGCTGGCGACAGGGCGAAGCATAGAGGAAATCATGCATGCGGCCGGACGCAAGGTGAGGATCGTGCCGAACCTTTCGGTTTCAGATGGAATAAACGCAGCGAGAACCGTGCTGAACCGTTGTTATTTTGACGAACAGAAATGCGCCGAGGGCCTGCAGAGCCTGAGGCATTACCGCTATGAGGTGGACAGTGACACGAAACAGTTTAGCGGGCGCCCATTGCACGATTATCACAGTCACGCAGCCGATGCTTTCCGCTACTTTGCGCTTTCTATTGAAGAGGACCGGCCGGTGGCTAGCGCCCGCGGCGTCCGCATGACCGGATGGCGTGCCTGATGGGAGCGCCCATTACCAGGAACATATCGGTCGAGGCCTATGACGGCATCTGCCGGGATATTCGCGAGCAACCCAAGTGGCGCCCGGATGCGGATACCGACTGCGATTATTACGATGGCGCACAAATCAGCGCCGAAGTCATGCAGCGGCTGAAGAATGCCGGCATTCCGCAGCAGGATTCGAATCTGATCAAGCCAACGGTTAACGCAGTGCTGGGATTGGAAGCCAGAAGCCGGACCGATTATCGCATCTCGTCCGATGACGAGAGCCAGGCCGAGATAGCGCAGGCGCTCTCCGCGAAGATCAAGGAAGTGGAGACTGAATCGCGCGCAGACCGCGCCATGTCTGATGCCTATTCGAGCATGATGCGCTCCGGCATCGGCTGGGTCGAGGTGTCGCGGGAGTTTGATCCGCTAAAGTACCCGTACCGGGTGCGCGAGGTACACCGCAACGATATCTACTGGGACTGGACCTCGCGTGAACCGGACCTGTCTGATGCGCGCTACCTCCGCCGGGACAAATGGGTGGATAGGGTCCAGGCGGCGATGATGTTCCCGGAGCAGTCCGCGCTGGTGGAAAACACGTGGAACGGGTGGGCAAAAACCGACGTTTACGACGGCACCGATACTCACATGGTGCGGGCATTTGAGGTCGAGCAGGCCTGGGGGCGCACGCACGAAGACTACCTGAACCGCAATGCGGGCATGGTGCGGCTTTCGGAATTATGGTATCGGCATTATGAGGAAGGATATGTGCTCGCCCTTCCGGACGGAAACATGCTGGAATATCGCGAGGATAATCCCTACCATGTGGCGGCGTTGACGCAGGGCTTGGTGCAGGCGCAAAAAACGTTATTGCAAAGGGTCCGGGTTTCGATCTGGCTGGGACCTCACAAGCTCATGGATGCACCTTCTCCCTTTCCGCACGGGAATTTTCCCTACATCCCCTTCTGGTGCTTCCGCAAGGACAGGAGCCGCGCCCCTTACGGCCTGATTCGGGACATGCGCGGACCCCAGGATCAGATTATCGATCTGGACATTTTGCTCTACGAGATCCTCAACTCGGTCAAGGTGGAGATCGATAACGACGCGCTGGATTTAAGCCAGAACACCTACCAGGAAGTGGCGCAGAACATCAGCAGCCTGCGTTCCATGACGGTATTGAATGCGAACCGCCGCAATGCGAACGGATTCAGGGTAACGCGCGAACATGCGCTCGCATCTCAGGTGTTTCAGCTTGTTCAAGAGCGCAAGCGACGCATTGAAGAGGTCGGTGGCGTTTACCGCGCCATGCTGGGAGCGTCGACAGACGCCTCCAGCGGGATCGCCATCAGCAATCTGGTTGAGCAGGGCTCGACCGTGCTGGCCGAGCCGAACGACAATTTCCGCTACGGGCGGCGCCTGGTCGGGCAACAGCTCCTGGCTATTCTCATTGCTGACCTGGCGGGCAAAACTTCCGCTATCGCCGTTAACCAGGGCGCTGGCCGGAAGCTGGTGTACTTCAACCGGCGAGTAATCACGGATGCCGGCCCCGAACTGGAGAACGACGTTACAACCGCCCAGGTCAAGGTGTTGCTGGAAGACATTCCGGCCACCCCCAGCTTCAGGGCGCAACAGCTGCAGGCGTTCAGCCAGGTGGTCCAGTCGGCCCCTCCGGCTTACCAAAAGGTCCTGTATCCGGCCATGCTCGAGCTGTCTGATGTACCCAATCGGCATGAGCTGGCAAACCAGTTGCGGCAAGTCGCTGGCATAGGCGTTGGACCCAGCGGACAGGAACCGCAAAAGCAGTGACGCGGAACGGAAAGGCAATCACAAACTAACGGGATGGCTACGCAATGATTCGATTACTGTATGACACGACTATTGGCGGCGTGAGGTTCGGGCAGGGCGCACTTGTCGAACTTGATTCGGCAATGGAGGATGGGCTGATAGCGGAAGGCGACGCTACCAGGGCAATAAATTTTTCATCGATTGGCGTGCTCCCGGTGCGCATCGCTCAATCGTTCGCGCCGGTAATACGCAGTTCGGATAATGCCACAGATACCGGTTGGGTCATCCTTGCCTCCATCATTGTTCCGGCAGGAACGATGGGGGCGAACAGCAAGCTAGTCATTGTAAGCGACTGGACTTACACAAGCTCGGCGAGCGTTAAAACACTCGCCATGGATTGGGGAGGCAGTAACGTGTCAGGGCCGGCTTATACAACCACGGCGGGTACGAAGCTCATGATGGAAATTTTTAACGCCAATAGCCTGACCGCGCAAAGGATACTCAACACGTCCACCTTCGCGACTACCCCGTCGGCTCACACATCGACATTCAAAGATACAACCGCAAATGTCGCGATCGATCTCAAAGTGAGATGGAGCGCAAACATTGCGAATGAGAATATTACTCTGCTCGGCTATTCAATCTGGCATTACCCGGGGGTCTGATGGATTATCCAGTTATCAACGGCCGCAGTGAATCTTACCCGACACGGCATTATGGGGGGCATTACACGGGCGGATCAGTCATGACGTTTTGCGAGAACGCAGATTTGCTTGTACCTGATGCAAAGGTACGGGGAATGCCAAACTCGCCCGTAACCGTGTTATCTGAAAATCCGATTTCCGTCGCGCCCGAGTTTTTTGGAATGCACGCCAACAGGCGCGCATTTGATCGGCTGCCGGGAATCATGCTCAAGACCGTGCGGGGGCATGACCTCCAAAACGGGAAGGGACGCTGGAGATTCATCGAAACGAGCGACAATACGTGGACTTTCACCGATCTGGATGCGTGGGTCAATACCCATTACGACGCGGGAAGGGACCTGCTTTTCACGCTTTATGGCACGCCGACGTGGGCATCTGCAAGGCCCACCGAAATAGGGGCTTACGGGCCGGGCAATCCCGGTACCCAGGCCGAACCGGCGGACATGACAAAGTGGGACCGGTTTTGTGCCAAGATCGCTTCCCGGTACCGGGGAAAGATCAAGTACTACGAGGTCTGGAACGAGCCCAACATGTATAACGACGGCACCGCTCCTATCCCGGGAACTACTTTTTTCTTTTCCGGCACCTTCGCCAAGCTGGCTGAAATAGTGCGACGCGCGAACATAGCGATCAAGGCGGTGGATCCCACCGCAAAGATCGTGAGCCCCGCTGTCACGAACTGGGCAGCAAAGGCAGGGCAGAGCGCCGAAACCTACTTTACTGGAATGATGGCGGCCCCGACAGGTGACGGTTCGACAACCATGAAGGATTGGGTGGACATCGTTGGCGTGCACCTCTACCTGTCATCTGGCAACAGCACAGCGGATCTGGCGGGGATGATTGACCGGGTCAACGCAGCCAAGGCAGCGGCGGGCGTGTCGTCAATGGAAACATGGGATACCGAGAGCGCACCTATTGCGCCCAATGCATCCGCACTAAGTGATGACCAGCTCGACCGCTACCTGACACGATTCATGGTCACCGCAGCGGCGAAGGGCATTGCGAGGACAATGTACTATCAGTGGGACAATGACGTGATGGGATTTCGCGAAAGAATAAATATCGGCGGTCGTTGGAACGCGCTGCGTGAGCTGCTTCTTAGCGGCTCAATACTTTCCGCCTCCAAGTTGTTCGATGGAAGATTGATCTACAGGACCAGCACAGGAACCACCATCGTCTAGAAGCGTTATCTCTCACTGATCAGGCCGCTCTCGAGCGGCTTTTTTTATTCCAGATTCAGTTGTACCGATTTGGGTGCCACTGAAAACGGGGACGCGCTCACGGCGAGACCGCAGTTTTATCAATCCTGCTTCGGCAGGCCCGCTCACTGGGTAAAGCAGTAGGAGGAATGATGGAAGTCGAACAGCTTACGGATGAACAAATCGCAAACCTGACGCGGGAACAGATCGAGATGCTCGAGAACGATCCCCATCAGCTCGTTAAGATTCTCGGCGTAACGAACTTATCAGGAGAAACCCGCAGAAAAAAACCTGAACGGGAAGAAGACGGCAGCGAGCCCGACAACACCAGCAGCCCCACAGATGAGCTTGACCCTGTCGTGCTGAACAAGAGCGGAAAGGGAGTTATTCCTTACGAGAAACACAAGCAGTTGAGGGTGGAGAATTCAGCGCTACGCGAGCAGTTAGAGACCGCACAAACGAGTCTCGAAGAGCTTCTGAAGCAGAAGGACGAGGCGAAAGGGGCTGACATTGCCGTAGCGGATGATGCAATTACAAAGCATCTTGAAGCACTGAAACGGGATATGCCCGAACTCCACCAGGTAATCAGTGCTGTGCTTGAAGGGAGCCGAAAGCAGGGCGAGAAGCTGGAAAAAACGCTTGAAGAATTTAAACGCGAAAAGGAGGAATCCGAACGGGCGAGTGAATCAAGCGTAGCCGAGCAGGTTGCCGAAGCGAAGGACAATAACCCCGATCTGGTGCACTGGGAGATCAACGATCCGGAAGCCTGGGACGAAGCCTTGAAGCAGGATGAAATTCTGCGGACCAATAGCAAGTGGATAAACAAGCCCTACGCTGAACGGTTCGATGAAGTCGTCCGTCGCGTCAGAGCGGTTATGCCCGAAGCTTCGGCACCAAAGAAAGCAGCCGATCCGGAAAAGCTTAAAGCGGATGCGAAAGCAAAGCTTGATGCTGCTCCGGTGAGGAAACCCACAACCCTATCGGATATCCAGGGCGGAGCCAATCCAGCCTCTGAGCGGGAGCGACTGGAGAATTTGAGTCCGTTTGAATTGACTCAAAAGCTCATGAAGATGCCCCCGCATCAGTCGGCAGCCCTGAGAGCCGAACTTGAATAAGGATTTTTGCAATGGCTGAAACAAGCATATCAAGCGGTAGTTCCCTCGCAATAAAACATTACAGTGCCGCCCTCTTCGCCAATACGCTGAGGGGCGCCACGGCAATGGAAAACCTCGTGGGACCGGTCGAGCCCACCTCGGCAATGCAGAACATCGCGGGTCAGACACAACCCGGCATGCCGGTGGTCCGGATCGATAATCTGATGAAAGGCGCGGGTGATGCCGTCTCGCTGGATCTGGTCGATACCATCGGCGGTGAGCCATTGATGGGCGATGTCAACCGGGAAGGCCGGGGCAGTGCGCTCTCGTTCTCTTCAATGGAAATCAAGATCGATCTGTCGAGCAAGGTGATCGATGCTGGTGGATCGATGTCGCAGCAACGTACCAAGCATCAACTGCGTGAGATCGCCCTCGCACAACTGTCCGGCTATTTCCCGAGACTGAGCGCGCAAACCGCGCTGGTGCATCTGGCGGGCGCCCGTGGATCACAGACGGGAAGCGATTGGGTGATTCCGCTGCAGTCCGCGACAAACTTCTCCTCGGTGATGGTGAATCCGGTCAAGGCGCCGACCTATAACCGCCATTATGTGGTCAATGGCGCCAATCTGACGCAAGGTGGGCAGCAGCTCGGGTCTATCGTTTCTACCGACGCCCTGAAGCTGGCGCATCTGGATCTTCTCCGCAAGAAGATCGACGACATGGACCAGCCCCTGCAGGCGGTAAAGCTGGCCGGGGACCGGGCAGCCCAGACCTCGAAAATGTGGGTCTTCCTTGCCACGCCCAACCAGTATTCCATTCTTCTGTCGGAAGGCTCGCTACGCGCGTTTCAGCAAAATGCGGTTAATCGCGCCGCTTATCTCGACACCCGCCATCCGCTGTTCGCGGGCGAGGTCGGAATGTGGAATGGCATTCTTGTAATCAAGAATGAGCGCGCCATCCGCTTTTTGCCCGGGGAGTCCACCAAAATCGTCACGGCCGTCAATGCCGCCACTGCGACCGAAACCGACCAGGTTATTAACGCCGCGCTGGCCTCCGGGTTCGCGGTGGAACGCGGCTTGCTGCTCGGGGCACAAGCGCTCGGCGTTGCGTACGGCAGGACCAAGGTCAGTGGCATGCAGTATGGCTGGAAAGAGCACTGGTACAACTTCGAAAGCAATCTGGAAGTCATGGGCGAGGTGGTGTATGGGCACATGAAGACCCGCTTTTCGACGGACGATGGTACCGGTTCCAGGGTTCCCACTGACTTTGGCGTTATCGCGATTGATTCCGCCGTGCCGCTCTGATCCATATAATCGGCTGTTATTTAGATTTAATAATCAACTTTAATTGATAATCTTAAGTTGATCATTTTTAAGGAGTTTAAATGGCTACGCATAGCGCACCAGATTTGAATACCAAACCCTTGCCCATGGGCGGATATGGCAATGCGGCACTGGTTTATGGATCGGTTACACCCACCTCAGGCGCCGTGGCAAGCGTTTACCGCCCGGTCAGGATTCCGGCGGGCATGACCGTCACCGGGCTCAAGATCAACAATGATGACCTGGATGCGGGCGGAACCTTATTCGCGGTAAAAATCGGCTACACACCGGTTAGCGCTGCGGATGGACCTGTGGGCGATGACGACTACTTCTCGCCTGCAACGACGATTCTTTCCGCACCCAACCTTACCGACCTGCGTTTCCCGCCACTCAAGTTCGAGAAAGATGTGTACGTGGACCTCACCGTCACCGTTGCGGCGACAACGTTTGTCGGAGGCACGATCACGGCAATCGTTACGGGAGATGCCACCGGCGTCAAATAGCAGGCAGGCATCGCGGCTCAGCGCGATCAAACGGGTGACCTCCGCCGAAAGGCGCGTCGCCCTTTTTTATGGAGTCAGAGAATGCCGCAAGTGAAATATATAGGGTCAAGCGTCAAGACGGACAGCATCAGCGGAATCGGGCTTCGCTGGGAGCCCGGCCAGGTACGTAATGTGACGGCAGAGGTGGCCGAACGGCTGCTCGCGTTTACCGATACCTGGGTACGAGAGCAGGCCGGGAAAGCACTTGATGTTGAACCGGTCGGGTTGGCGGAGGCAGAAAAACCAGTTGAAGAACCGCTCCCCGTCATCGACTTTCACGCCATGGATAAGACGGCATTGGTTGAGTTTGCCGAGGATAAGTATAACGAACGGCTGGATAAGCGACTGAGCGAAGAGACGATCCGGCACAAGGTCATCACCCTGTTCACTAAACACGAGATGGCTGACTGATGCCTTTTACCTGTCAATCAGTCGTGGACCTGGCCCGAATACCGCTTAACGATGCAGACCAGGCGCGGTACCCGGACAGCACCCTGCTGCTCTTTGTCAATCATGCCCTGCTGCAGATTCTCAAGCGTCGGCCCGATCTGTTCATAGGGCAGTTCGGCAACCCGCTTCATGGGCAGAACGGCCTGGCCGACGCCTTTCCTCTTCCCGCGGAATACGTTCAAACAATAGCGGATTACGTAACGGCAAGGGCCGAGATGACCGACGACGAGCACGTGAACTCGGGACGCGCAGGCGTATTCATGCAACTTTTTGACGCGGAGGCTCAGCCGTGAAGCTGTGGAGCGATCTATATGATCTGGTGACGCCGGATTTGCCGGGTTGTGCATTCGCAGCGGTGAACAGCGCCTTGCGACAGTCAGCCATTGTTTTCTGCGCGCAGTCTTTGGCGTGGCAGGAAGAGCATCCGCCGGTTGCGGTACAGGCGGAAACCGCGGAGTACGCTTTTATCCCGCCCACTGGGGCCGCAGTGCACGCGATAACGTATGCCCGGTTCAATGGGAAGGAAATAAGTCCGCATACGGGTGAACTCAATTTTACAACCAGAGATTGGCGCAATCAAACGGGGACACCCGAATACGTACTGGGTGGGCCCACATCATTGCGACTGGTACCCGAGCCTGACGCCGGAGGAACGCTGACCATCACCGTGGCGTTGAAGCCGTCCGCGTCTTCCGCAGGCATCGACGAGCACCTGTTCAACGAATATCGGGAAGCGATCGTTCATGGAGCCCTGGCGCGCCTGATGCTGTCCCCAAAGAAGCCTTATACCAATACGCAACTCGCGCAATATCATCAGCAGCAATTCTTGATCCAGACAGCGATGGCAGGAACGCGGGCGGCAAGGAATTTCACCCGCGGCCCGTTACGAACCGCCATCCTGAGAAGAGGATAGCGCCATGGGGCTTCGGTTTTCAAATTTTGGCAAAGCGGTCGTCGCCTCGGCCCCCAACGGAACAGCCGGGCTGAGCTTCACGGTAGAGGCGGGGAAAGGGCTTCTTTTTCCGGCGCTCGGGGCGGGGGATTATTTTTACGGAATTTTCAAGGACGCTTCAGGCAACCGGGAAATCGTGAGGATCGAGGCGCGCAGCAGCGATAGCCTCACCATTGCGCCGAGCGGGCGCGGGCTGGACGGCACCGCGGCCAGAACCTGGGCGGCGGGAGATTATTTTGTCGCCGGTTTAACGAATGCCGCGCTGCAGGAGTCGCTATCAAATCCGGCCCTGATTGCGTTAGGGGCCCTGCCATCGTCTGCTGGCAAGTTGCCATATTTTACCGGCAACGCCACGGCGGCGCTCACGGAACTGACCCCATTTATCCGGACCCTGCTTGACGATGCGGATGCGGCATCGGCACGGTTGACGTTGGGGGTGCCGACAGCGGTTGCCGCTCTCATACCATCCGGTACGGTCATGTCCTTTTTCCAGGCTGCCGCCCCGGTTGGCTGGACACAGATCACAACGCATCACAACAAGGCGTTGCGGGTAGTTGGTGGTGCTGGCGGCGGTTCCGGCGGCTCAGTGTCCTTTACGGCTGCATTCACCTCCCAGCCTATAACTGGCTCTAACGATCCAACAACGCTAAGTGCGTCTCAGATACCCGCACATACACACCCCGTTGCTGGATATGGCGACGAGACTGGGTCGGGGAAAGTCACAGTGGGAGCCGGGGCCTTCGTGTCCAATATTGATACTTTGACCAATACGGGTGGTGGTGGATCTCATACTCATACGTTTATCGGGACTCCCATTAACCTTGCAGTGCAGTACGTAGACATGATTATAGCGAGCAAAGATTAATGAGAACTTGTGTAGCTGACTGCCCCCTTGGGGCCAAGTGCGAAGAGGTCAAGATGGAATACGGGAAACCGGTTCTCTATCGTTGCCCCTGGTATGTGCAGATTCGAGGCGTGGATACGAATACCGGTCAAGAGACAGGGACCTGGGGTTGCGCCATCACCTGGATGCCCACCCTGATGATCAACACGGCAAACGAGTCGCGTAAAAGCGTTGCCGCTATCGAATCATTCCGCAATGAGATGGTTAAGCAAGGCGCACAGACACAACAGATGCTGCTGGTGGCGGCACGACCCCCAAACCGGGAACAAGACGGTAAAACCCTGGAACAGGCCCAGATATGCGAGTAACGATCATTCGAGATGACGGTGTTGTCGGAGTGGACGGCGTATTCAGACGGGTTGACCTGTCGACGTTGCCTGCGCGAATTCGCGCGCTGCAATGGAATGGCGTAAGCGGCCATGTCGAGTACGACCATGGTGCAAACACAACTTTGCATGATCTGGCGGCCTTCCAGACGTTCGTCGAGCTGTGGAATGCGGCTGCGCCGCAACCGCCCGTTCCTCCCGGCGCTCGGCAGATGACAGCCGCCGCGTTCGCGAGAATCGATAGCGCCTATGAGGCGGCTGTCAAGGCGATGACCAAAAGTTACCCTGGCGACGAAGTCGGGAGTTGGCCGCAGCAGGAGGCGGAAGCCCGAGCCTGGTTAATGGATTCAAGGGCCAGCACGCCCTGGATCGACGCAGCAGCCACCGGGCGGGGAATTGACAAGGCCGCGCTGATCGACAAGATCATCACGAAAGCATCGCTGTTCACGCCGGCGCATGGTCAACTCACGGGCAAACGGCAAAAACTGCGCGATGAAATTATCGCGCTCGGCGACAACCCGACCCAACAGCAATTGGACGCGATTCAGTGGTGACCAGACCAACCATGCTTCATACGGCTCAAACGCGGCGTTGCCGTGTTTTTTTTTGCAACGACTTAATGGTTTTTATTCAAACATATTACTTCGGAGAAATCATCATGACCATGTACCAGCGCAAACGCATTCAGTTGATCAAGGAAGCGATAGATAAAAAAAACGCGGCAGCCGATGCCGACGTGGACAGTTTGCTCGAGCGCTTCATAGCGTCGAAATGGACCGCTGCCATATCGATTGCCGTTTTATCGGCCGCTGCCCTGTTTGCGGTTTTCGCCCTGTGGAATCTGTTCTGATCATGGCCCCCGACGATAGCGAGCAACGGCCTGAGAGGCGTCGCGGCCCTTCCACGTATACGCTGTCCTTTGGAGGAATTATCGCCGTAGCAGGTCTTGCGGCATCGGGGGTGGCGACATATAACTCCGTGCAAAACGACATCGCAAGCCTGAAACGAGGAGAACTGTACCAGGAAAGAACAAATGAGCGCCTGAGCGATGAGATGAAATCGCTCAGAATCGAGCAGCGCGAAACCATGAGGGAGTTCAACGAGAAGCTCGACAGGATCATCGATCAGTGGCCCCGGGGGAGGAAGCCATGAGGTATCTCCTCGGAGCCGTGTTTCTCGCCTCATGCACCACGCTAACGCCTTCAGCGATGGACAACGCATCAATCGAACAGCACGCGCCTGCTTCTACGCCTGCGCCACCGGTTTCCGAAAGCGAGCAGGAAGCCCGCAAGCCGAAACCCAAGGCGTCGTTGCCCACGCCGGCGCCCGAGGTATCGTCTTGCGCCAACCTGAAGATGCCAGACCTCAAAGAAACAATAAGGGCAAAGCTCGACTGTATTTCAGAAAACGCCAAATGATGTTCATGCACCGCTGCGGCGAGACGCTGAACATGAAGGAGCGCTCAAGTGATTAAACCATCGATTACAGAATCACGGTCCGCATTGGCGGCGCTGGCGCTCGCCGCCTCAACACTGGTCGGGATTGCCCTGCATGAAGGTTATAAGGAACAAGCCTATATCCCGGTGCCGGGCGACCTACCCACCATCGGGTTTGGCACAACCTCCGGCGTCCGAATGGGTGACAGAACAACACCGGAGCGTTCCCTTGTCCGTTTGCTTGGCGAAGTCGAGGATGTTTATGCTGCAGGCGTTAAAAATTGCGTAACCGTGCCTCTCTACCCGCATGAGTTCGAGGCGTTTGTAAGGTTGGCCTATAACATTGGTGTGCCGACATTTTGCCGCAAGGCCAAGCCTGGAACGCCGGCCAATCTGATCGACCTGATCAATGCTGAAAAGTATGCGGAGGCCTGCGCGCGCATCGAGGCGTTCAAGTATGGGCCGGGAAGAAAAGTATTGCCCGGTCTTGTCAAGCGTCGAGCTGAAGAGCGGGCAATTTGCGAAGGAAAAAAATCCGGCGAACCTGCAATAGCAGTGTCCCGGAATTAGGATCTGGCCAAAGTGAGCGCTTTCAGAATCTCAGGTTTTTCCGGCTTGGTGCCAAGACTGGCAAAGCAGTTGCTGGCGCCTTATCAAGCACAGGTCGCGACGAATTGCGATCTTACGTCCGGCGATTTGCGCGCTAGAAGCGGCCCCAAAGCGGTGTTCGCTCCCGTCATCAACAATGACATCGTTTCCATGTTTCGCATGGAAAAAGACGGCAACGAAAAGTGGCTGGCATGGGACAGGGATGTTGACGTGGCACGCTCTCCCGTCGCGGGGAATACATCGCGGCGCTTTTACTATACCGGAGACGGCGAACCGCGCGTCTCGGACTACGAAACCGCGACCCGGGGCACGGGGCCTTATCCTTCGGGTTGTTTTGTGTTGGGCGTCACGCCGCCACTTAAAGCGCCTGCAATATCCATATCCGGCGGAGCGGGAGCAGTGGTAACGCGTGCCTACGTGTGCACTTTTGTCACGCCATGGGGTGAGGAGTCGAAACCTTCCCCGGCTGCTACCGCGACGGCGAACGCCGATGCGGCATGGATGCTTTCCAATCTTGATACGGCCCCGCCCAATAGCGGGACGGTGACGGGGGCAAGCCGAAACACGCCGCTGCCGGGACATGTCGAGGTCATGCTGGACAGCGTTTTTGGCCTGCGGGCGCATGAGGAAATCACGTTTGCATCGGTTTCAGGCATGACAGACCTGAATTCCACCTTTGCGATTCATAGCGTCAACGCGGGCACCAACAAGATCGTGGTGCCGCTTTCGACCACACAAAACTATATCGCAGGCGGGACGTGGGCACGCAAGGCTCCGCATAACACCCACGGGATGATCAAGCGGATATACCGCACGCTCTCCACGTCGGAAGCCACCGAGTATCACTATGTCGCTACGATTCCGGCAATCGCCACTGCCTATACCGATACGGCGAGCGACGAAGACGTCGCCTTGGGAGAAATTCTTCCTTCTGCCAACTGGGAGATGCCACCGGCCGACCTGAAAGGCATTCTGATTTTGCCAAATGGAGTCGCCGCGGGGTTTTCAGGCAACGAAGTCCATTTTTCCGAGCCCTTCAAGCCATACGCATGGCCGACAGCTTATCGCCAGACTTACGACCAGGACATAGTCGCCATCGGCTTCACAGGCACCACCCTGGTCGGGATGACACAGGGGAACCCCTTCACCATTACCGGGGTGGAGCCGGTGACAATGGGTGGGGGCATGGAAAAGCTTGGCGTGGCGTGGCCGTGCATGGCCAAGCGCGGTGTGGCGAGCTTTGCCTTCGGAGTGGGCTACCCCGCGCCGCAGGGGATGGTCATCATCGGAGCGAGCAGCGACATCGTCACCAACGACCTTTTCACCCAGAAGGAATGGTCGGAATTGAACCCGCGGACCTTTATCGCCGCTTCCGCCGATAACCGGTATTACTGCGGGTATACCATCGACGACAGTTCACTCATGTTTGTGATCGACAAGACCGAGAGCGCCTCTTTTATCCGGATCAATCAGCGCATCAGCTGTATATGGACGGACCCGGCCACGGGCAGGCTGTATGTGGCAGCGGAGAAGAAAATTTACGAATGGGAAGGTGACGCGGGAAGCAAACTTTCCTACGAGTGGAAGAGCAAAAAGTTCGTTACCACACCGCCGGTGAATTATGGCGCGGCCAAGATAGATGCCGACTTCGATATGTCGGAGGCGGAATTGGCAGCGACACAAGCTGCCCATGACTCAGCCATTGCCGCTAATCGGGCAGTAATCACCCAACGAGGCATGGATGATGGGCTGGCTGATCCAGGCTTGGGTGAATACGCCATTGGAGGCGATGCGATGGATGAAATTCCGCCCTTGATTGCCGACTCCCTGCAATTCCAGCTCTGGGCCGATGGCGCGTTGAAATTCACCAAGAAGGTCAACAACAACCGAGCCTTCCGGCTTCCTGCCGGCTATAAGGCGGATAACGTGGAAATCGTGTTATCAGGCAATGTGAAGGTTACGGGCGCCGTACTGGCTGAGACGATGGATGGGCTAAAGCAGGCGTAGCGGGCGTAGGAGTATTGCATTTAAAGAATTGGAAGCGTGAGCCGCCAGCTTGCTGAGCGGCTTTTTTTATGGCTATCAGAAGGAGAACCAAATGGCGAAATACGCTCATGCAGATGTGTTGGACGGAGGTCTAAACGCAATACAGAATAATGCGACCCAAATGCTGCTGCTCAAGGCCTACTCCCCCGCGGACAATTACACCACCGTTAGCGGGAACGCGATCTGCACCGTCACCATGGCCGTTGCCGACTACACCCTGTCCGGGCCCGACGGAGCAGCGCGCGTTCTCACCGTTGCGGCCAAGAGCGGAACCGCATCCGCAAACTCCGGTCCTGCGCCGGACTTGCATATCGCTTTTACGAACGGCGCAAACAAAGTACTGATGGTGACAGATGAGACATCTGACCAGGTAGTGACGAGCGGCAACACCATCAACTTTCCTAACCTCACCTACACCAGCAACCAGCCGGCCTAGAGAACCTCATAGACCTCGCGCTACAGCCGGGGGCACCAGGCAACAGTGCGGCGATACCGGGTTGAGCTGGCAAAAAAGAGGATTTTACACAATGGCACTCATAAAAACGGCGAGAACACTCGTTTCGACCGCTTCAAATGCGGCAGGGGCCGCGACACGCGGCAGGCTCAACATGAATCTGGCGCAGGGCGGCGGGTTTTTGACAATCAAGATGACGAATGGCGTCACCGGGCCTGCGGTGCAATGTGTGTGCAATATTCTTGTCGCTCACAGTTCCACCTTACCTGCCGCGGCTTCGGCGGGAGCAGACTGGAAAATAATTGCATCGTATGGCGGTGGCACCATGCCCAACGCCACGACCGAGGTTGGCATCCCGATTGATCCGGCCATCATGTGTCTCGAAGTGGAATTCACCGGCAACACGGGCCAGGCGGTGACGGTCGAGGCATATCTAAGCGAACTGACCATGGCGGTTTAAGTGGCGCTATCGCTATCGCAGAGGTTTTTAAAACAGCCTCAGCATGCAGCGCCGCTGGATCCCAATCACCCGCTGTTCAAGGACATTGTATTCGCGTATTCCGCAGGGCGGGGGTTGCTTGACGGGAAGCATCCCGGCAAATCAGGGTCTTTTGCCGGGACGATGCTATATGGATATGGCGCAAACGGGAAACACGTCCGGACCGGCGCGGCGAACAGCCATCTGGCCTTCCCGAATATCGACGATTACAACGTGCTGGGCGAGGTCACGGCAGTTGCACTTATTCGTCAGGCTAGCGCAACCTCGCAAGGGTCAATCGTCCATAAGGCCGAGACATCCGGTGGAACGAACACGCCATTCGGGCTTCTGGTCGAATCCACCGGCGCGATATCGTTTAACAGATCCAACGCAGGCGGCAGCACACCCTTCCGCGTCTGGGCCAGTGCCGCCACCCTGGCGGTCAATCAACTAGCGGTGATCGCGGCCACGCAGGGCGGCGAAATATCCGTTCCGCCAAAATTCTTTATTGATGGCGGCTTCGATAGCGGAACCCCAACCGGGTTATACGGCGGCACCGGGACTGGCGCGCCGACGCCGACGTCCGTATCGCTGAAACTCGGCAACCGCACCGACAATTTTTCTCGTTTCAGTGGCGAGATATACGATGTCATCATCCTGAAAAGGGTGCTTTCCGCATCAGAGATTGCGGATCTGTCGAGAAACGTATGGGCAATTTGGCAAGCGCCTTCCAGACGGTTATGGGTTATTGCCGCGGAAACCAACCTAACCGGCACAGCCTTTGGGCAGAGCAATAGCGCGGGGCTTGGCAATATTGCCCAGGTGCACGGGCTTCGCGCCCCGGCCTCGACACAGGCAAATCCGAGCGGCGCAGATGCGATCACCTTGAGCATGGTCATTGACCTAGCGCGCGCTGAAATCATTCATGGAAATTCCGCCGGCACCGCGGGAGTTACCCAGAATCACTTTCTGCCGGCTGTGCCCATTGCCGCCCCCGTTCAGCATGCTATCTGGGCCACCGAGGCAGTCACGCAAAAACATGTTGCTGCTGCCGCCAGCGCTAAGCAAGAAAATGAGAGCAGCGGCGGCAAAATTGCGCGCGGCATCGGCAATTTTGTCCCTCAGCCGGCCATCCAGCAGAACGCCGATGGAGCAGGGTCCGTCAGCCAGACTCACATTCTGTCCGGCATTGCCACCTTCGCTCAGCACGGCATCCGGGTGGCCGAGGCAATCACGCAAAACCATATTGCTGCTGGCGCCAGCGCTACGCAAGAAAACGAGAGCAGCACCGGCAAAATTGCGCGCGGCATCGGCAATTTTGTTCCTCAGCCGGCCATCCAGCAGAACGCTAACGGAGCAGGATCTGTCAGCCAGACTCACATTCTGTCCGGTACGGCCGCAAGCCAGTTAAATAACGCCGCCGACGCGTCGCTTGGAGGCGAACGCATCATCGAGACGGAGCTGCTCACGCGCATCGCTTCAGCCCCTGTTGCGTCCGTCAAGAAACCAGGCATACCCGTCGGAACCCCGATGTGGCTGAAAACAACAATGGAAATTTTGACCGGGCGGCGCGGAAATCGCGTGGAAGTGCCCAAGTTCCAGGAATTGACTTTTTCCGCCGTTCCCACCAAAGGGGAGTGCGAGGCGTTATACCGCTATATCAATGCCGTCCGGCACTCACTGGAGCAGATCATTAAAAGATTGGACAGCTAAAAATTGAATACTCAACTTATTGCGTTGCTGAAGGCGAACATGGGTGTGCCCTTGACCTGGGATTTGGCTGCGGATATTTACGTCGCAGCCGGCCGGATCGAAACGTTGGTGAATCCGAGCAACATTGAACAGATTCGCCCTGTGATTTATGAGGACACGGTATTTGCGCGAGAGCGCATGGAAGATATTGTCCATGAAATGAAACTGCTTCATGAGGCCCATTGGAACGAGACGGAGGCGCATCGGCACGGGCTGGCGCTCAATCCCGACTATGACATGTTTATCCGTTACGAGCGTGCGGGCCGGTATGTTCTGTTCACCCTGAGAAACGATGGGAGATTACAGGGAAATTGCGCGCTGTACCTGGACAAAAGCACCCATACGCAAACCCTTATCGCGACGGAAGACACACTTTATCTGCTGCCGGAAGCCCGCAAACGGGGCGCTGCAAGACAGTTTATCGAGTACTGCGAAAACGCATTGAAGTCGCTGGGCGTGAAGGAAATCAACGTTTCCGTCAAAACAGTGAACAAGGCTGGGCGGTTTTTCCGCATGCTTGGCTATCGCCACGTTGAAAACGGATTGAGCAAAATATTGGAGGACTGAGATGTGCGCACCGAAGATACCCAGACCGGACCCGGCTATAGGCGAAGCCGCGAAGCAACAGGCGCAAATCGCGCAAGCAATGTCGGAGATCGCCAAGGATCAATTGGCGTGGGAAAGAGAACGGGCAAAGGTACAGGATCCGCTGGTTGAGAAAATCGTCAATCAGCAAATCGGCTCGGGCGACGCAAACGCCGTGCGGTCGGAAGAGCAATGGAAGATTTACCGCAACCTTTTCGCTCCCCTGGAAGAGCGCATGGTGCGAGATGCGAACGACTTCGACTCGGAGGAGCGCAAGGATCGGATGGCTGCACAGGCCGGGGCGAACGTGGCGCGAGGATACGAGGGTGCGCTGGCGTCAAACCTGCGCGCAATGGAACGCATGGGCGTAAACCCGAACTCCGGCCGATTTCAGTCCCTGACGCATGAAATCAACCTGAGCCGCGCGAAGGACACCGCCGGGGCGATGAATCAGGCCAGGCTCGACACAGAACTGCAAGGCATGGCATTGCGCGAAGGGGCCGCCAAATTTGGACGCAACATGCCCAATACGGGGCTCGCCGCTGATGCGGCTGCCCTGAGTGCCGGTAACTCGGGCGTTGGAAACCTGGCGGCAGGTTCGAGTATCCGCAACGCAAACATGAATTCAGCGCAAAACTGGCTCGGCGGCGCCACCAATGCAAACAGCTTGTCCGGGAATCTGTTGCTAGGCCAGCACCAGGCACAGCTCGATGCGTGGCAAGCGCGGCAGAATTCATTGAACAGTGCCCTGGGCGGACTGGGCAGCCTTGCCGGAACGCTGGGCGGCGCGTACCTCATGAAAGGACTGCGCAAGGGGGGCGTCATACGAGGTTACAGGGCTTATACCTTCAAACCCCGAGGTTATAACTATGGATTGGCATCCCTCAAACGCAGGGGTTATACAGCAGGTGGCCTCCTGAATGGCCCAGGCTCCGGAACCAGCGATTCGATTCCGGCTGATATCGAGGGGGTACAACCCATCCGGCTTTCGAATGACGAAGCCGTGCTGAACAAGAAAGCGGTGGAGCTCGTGGGAGAGGATTTCATTCACCGTGTTAATGCAGGAGGACTTGGCATGACAAAGGTGCGGAATGCAAGCATCACGAACAAGGGGGGTGGAAAATGATTAGCGGCCTGGGGGCGTTTGCGGGCGGGCTATCGGACGGGATGCGCGTCGGCCAGGATATGAAATTACGGCAGCAATACGTCGACGAGCAAAAAAAATCCAATGAGCGTGATGCGGAAGTGCATCAGGCCCGGATGGATGCGCTTAACCTCTACAGGCTAAAGCGCAACCGGCTGAGGGCTGCCAATGATGAGATAACAGCCGGATGGGGTCTGCCTGCCCCGCAGCCAGTGCCATCCGTCGCGCCCGGGTTGAGGGACATATCAGCGAACGCACCAGTAATGAAATACCCGCGTGCCCCCGGGCTTTCCAGCGTGAACAAACAGCGTTCGCTCCCGGCAGTTTCATCCGATGAAATAATCGGCAAACGGATGTTGACCGGCAACCTGCTGGAAGACCCGGATGAGCTGACGCGCATGGCAAGGATCTATAAGAAACATGGTGTTCTGGACGAAATGGCTCCCTGGCTGAACGAAGCCTATGGCGCAAAGAAAAGGGGTATTCCGCATGCGTTGCATCTATTGCTGAGTGGCGATGGCAAGGGAGCGTCACAGGTCCTGAGAAACGGGGGAATAAAGCTCGTAGACGACCCCGTGCGTATCAACCCGGATGATCCCCTAAGTAATAGCTGGAAGTTAAGGTTCGAAGATGGACGAGAAAGAGATATTAATTTGAAGGCGATTGCAACGAAGTTTTTTCCTTCGTCCATACTTCACCCAAAAGGCTGAGCACTTCTCTGGCATAGCGCTCTCGAGTAAAACGACCCGCTGTCCACATCTGGGCAGCGGTGCCCAAACGTATTCGTGCGTCGGGGTTCTCATACAGATACTGTATCTTATCGGCCAGCTCAATGTGATTGCCACGCTCGTACAAAAGGCCGGTTTTACCTTCTTCAATCAGTTCAGCTGTTCCACCGCTATTTGCAGTAGCAACAACCGGTTTTCCTGCTAACATCGCTTCGACAGTTACGCGACCAAATGCTTCCCATTTCGAACAAACGAGTATCACGTCCGCGATTTGTGTAAATCGTATGGGGTCGGTTACGTACCCAAGGAATGTTACGCGCTGTTCGAGGCCGTAATTCTTTACCTGTTCATGCAATGCTGCTGTGAAGCGCTTATCTCCATCGCCCACCACGAGTAGGTGGGCATTAACTCCTCTACGTACTACTTCAGACAGAGCTTTAATAGCTTCATCTTGTCCCTTCCAAGCATGTAACGAGCCGATTATCGCGCACCTGAAGGGGGGATTGCCACTATTTGGTTCCGACTGTGGGCATTTATCATGCACGGTGACCGATTGATAGATTAAGCGCATCTTGTCTGGTCTAATGTAACGCTTATAGTCATTCTTTACAGAGGTGGAATTAACGATAATTCCCCCGGATAAGCTGTTCATTAAGAATGCTACCAAACGGTGCCCGAAGTCGAACTTTAGATTGGGATTATGGTAGCCAGACTCGTGTGAATGCCATACGTGCGGTTTACGCGCTAGACGTGCTGCGAGCGCCCCTGCGCCAATGACAGTTGTATTTGTATAAACAATGTCACAACGCCATCGGGTGATTATTAGCGCCATCTGAAAGGAACTTGCCAGTGCTTTAAACGTCCGCCCCATTCGATGGACCAATGAAC
Organism: Nitrosospira sp. Is2; assembly: GCF_033095785.1. Lineage (GTDB taxonomy): Bacteria > Pseudomonadota > Gammaproteobacteria > Burkholderiales > Nitrosomonadaceae > Nitrosospira. The sequence continues at coordinate 3,375,098 of NZ_CP137134.1, read as the reverse complement.
TTCGCCTCGATATCCATGGAGGGTAGCTTATCACTCGCCATTCAATATCTAGACGGTCAAGCTCCGTGAGGAGTGGACCCTTTGCTGGCACAAGAACTAAGCAAGTAACATTCAGTTGTGTAAGGCCCTGCAGTAGCTCCAGCAGGGCTAATTCCGCACCATACCGCCCAGCAGTATGCGATATGAAACACACGCGCATTAACTAAACGCCCTCCTTTACAAGGATAGAAAGGAGACGCCTCCAACCCAAGCTTAACGCCTCGTTGCAGCTCATAGTTAACCCCTTGGTCATATCCCTAATCTCCCCCCCGTCAGTGTTTGAACTGACGGTAAAGTCGACAAAGATGAGCTGCGACCGTACCAGCGCAGTTGACGACGCTAGCCAAACAAGTCTCTACAGAATGTCGATAATCCATTGGCATAACTATGATAGCGCAGTAATAACAATTCGCGTAGAGCACTAGGCAATCGGCGCCACCGAGCGTGAGGTAGTGCAGCGCCCGCCCGCAAAAAGGCCAGCTTCTCGTCAAAGCGGGAAATTCCTTGCGCCCCTATTGGAAAGCGACCCCCAAACTCCAATAAACGCGCCCGGGCTGTTTCATATATCAGCACTTGCGGCTCATAGATCTCAGCCACGGCTTTATCCCGGTTTCTACCACGCCGCCGTATCCCTATCTGGTTATGGCCGTGCTGCCGATAGGCAATAAGTGGAGTTGGCAATGCAACTAAGTGAGATGAGGCACCGATGAGCAGAGCGATCCACGCATCGTGCCACGTGGGTGGCATCGGCAGCACGAAATCGCGAAAGCTGGAACGAAACGCCATGGTTGCGCCAGTAGCCACCGGATGCCTCAGCAGCACGCCAAGCGCGTCGCCTGCCGCTAACTGTGCCTGCTCTTCAGATTTGAATCTGAAGAATCGCCATAACCGAGACCCCAGCGGTTGCAAATTTTCATCAACCACGTCTGCATCCGTGAATACCGCGCCGGCTTCCGGTGTGCTGATGAAAACCCCTTCAATAGTCTCGGCCTTGTTTGGATACCAAACATCGTCCTGGTCGCAAAGAAAGATAATATCTCCCTTACATTCCGCTATCGCTAGCTCGAAGTTGCGTGTGCTACCGAGGCGCTCATGCTGGATAAACCGGACTGGGAATGGTACACGCTGTGCGAAATCATAGACAATGGCAGGAGTTGAATCAGTTGACGCATCATCGGAGATTATCAATTCGTCTGGCAGCCGCGTCTGACGTGCGATACTGTCGAGTTGCTCACCAATGTAACGTTCTCCGTTATAGCTCGCTAGAGCGACGGACAATGAGAGCCGTGCGGTCATCTTCTGTCTACCCAGATATCGCAGCGCCGATTTCGGCCTGTAAATAGTAGGGTTGAAGAAAGTATTAGTCGGACAAGTATCACTGTCGTGTCTTGGTGGAAACAGCTACAGGGTCGGCGCTGCTGACATTCTTTTTTTCTCCAGTACGTCCTCGAAAAGATCGAGCATTTCCTGAGCATAACGCTCCTGAGTAAACCGTCCAACCGCCGAGGCGTAGCCGGCCTGACCCAGCTTTGATCGAACTTCCGGGTTCTTGTACAGATACTGTATCTTATCGGCAAGCTCAAGATGATTACCGCGCTCGTACAGAAGACCGGTTTTTCCTTCTTCAATCAGTTCAGCTGTCCCACCGCTATTTGCAGTGGCAATAACCGGTTTTCCTGCCAGCATTGCTTCGACAATTACGCGGCCGAATGCCTCCCATCTGGAACAGACCAACGTCACGTCGGCCATCCGGATAAATTGCATGGGCTCGTTGACGTACCCGGTAAATGTTATTCGCTGTTCGAGACCGCAAGCCTTAACCTGTTTGCGGAGAGCTGCGGTAAAAACCCTATTTTCATCGCCCACTATCAATAGGTGAGCATCAATTCCTCTACGGACTATTTCCGATAGAGCTTTAATAGCCTCGTTCTGCCCCTTCCATGGTTGTATGGACCCAACCATGCAGCATCGAAAACAATTATTGAGGGGATTGCGATCAAGCTTTTCCTCTATCTCAGCGTTTATGGTGACTGACTGGTAAATCACGCGTATCTTGTCTCGGTTGATATAGCGCGAATAATCATCCGCAACCGCGCGGGACACCACTACAATAAGTGCCGACAAACGATTTATCAGGGACGCTGCCCGGCGCCTTCCCAAGTCGAACGTTGTTCTGACGTCGCGATACGCGGACTCATGAAGGTGCCAGATGTGCGGTTTGTCTGCCAGCCACGCTGCGAATGCGCCAGCGCTGACCACAACTGTATTCGTAACGACCACATCACAGCGGCAGTGCCTCAGCATTATCGCGATCCGAGCGGCTGCCACCAGACATTGAAGAGTTCGCAGAATACGACGAGGAAGCGATTTTCTCCTCGACTTCCACCACCAAGGGTAGCTCACCAGGCGCCAATCGATATTCAGCTTGTCCAGTTCTCCAAGGAGCGGACCTTTTTCTGGCACGACCACTAGGCATTGAACATTTAACTTGTTTAAGCCTTTTAATAGCTCCAGCAGCGCAAGTTCCGCGCCGTTACGTGCGGCTGTATGAGATATGAAGCAGACGCGCATTAACCTGCGTTCCTTTGCATGATCGAGCAGGTGTAGTCATTATTCCTCAGCCGATTACTGCGTTGCGAGATGGGAGGTCGCAAATAGTAAGGTCGAAGAGTCTATTGATCGGGCAGCTATTTCTAATCGTTACACTGCAGAAGATTGTGGAGGTACCAAGTCAGACAGGCATTTTTTCTTTCGTAAGTATACCTTTGAAAAGATCGAGCATTTCACTCGCATAACGCTCCTGAGTAAATCGCCCAATCGCCCAGACTTGAGCAGCTTGCCCCAGCTTCAATCGAGCGTCCGGATTCTCGTACAGATATCGTATTTTATCGGCAAGCTCAACGTGATTGCCGCGCTCATACAGAAGACCGGTTTTTCCATTGGAAATCTGTTCTAATATGCCGCCACTCGCACTCGCTATTACGGCCTTGCACGCCAACATCGCCTCTATCGTAACTCGGGTAAAAGCTTCCCAGTGCGAACACATCAGCACCGCGTCCGCTACCTGGATAAGTTGTGTGGGGTCATTTACATACCCCTTGAATGTTACTCGCTGCTCCAGTCGGTAATCCTTAACTTGGCGGAGTAACAGGTCAAGGTATCGGGGCTCACCTTCACCAACCAGTATCAGATGAGCATTAACTCCATGGCTAATGACTTCCGATAGGGCTTTAATGGCCTCGTCCTGTCCCTTCCATGGTTGCAAAGAACCGACGATTGCGCATTTGAAAACATTTGTATCCAGGGTCGGATAATGTATTCCCTCGATCTCGTCTTGCGATAAACCCGCGCCCGAAGTTATCGACTGATAAACGACGCGGAGCCTATCCCGTCTGATATAGCGCGAATAATCATCGGCGACTGCGTGGGAAACCGCGACAATACGTGTTGACAAGCGATCTATCAGGCGCATTGATAAGCGAATTCCCAGGTCGAACGTGATTCTGGAGTCGCGATACGGGGACTCGTGAAGGTGCCAGACGTGCGGCTTGCGTGCCAACCACGCGGCAAAGGCACCCGTACTGATCGCAACGGTATTGGTAACCACCACATCACAACGCCACCGCCTCAGCATTATCGCGATCCGGGTGGCTGCTGCCAAGCCTCCGAGAGTGCGCAAAACACGACGTGGAAGCGATTTTCCCCTCAACTTCCACCACCATGGATAGCTCACCACCCGCCAATCGATATCCAGCTTGTCCAGTTCTGGCACGAGCGGACCTTTTTCTGGCACGAACACCAGGCATTGAACATTTAACGTGCTCAAGCCTTTCAACAGCTCAAGCAGCGCAAGTTCGGCGCCGTTTCGTGCGGCGGTATGAGATATGAAGCAGATCCGCATTAATCCGCGTTCCTCTGCATCATCAGGCAGGCGCAGCCACCTTCGGTTCCAGCTCCTTGCCAATTCCGGGCGTAATCGTTGTACTTGGCATATTCTGTCGCTAGTTGCTTGCGGCTGGGCGCAAAGATCATGTCTGTCAGCTATCCGAACGAGTGAAGGGCTGGGAGGCATCCCCATTCCATCTTTGCCAGGCGATGCTAACGGCGGTAAGGACAAGGAGCAGGTAAAAAGTTTGCCGGAAGAAAACCAGGTTGTCTGTCGTGCCACAAAGAAAAATAAAGCAGACGAGAGCGGCGCCTAATGAAGCCATTCGATGCAGGCTGAACGTTTTGTACCAGCTCCATAATAAATACGCATAAGCCGCAAGCCCGAGCACGCCCAGATGCATTCCAATTTCGATCCAGTCACTGTGGTAATGAAGGATATCCTCGTGGAACGCCCGCAAGTCTTTGTAGATGCCGCCTTTGTATGTCTCCACATTTTTTTCGAAATACTTTACCGCCGCGCCTGTGCCGTGCCCCAAAAAGGGTCGCTCGGCGATTCCATGCAGGCCGATATCCCAGAGAGCGAGCCTGTATCCAATACTGGTGCTGAAGTTTCCGGCCCTGGATAACTCGATGTCATTCCTGGCCTGAGCGAGCCTTTCGTGAAAATTGCTGCTGTTGTAGGCAAAAGCTGCGAGTATCGCGGCCAGCAATGCCATTACGGCGAGAAAAGTCTTGATCTCCCGCTTGTGTAGCAAAAAAAGTAAAATTGACGATGAAATAATTGTGGCGATAAGAATTCCGCGTGCGCTCTGATTAAACTGGAGAAAGAGCAAGAGGATTGCGAACAGCCATAACGCTATGTTGGTCTTTTTATTCGCGCTGCGGCCGGCAAGATAAAAAGCCACGATTGCTCCGATCCCTAATATCGAGGAAAAGTGCAGGTAGAGCATTCCAAGCGGCGGAACCCCTTGCGTGCCGACAATGAGCCACTGATAAATGCCCATCGCCACCGCGCCAAAATAACCTGCCAGCAAGCCCGCTATCGCCCAGCGCAGCCGTTCTTTATTCAAAAGCGCTAGATAGGGGATGAAAACCAGAAACGCGAAATATCGCCGCCAGACTTTAAACCCGGCCTTAGGCTCGTCGCTCCACAGTATTCCAAGCGCAAGGACGACACAGAGAGCGAGCAGGGCGCCAACCACCGGTTCCTTCATCGTCTCCTTGAAACGGCCCAGGCCGCCATCCAGTATCCAGACCAGGGGAAGAAGGTAGTAGGCATAAAAGCTCAGCCCTTTGTACCAGAGGGCAATGCCGAAGAACAGCAGCGCAAACTTTGCCAGCGCGTCGCGGAACGCGTCGACACCGTGCAAGGGAACGGGAGGATGGGCGAAAATTGCCACCTTCAAAACGCAGGGGGAATCATAAGTGCCGGTATAATAACCTATATATGGCGGGGGGAGATCGGGCGACGACGAGGCATGTGAACATTCGATGGAAAAAGGCCTGGTTTTTCGTGCGTGGCTAAAACAGAAGGAGAGGGCGCCTGTTGCCGTTCGATCCTTTCACGCACCGACTCAAAGTCGGGTTTTGGCGCCCCAATAGGTTAAAATGGCTAAAACCACCTAAAAGGAGGATCTATCATGAGACCGGTTATTTTTGTTGCCGCATTATTTGGATATGCCGCGGCATTCACGGCCCAGGCCGGCGTCCTCGGTTCGGAAGGATGGGCGCCAACCGGGTGTGGAGCATTGCCGCAGAAACCCATCATCGATTCGAGCAGTGCGGAGGCGTTCAATAAAAGCATCGGCACAATCAATGAGTGGCAGAAGCAGCTACAGGCGTATCACGACTGCATGGTGAAAGAGGCGAATGCCGACAGCATAGCAGTTAATAAGGGGGCAACCGCTGAACAGGCGCGGATAAACGAAGCTATCGAAAAAGTAAACCAGGATGCCACCGCCGGCAGGCAAAAAGTAGAACGCAGCCCTTCTTCTCCCTCTCCTGTCTTAGTTCCGCCCGCGGGAACCATGCCCGGCGGTCAGGGCTATTAGAGCGATAATATAGCGGTATCTGAATAGCAAAGACGCCCATCGGGGCCGTTTTACGGCTTTCATGGAGTTCAGCGAGTTGAGTTACCGTAGCCAACTGTAGTTTCGAAAAGGGGGTTGAGCGCGCCCCGTTCGATGTCGCCATTCCGACGTTACAAGTCCGGGGAAGCAAGATCGTTGAAGACATTGACCTCGATGCTTGCCACAGCGGCAATAGCGCCATCAATCCTGATGTCCGGAACGGATTCCTCGTTCGCGCAGGCAATTTTCCCTCCGGGCGGCGCCCCGGTCACGCTTCGCCCGGTCGTGGTCAGCGGTACCCGTGTCGAGCAATCGAGCTTCTCTCTGCCCATGTCGGTCGATGTGGTGGAGGGGCTTGTGATCCAGGACAGCCAGCCACGTGTGAATCTCTCCGAAGCGCTATCCCGAGTGCCGGGGTTGGTCATTTTAAACCGACAAAATTACGCCCAGGATCTGCAGGTCTCCAGCCGCGGATTCGGCGCGCGCTCCACTTTCGGGATTCGCGGCGTTCGGATGATTGTCGATGACATCCCCGCCACAATGCCGGACGGGCAGGGCCAGGCGGCCAATATCAACCTCGGCTCGGTCCAACGCATCGAAGTTCTGCGCGGTCCTTTTTCCGCGATCCATGGAAATGCTTCAGGCGGCGTAATCCAGGCGTTTACCGAGGACGGGCCATTGGGAACGATGCTGTCCGGCTCGTTGCTCGGCGGCAGCTTTGGAACCAGCCGAGGCGAGATCAAGCTGGGCGGAACACTTGGTGGAACAAAGGGATCCGACGGCATCCCACTCCCTGGACCTTTCAATTACATCGTGGATATCTCGCGTTTCCAGACCGATGGCTACCGCGAACACAGCTCCGCCACACGGTACCAGGCCAACGCAAAGCTCACCTATCGATTTACCAACAATGACACGCTTACGCTGGTGTTTAACGAACTTCACCAGGGCAATACCCAGGACCCGCTCGGGCTGACACGCGCGCAAATGATGGCGGACCCGCGACAGGCGGGTACCGGCGCGATTGCTTTCAATACCCGCAAGAGCATTGACAATACCCAGGGGGGGCTCGTTTATGAGCACAAGTTTTCCGCAACAAGCTCGATCAAACTGATCGGTTATGCGGGAACCCGGCAAGTGGAACAGTTTTTGGCAGTGCCTCGAGGCGCGCAGATCCCGCAGACAAACTCGGGCGGGGTAGTGGATCTTGATCGCGAGTTCGGCGGTCTGGGATTGAGATGGACGCATCGCAGCATTGGCCCCCGTCCGTTCACGCTGACCGCGGCAATCGAATACGATGCCATGGGGGAACGACGCAAAGGTTTCGAAAATTTTTCCGGGGACACATTGGGCGTGCGCGGCACTATTCGGCGTAACGAAGACAACACAGTGACGAGCTTCAGTCAGTACGCGCAGGCCGAGTGGCAATTTACTCCCGCCTGGTCGCTTTCCGCCGGTGTGCGCAATACCGAAGTGAAATTCAGGTCCAAAGATTTTTTTATCCGCGCAGGCAATGCGGACGACAGCGGCAGGATTACTTTTCGCAAGATCACGCCGGTACTGGGGCTCTTGTATAAAGCGACTCCCACTCTCAATCTCTACGCCAGCGCCGGGCAAGGCTTCGAGACGCCCACTTTCGTCGAGCTTGCCTATCGGCCCGACGGCGTCGGCGGCCTCAATTTCGCGCTCCAGCCGAGCAAAAGCAATAACTTCGAGGCAGGGTTCAAATGGCTGGCGACGAACAGCACGCGCATCAACCTGGCGCTTTTCGAAACCCATGTGAATGGCGAGATTGTGCCAGCCGCGAATTCTGGCGGGCGGGCGACTTTTCAGAACGCTTCCGATACGCGACGGCGCGGCGTGGAGCTCTCCCTGGACGCGTATTTCCAGCGTGATCTGTCGGCCTTTGTGTCTTATACCTATCTGGACGCGGTCTTTCTGGATCAATACAGCTATCGCGCCGGTGCGGCGGGGGCCACGGTAACGGTCGCAGAGGGAAATTTCCTGCCGGGCGTGCCACGCAATACCGCCTTCGGAGAGTTGGCCTGGCGGCGTGGCTTGCCAGGATTCTCGGCCGCGGTGGAGGCAATCTATCGGGACCGTATTTTTGTAAACGACATCAATTCTGAAGCCGCAAAGGCATACGCCATTGCTAATGTCCGGGTGGCGTACTCGCGTCAGATCGGCGCGTGGAAGATCAGCGGGTTCGCGCGCGTGGACAATATTACCGGAACCCGTTATGCCGGAGCAGTAATCGTGAATGAAGCCAACGGGCGCTTTTATGAGCCCTCGCCGGGACGGAACTATATGGTGGGGTTGAACGCGAGTTACACGTTTTAGAAAAACTGCGGTAAGAGGCTGCCTTCCTTCAGACATGATTCGTTGTGACGTTGATCATCGCCACCACTCGAATTTCTTTTAGCCTTTAGACCTTCCTTTAGGCCTTTAATCCCCCCAACTGGTCCATACAGCTGATCAGTCACAAATATTCAACTGCCTTCGTAAAATTCCATTCAAGTATTTTCATGACCTTGCCGTTAGATACGAGTGGGCAACGAGCAGCAAAAAATGCTCGTTAAAGACGGTTGAGGCACGGCATTTTTACGCAGCGGCGCTCGTGCTGCTCCAGTCTCGTCTGCCTCATCTGGCTTGGAAACTCTGTAATGCCAATTCTTAGGATCGATTACAGGGGTGTACCGGTTCATACATGCTTTCTGCCGCCCAAAAGGGCACATCCAAATTCCCGGGGGGGAAAAAATGCTAAGCCCAAATGTCAATAACGCGACTGACCAGCTGGCCCGAGGGTACTCCATCATTCGCCAAGTGGACGCTTTTGCCTTTGCCAGTATGAATACGAGGGTAGGGAGACTGAGTCCGAATCCCCCGTGGGCGGCCGTTGCCCGACAGAGCATTGAGCTCCTGAGCCAAGCGGGGGAGCAATGGCAGGCAGAGAAATTAGATATTTGGACTCCGGTCTTAAACCAGTTTATAAACTATGCCACCTTGTTTTCCCGCTTTGCTCAGGTTGCGTCCAGCGTTGGCGACGACAAGGACGCTTGGATGGACATATTGAATACGATGAGCGCGGCGCTCGCTACGGGAAAAAATGTGACACGCGCCGCAGAAGGTCAGTTTACCTTGCAGATCAATAATCTCAACAATATTCGGCAGGCACTCGACGCCAGTATTGCGACTGCATGGAACAGCCTGGCCAGCGAAGAGCAAGCCATGACCGACCTCGCCACGCAAGTCATGGCACTTCAAGGTCAGTTCAACAGGCTTGGAGGAACCCTGTCGAGCGCGGAAATCTCGGCCGGCAAAAACTTCATTCAGTCTTCGGTCACCATCCGCTATACCGTGGTTTCCGCAGCAGGCGTCGAGGTTCCTTACCTGGCGATCGCGGGCCTGCTGTTTACCGTCGGCAAGATGACTTATGATCTTATCGTCACTAATAAAGAGATTGATCAAACGATCGGCAGGATCGTGAGATTGCGGGTTAATATGTCGGAAAACGCGCAAGCCGCCGCCATAAGCAAGGCAGTTTCCCAGTTGATCGACAACTTCGATAAAAGCATGCTGGAGATGAATAGCCAGATGCCACCGATTGCGGCGATGTGGGAGGCCGAACAAACCAAGGTCGGCCAGGTCATCAACGCGATTTATGCAGGTGCAACGCCACACCAGATCGGCGATCTGGTGGCGATGCCCTCGGCCGCAGCCAGTTGGAACACCTTATCTGATTTCTGCGTCAAGCTTTCGCAATTGACCAAGATTGGCCACCCCGTAACGGTTACGACAACCAGACCCGTCACCACCCTCAACTTCGCTTTCCCAATGAGAGAGCTTCATTCGTGAATACCTGTGTCAGCAGCAATACCGCCGCCGCGACCGCTGCCAACAGTACCGCCGCGGGCTTTGCTTCAGCGTAACCCCGCGCTTGTGCCTGGGGGGGTGTTTCGTTGCCAGGGCACCCCCCCTTTTTTTCATTAGCGGCCGCTGAAGGCCGTCATGATCCTGAACGGCAATTACTCAGCGGCAAAGTCGGCGCACCACCGCGGCCGCCGCTGTCCCCATCATTCCGCCGCAGCCATATTCACGTTTTTTTCACGAAAACTTCACATCTTTGTCAACCGTACGTTCTTTAATGCGTTAATTCCACCACGTCGCCTCTGATCCGCGCTTAGCCGTAGCTGGCTGAACGAGGCGCCGAGCAAAGCCGTTCGAAGCCGTCACCCGGTCGCTCGGCTCGCCCTTGGAATTATCTTATTGACTGCCCAAGGTGATGCACTAGCCTTTTGTACATCAGGTGCATCACCAGAATCTGGTGCATCACATTGACGCAGAGAAAACTTATCAGGAGAGCAACTATGCCCACATCCAAGCCGCGTATAACCGTAACGCTTACCGAGGAGCAACACGCTATTCTGCGCAAGATCAGCGCTGCGAGCGGGCAAAGCATGAGTGGTGTGATTTCCGAATTCATGCTAATGGCTCAACCCGCGCTGGAACGCATGGCCGTATCGTTTCAACAACTTAAGCAGGACCTCGACGCGGATCGCCAACGGGTCGCTGATGTGCTTTCCGAATTGCACGCGGAGCGTGCGCGCAACGAAGTGTCGGCGCTGTCGCGCGCGTCGCCCGCTGCCCGCGCGGAAGCTCCGGAACATCCTATCCGAACCACCGGGGCGGAGCCGGACGCAATACAGTTTTGCGCAAGCGTGGACTTTGTCCGCCCAGATACCAACATGGCTAATGATTCCTTTGGGGATGACACCGAGATCAATCCCGGCTACACAAAACCGAAGCGCAGCACCTCCGCCAGGACACGCGATTCTGCCCAGTCCACTGAAGGGACACAAAAGAGGGGGAAAAAATGAAGAGACTTGCGGGGTACCAGGCAGGACTGATAACGAAAGCCTTTTGCAACTCCCGGCAAGATTGCAACAAACCAGCAATAGCCAAATTCGGAAGGAATAATCCACATGTCTGAAACCAAGCACCACAACGAGCCTCCGTCGGCGGCTCACGGCGACCTCGCCGCCCACAGCGCTGGAAGTGCGGGATCGCTCTCGGGCATTAAGCCGGCGTCGGCCGCGTTTGAAGCCAAGTACCTTGCCCGCGACGTACAAGCTGGCATCATCACCGGCGCAATGGCGATTCCCCTGTCTGTCGGCATTGCACTGATGTCCGATTACCCCATCAAGGTTGCCCTCGCAACCGTCGCCTTTGCCTGTTTCATCGGCTGGATTAACGCTTTTATGAGGCCCGGGAACTATATCGGCGCGCCTGGGGTTGCCGCAGGCCTCGCGCCTGTGCTCGCCATGGGTGTGGCGAGTTTCGGCATGGAAAACATGGCCTTTGTCATTTTTCTTACTGCCGCGATGCAGGCAATGATATGGAAGTTCAACTGGCAAAAGTACATTTTGCTGGCGGTGCCCAGCTATCTCGTCGAAGGACTGCTGGCAGGCGTCGGCTTGAAAATTGCGCTGAAGTTCCTGACCTTCACTTACGAGATACCAGCCGAGCAGGAAGCGGCTGATGCATTCTGGAACGGCGCACGGATACAGATGGCCCTTATTTCCCTGGTCGGTTTTGCCACCTTTGTTTACTTGTTCTCCAAATTCAAGGACACGAAGCCGGCCGTGCCTTATTTCCTCCTGATCGGTGCGAGCATTGTGCTGGCGCAATTCCTGCCGGTCCCGATGCTGCATGTGGATGACGTGGAGCTTCTGCTGGCGCTGCCGCTGCCACATTTCGATAGCACGCTGACCTGGGTGTACGTAATTGGCTTTGCCGCCATGCTGGCCGTGATCGACGTCATCGAGCAGGTGATGAGCAATGCAGCAATCGAGAAAATCGATCCGCTGGGGCGCAAGTGCAATACCAACAACAGCCTGCTGGCCATCTGGATAGCAAACATGGGCTCCAGCTTCTTTGGCGGCATGACCAACCTCGACGGACTGGCAAAAAGTACGACGAATAAGCTGGCCGGCGCGATGACCAAATTCTCGGTCCTCGTGGTTGGGGTCGTGGTCGCGTTCTTCGTCCTGAACTCGCAGTACCTGGAGTATCTGCCCAAGTTTTCGCTGGCCGCGATCATGATTTTCTCGGGCTGGAAAATGATCATGGGGCTTTGGCACGTGGCGCATTACGGGCAATACGCAATGATCCTTGCCACCGTCTGCGGCTTGCTGGTCTATAAGGTAGGAATATTCGAGGGATTGCTGATCGCCATGGCGGTGCACGGCCTCATCAATTATGTTGTCTTCAGCCAGGCGGATAAAGTACCGGGGAAGGTCATCATCAAAAAATACCTCGATAAATTTTCGTCGGGTGGAGGCGGAGCAGACTAGCTCGCCAACCGGAGGTCAGTTATTGGCTGAATGCCACGCCATGTTCCGATATGGCGTGGCTTTGTGCGGTACTGCGACGGTAGTTGCAAGCATACCGTGTGCGTTAGCGTACCGAAAAGCGCGGCACTATCCGTAGAATAGTTTCCCGCAAGCTTACCCAGGAGGGGATATGCATAAGCTGAATGGAAGTTTTTCGACGGGGTACGCCTTGCTGGCAGGACTGATGCTGATCGCTCTTGCACCGGCAAGCTCCGCGCAAGAGTCAAAGGAGCCGGATATCGTTCCGGCTGGCGAGACAAAAACCCCAAAAACAAGAATCCTGGAATTAGGCGCGAAACTTCTACAGAGCAATTCTCCGTTGAAGCGCTTCGATATCTATCTCGTAGGCTTCCATCCCATGAAGGACTCTCCCGAAGACCAGATGGAGGCCCATCACTATTGCCATCAGGTAAATGAGGACTTCGCGCAGTGCGCGCTGTTCGATGGCAATACCGGGGACGCGAATCTGAACGGCATTGAATACATTATTTCCGAAAAGCTTTTTGCTAGCCTCCCCGAGGAGGAAAAAAAGTACTGGCATCCTCATAATGGCGAAATTCTTTCCGGGCAGCTTATCGCCCCCGGCATTCCGAACATGGCCGAAAAATCGCTGATGAAAGGAAAAATGAACAGCTATGGCAAAACCTGGCACGTCTGGGACACCGGTCATGAAGGAAAGCTGGGCACGACACTGCCGTTGGGTGAGCCGATGCTGGGCTGGTCTTTTAGCAGGGATGGCGAAGCGATACCCGGATTGGTGGAGAAGCGGGACAAGAAACTTAAGATCGACACCTCCGAGGTGCGTAAACAGCGCGAAGACCTCAAGCAGTATGCCAAGCCGCAATCGGGCGTTGACGACCTGAAAGGTAAATTTGCCCGTCCCACGAGGGATATTCCCGCCGTGATCGACCAGGGGAACGCACGATCTCTCCCCCACACAACCGAATAAGCACCAGGATGAGCATAAGAATAGCCCCGGGGCAGTTCGACTATGCGCCACCCGTTATCCAGCTATCCAATGCTCACTTGTCCTGACGGATACTGAATGCTTTCCCCACGCGTGGTAGCCAGCGTGAATGCGATGGTGAGCGGCCCGACGCGGCCGATCACCATCAGTATGACAATGATGGCCTGACCCGCCAATGATAAATCCGCGGTGATTCCCCGCGACAACCCGACCGTGGCTGCTGCGGATACGCCCTCAAACGCCAGATCCAGGAAAGCCGCCGTTTCTGTAATGGTCAGCAGGAATATGCCGGTGGTTACACACAGCAGCGAAATGACGATAATCGCCAGCGATTTACGGATGATATCCAGCTGGATGCTGCGGCCAAATACCACCGGGCGTTCCTGCTTTCTTAGAAATGCCCAAGTCGTCAGCAATACCACGAGGAACGTGCTGAGTTTAATGCCGCCGGCCGTCGAGCCGCTGCCGCCGCCGATAAGCATCAGCCCAGTAATAAAAAATGCGGTTGACGGCAGAAGGGCTCCGATATCCAGCGTGTTATAGCCGGCGCTGCGCGGTGTCACAGCCTGGAACCAGGATGCCCAGAGTTTCGCTCCCCAGCCGGGCAGTGCGGCCAAAGTGGCGGGATTTCCATATTCGAGCACCAGAACCACGAGCATTGCAACCAGGTTGATCGCAATCGTACCGATCAGCATCAGTTTGGTGTGCAGCGAGTATTGCGCGAAACGCTTTTTGCCGATGATGTCGGCCACGACCACAAAGCCGATTCCCCCGCAGATGAGCAGCAGCGATATCGCGATATTCACGAGGGGGTTGGCAACATAGGCAACCAGACCATCGTGCGCTAATGCAAAACCCGCGTTGTTGAAGGCGGAAAGGGCATGAAAAAAACTATAGAACAGCCCTCGGTTCCATCCCATTTCCGGGACCCACTGAATGGCCAGCATGGCGGTCCCGAGCAACTCCATGATGGCGGTGAAACCGACCGCCCAGAACATAAGCCGGCGTAAGTCGCCTTGCCCGCTCTGATTGAAGCTTTCACGCAATGCCGCGCGGTGCTTAAGCCCCAGCTGGCCTTTCATCAGGTGAATGATGAGTATGCCGAACGTCATCAACCCGAGCCCACCGCATTGCATCAGGAAAAGCAGTATCCAATGACCCAGCAGGGTGAAGTGGGTGCCGGTATCGACCACGACCAGGCCGGTCACGGTCGAAGCCGACACAGCGGTAAAGATGGCCTGCGACCAGGAAATGGGTATCTGTGTGGCCGCCGGCAGTTTCAACAACAGCGAGCCAACGAAACACAAACCGATATAGGAGAGAACCAGGGCCTGGGGAGGCGTCAGTCCGAGAACATGCGTTTTGACCTGCTGAAACAGCCTGTCGCCCAGTAATGCGAATTTCATAAGTACTTGCTGATCTTTCGCAGATTGCGCAGTGTCCCCCATAACAGTATCTTATCGTTACACCTGAATTCGTACTGCTGTGGTGGTGGCCTCAACACCTGATCCTGATTCTTGATCAGCAAGCATTGAAGATCATTTTCCGCCAGATGCAGGGAATCCAGTTTCTGCCCGGCAAGCCGCTCTGAAGCTCGCACCTGCACCGCGAAATGGTCATCCCCAAAGCTGATGTAATCCATCACCTCGGGATAGACCATTCCCCGCGCCAGGCGCAGACCCATTTCATGCTCGGGGTGCACGATATGATCGGTGCCCAGTTTTTCCAGTATCTTATGGTGGTTGGGATTGTGCGCTTTTGCCCAAACTTTTGGCTTCGGCATCCCTTTGACGATCAAAGTGGCAAGAATATTTGCCTCGATGTCTTCTCCAATTGCAATCACCACGCCATCGCACTCGTGAACGCCCAGGTCGCGTAACACCTTCTCATCCTGCGCGTCAGCGATGACGGCCTGAGTTATCTTCTCCGCGATATTATTGACAAGATTGGGGTCAAGATCGATCCCTATGACATCGTGGCCCAGCCGTGAAAGCTCAAGCGCAACGGTTGATCCGAAAATACCGAGTCCGAGCACTGCGTAGGTATTCTTCATGAAATGTCCCGGTTATTTCAATGCGGGAATCAAGATTACAGGAAACCCTGCGACCAGCAGGGGAAAACTTCCCCCAACCGGCATCTCACTCCGGACTGATCTCGAAAGCAATAAATTGGGTCAACTGGCTGCGGGAAAAATTATTATCGGCTACCAGGATGACGGTGCGCTTGCCATTGAAAATCGGCCCCAGCGTGATACCTTCGATGTTACCCTGCGCCAGCGCGGAACCGTCGTCGTTTTTCAGTTCCGATAAATCCAGCAGCAATGTTTTCCGTACCGGCACAACGCTGAAGCCTGCAATTGTCGGCATTCCCGAAATATCGGTCGCGTTTCGCGCATCTGCATAATAAAGGCGGATAGTATAACCGGTCGAGTTGCTGCCGGGTAAGAGCGCATCGAGCGTGAAAGCGCGTTCAATCGTGATGAACTGTCGGTCTCCAATTGCAACGAAGTCTGTAAGACCATTGGTTGCGAATCCCACGATCGAGGCCGGAATGAATGCAACCGGATCGACGTTGTAGACGTACTCAGCGGCCGACGCCCCGCTGGCGATGTCAAAGGACAGAATTCGTGAGCGCGAGCCTGTAACAATATTGGCGGGGGGCGCATCTTGAATCAAGCCATTTTCCGTGGCTGTATAGAGAATATTGCGGTCAATCGATAACGCAAGACTCTCGAATGCCAGGTTACTGTAGACGCCGCGATCGCCAGGGAATATCCCCAGCCTCGAGCCGCGCGGATAATAGTAGTAGGGCACGCTGAAATCGCGGCTGTGGCTCCCATCCGGATTCATTTCACGCACTGCCGGGTTCCTGATGCGTACGATTCCCCGCTGGCCCTCGTCGCTCCAGTATATCTTGTTGCGCGCCCGGTCAAACCGCAGGCCTTCCGGATCGACCGTACCACTCTTGAAGGCGCTTCCGTCGGGTTGCTGGATCGTCGTTACGGAGTGAAACACCACCCCTTCCATGCCCGGCGCCACTGAGCGAGTGAATAGGGCCAGATCGAGGGAAAGCTGGTAAAACCGGGCGGGATTGATGTTGCTGCGGTCGTCGCTGACCGTAATATAACGGTCGCTGGCCGAGTCATAGTCAAGAGAGGACAAACCACCAATGGTGGTACCGTTGAAACGGGTTTTGTTGGGTACGAGTTGGTGGCCAATATAGTTCAGCCTGAAGCCACCGTGCTCATTCCCATTGCCTGGCTGGGCGGCAGCGCAGGCGGCCGCTATGGCGAGACTTGCCGCCAGGGCAATGGCGCTCAAAGGAATTCTTCTCATGAGGACGGGATTTTCAGTATTATTAAAACCGCGAATTATGCATGAGCACCGCGTCCGGCCATCCGCCCGAAGAATGAAACCATATCAGTTTTTTACTTCACATTCCGTTAACGGGGCATGAGACTCGACCATGCCACACGCAATACGCATTTTCCACGAGAAATGATGAGCTGAATATATGCGGCAGTGTCTGGAATGGGCGGCGATATTGCACCACCGCGACAATT
This sequence comes from Nitrosospira sp. Is2, assembly GCF_033095785.1. GTDB lineage: Bacteria > Pseudomonadota > Gammaproteobacteria > Burkholderiales > Nitrosomonadaceae > Nitrosospira. The sequence continues at coordinate 3,358,181 of NZ_CP137134.1, read as the reverse complement.
GTTCAGTTAGTACAGGGAATTCAACATGACTCGCCCCCTCCGTTCAGGAAATTTCTTTCCGGCAGCCGCCATTTTTCTGCTGGCGATGGGGGTATCCGGTTGCGCGAATTTTACAGATGTAAAAACCTTCGCGACGCTTTCATTCAAGGCAACGGAACATGAAGCCCTGTCGCGAGACTATATTGCGGCGATGGACAGACGCAAGCAATACCAGCCACCTGAATACCACGCAGAACTGGAAGCACAAAAAACGCGCCGGGAAGCGCAGCAAGCAAGCCTGGATTTACTTCAGCAAACGATAGCCGATTACATGCAGGGGTTGGCTGGACTCACGACTGGCGAGATCAGAACGTACGATAAATCGGTGAAGGACCTCAGCGCCAGTCTCAACAAGGCGACACTGCTTACCAGTGGCGAGAAAGAAGCGGTGGGCGCGCTATCGACCTTGCTCGCGCGGGCTGTCACCGCGACCTATCGGCAGAATGAGATCAAGAACCTGATCCGGGACGGCAATGAGCCTCTGCAGGATATTATCAAGGCTACCCGCAAAATCGTAACGAAAGGTATCGGCGCCGATTTGCAGGTTGAATCTACGCTCGTCACAAGGTATTACGACAACTTCATGCTCGCGCCGGATAACCCTCCGGAACCTGTCGCGATGGCGCTGGCGCGAGAAGCCAGGGCGGATGCGCTCGGGCGCGTGGATGCACGGCTCAGAAGCGTCCAGGCGTACGACGACGTGCTGGAGAAGATCGCGCACGGGCACCGATTTCTACATGAGCATACGGGCATGATTGGTAATGACGAGCTGAGCAAGCAATTCAGCCCGTATATCGATGAACTTCGGTATGCTTACCGGCATTTCGTTGAGGTTGCGCGATAATACGGGAAAGCGCCATGGATAAACTTACGCCGGATGATGCGTTCGAGTTAGGCAACCAGTTTCGGGATGCCGCAATTCTGCTGGGCGACTGGCGCATCAGGAATCGGTCCAGCCTGACGAAAGCCGAATGGGATGTGCTTGACGGCCGGGAGATTCGCCTGTTGAACATGGCGTCCAGCATATACACGACGGCTGTCGGACTTGTCCTGATGGATAGCCAGACCGCGGTTGTCCATTTGCAGTTCAGCGTGAAAGCGGCAAAGTCGGCGGTGCAACATATCGCCACCCTCAAGCAGGCGCTTGATCTGGCGTCCGCGCTGATCCTCTTCGCCGCGGCGGTATCCTCCGGCAACGCGGCGGCTATTCCCGCTGCAATAGTAGCGGTGAATGACGCCGCCACAGCCATTGTCGAGCGGCAGGGCGGCGAGGGGGCCTGACCAGACAGACTTGCGCAAACAGCAGAGCTCGATAAAATCGCGTTCCGGGCTCATAAAGCCGGAACCGAACGATCAGCGCATGGGAGCGCTGCAATAACGGGACTGCCCAATTTACCTTATGGATGAACGACTCAAACGATTCGCACCGGCTGCTGTAGTGATCGGCTTGGCCGTCCTGGCGCTGGGGGGGTGGTATTTCACCCGGCAGCCCGCCGATACCGCCACACTGGTACTCTTCGGTAACGTGGATATCCGCCAGGTTTCACTGGCGTTCAACGGCAGCGAGCGGGTAGCCGAGATGCGCGTGCAGGAAGGCGACCGCGTCGAGGCCGGCCAGGTCATCGCGCGCCTGGATACCCGCGCCCTGACCCTGCAAATCGCGGAGGCGGAAGCTCGCATCGCGGTGCAGGAGCAGGTTTTGCTGCGGCTGAAGAACGGCACGCGTCCGGAGGAGGTGGCGCAGGCCAGGGCTGAGGTGCGTGCCGCGCAGGCCGAGACGGATCTTGCTGAACAGCATTGGACCCGCCTCCGGGAGATAACCGACAATTCTTCCGGGGCTGTCAGCGAGGAGGCTGTTGATAATGCGCGTTCCCGCCGGCGCGTAGCCCGCGCACAACTTGAAAACCGCAAAAAGGCCTTGCAACTGGCGCGGATCGGTCCGCGCCGCGAGGACATTTCCCAGGCCCAGGCGCAGCTGAACGTGGCCCGGGCCGAACTGGCATTGTTCATTCATTACCTCAACCAGGCGGAATTGAAAGCTCCTATCAATGCCACGATCCGCTCGCGCCTGCTGGAACCAGGCGATATGGCCTCGCCGGAACGCCCGGTTTATGCGCTGGCGATTACAGACCCGAAATGGGTGCGCGCCTACATAACTGAAGTCGATCTGGGCCATATCAAGCCGGGAATGAGCGCTCGCGTGACCATCGACAGCCACCCCGACCGGCCCATCCAGGGACGCATAGGCTATATTTCCTCCGTAGCGGAGTTCACGCCTAAAACCGTCCAGACTGAAGAGTTGCGTACCAGCCTCGTATACGAAGTGCGCGTCTATGTCGACGATGCCGATGATCGGCTGCGTTTAGGCATGCCGGCTACCGTGCATATTCCTCTGCAAGAGGACAAACAGCTGGACAAACAGCTCCCCAGGACGTAAGGATGAGCGAAACGGCGGCGCTGGCGGGAAGCGGACTTCACAAGCGCTTTCTGGTCAAGGAAACGGGACAGACGGTGCCCGCCGTCACCGATGTCTCTCTCGAAATACCCGCAGGGACGCTCACCGCTTTGGTTGGGCCGGACGGCGCGGGCAAAACGACGCTGCTGCGGATGATGGCGGGACTGATGAAGGCGGACGAAGGCCGGCTTGAGGTTCTGGGTATCGATGTCGCCGCAGATCCGCAAGCGGTTCAGGACCGTATCAGCTATATGCCCCAGCGCTTCGGCCTGTATGAAGACCTGAGCGTGCAGGAAAACCTCGACCTTTATGCGGATCTGCACGGCGTGACGCAGGAGGCTCGCAAGGAACGCTACCGCCGCCTGCTGCACATGACCAATCTGGCGCGCTTTACTTCCCGCCCGGCGGGAAAACTGTCCGGTGGGATGAAGCAGAAGCTGGGCCTCGCCTGCACGCTCGTCCGCTCACCCGAACTGCTGCTGCTCGATGAGCCGACCGTCGGCGTGGACCCGCTATCCCGTGTCGAGCTGTGGGACATTATCCTCCAGATGATTCACGATGAGCGCCTGACCGTGCTCGTCACTACCGCCTATCTCGATGAAGCCGAGCGCTGCGCCCGGGTGTTCGTGCTGCACGAGGGCAGGCTGCTGACCAGCGGCACCCCCGCGGATATTCAGGCTCAGGCAAACCACCTGTGCTTTATCGCCATCCCCCCGGCGGACCAGCCGCCGCGGATCCTGCAGGCACGTCTGCTGGATGAGGTGGAAAGTATTATCGATGCGGTTCCCCAGGCTGGCGCCGTCCGTTTCATCCGTCGTGCCGATGCGGACAAGCAACGGCTGGATGCCTTGCTGGACGGTATCGAGGTGTTCCCCGCAGAGGCACGTCTTGAGGACGGGTTCATGGTCCTGCTGCGAAAATGGCATGATGCGGAGGTGGAAACCATCGCGCCGGCGGATGCCGAAGCGGAGGATACCCACCGTCCTGCAACAGGAATTGGGGATGAAATCGCAATTGAGGTGAAAGATCTTGTGCGCACCTTTGGCGAATTCGTCGCCGTGGATCATGTCTCGTTTTCGGTTCGCCGCGGCGAGATTTTTGGTTTGCTGGGACCAAATGGCGCAGGCAAAACCACCACCTTTCGCGTGCTGTGCGGTCTTTTGCCCGCGAGCAGCGGTTTCGTCCATGTCGCCGGGGTAGACCTGCGGCATGCGCGAGCCGTTGCGCGGCGCAATATCGGATACGTATCGCAGAAATTCTCTCTCTACGGCGACCTCTCGGTACGGGAAAACCTGGAGTTCTTCGGCAGCGCGTATGGCTTGCATGGCGACCGCTTGCGTGACCGCATCCGCACCGTAGTTCAGCAATTCGACCTTGACGGCAGGGAAAATTCGCCCAGCGGCCAACTGCCCGGTGGATTCAAGCAACGCCTCGCAATGGCCGTCGGTCTGTTGCACGAACCTGACATCCTGTTCCTTGACGAACCTACCAGCGGCACCGATCCGCTGAAGCGGCGCGCGTTCTGGCGACGTATTACGGCGCTGTCACAGGTGGGAACGACGATCGTCATCACTACGCATTTCATGGAAGAAGCTGAGTATTGCGACCGCATCGTAATACAGGATGCAGGCAAACTGCTTGCGCTCGGCACCCCCCAGGAGGTGCGTCGGCAGGCAGGCGGGGAAGATAGCAAACTGAGCATGGAGCAGGCGTTCATCGGTATTGTTGCACGCGCGAGGCAGAGAGAGGATGCAACCCATGTGGAGACAGCAGGCTGATGAGCAAAGTAAGGACGCCCGCCCGGGAAGATGCGGACGGGGGTCGACTCGAAGGATTTAGAGGATTCTGGAAACGCGTTCTCTCTTTAACCCGCAAGGAGATTCGTCAACTCCTGCGTGACAAAAGCAATCTTGCTATTGGTATTGGGTTGCCCATCGCGCTCATCCTGATTTTTGGCTATGGACTGTCGCTCGATGTTAAGAACGCGCCTGTCGCAGTGGTGCTCGAAGACCCATCGCCCATGGCCGCTGACGTCGTCGCGGGGCTGGAGCTTTCCGCATACATATCACCCGTGGTGGTAAGCTCGATGCATGATGCCGAGCGCCTCATGCTGGCACGCAGGGTGGATGCCATCGTGCGGGTACCGAATGATTTTTCCCGCCGCCTGGCGGCGGGTGATGCCCAGGTGCAAGTGCTGGTGCATGGCTCCGAGGCCAGCCGCGCCCTGATCATACGCGGCTATGTAAGCAGCACCATCAGCCAATGGGCCCAACGCCTTGCCGACCGGAGAGGGCGCCCGGACAGTGTTTCTGCAGGCTCTGTAATGCTGATTGAACGGATGTGGTTCAACTCCGCGAACACGAGCACCTGGTACCTGGTGCCGGGGCTCATCGTGCTGCTCATGACCCTGGTCGGCGCTTTCCTCACCGCGATGGTAATGGCCCGGGAATGGGAACGCGGCACTCTGGAGGCATTATTCGTTTCGCCAGTGCGGCCAACCGAGATCCTGCTGGCCAAGATCATTCCGTATTTTCTGGTCGGAATGCTGGGATTGGGCATGTGCCTGGTCGCCGCACGCTTCCTGTTCCAGGTACCGATGTTCGGCTCGTTTCTGATCGTGCTGGGCAGCTCGATGCTCTATATGCTGGTGGCACTGGGCCTCGGACTGGTCATTTCCTCGTCGGTGAAAAACCAGTTCCTGGCCAGCCAGATAGCCCTGATTAGCAGCTTCATGCCTGCCTTGATGCTCTCCGGCTTCCTGTTCGACCTGCGCAACGTGCCAACTGTCATTTATCTGGTGGGTCAGCTTCTGCCCGCTACCTATTTCATGGAACTGATCAGGACCTTGTTTCTCGCCGGCAATGTGTGGCCGCTGATCCTAAAGAATAGCGCGATCTTGGCTGGCTACGCAGTGCTGCTGCTCGGGCTGGCGCGATTCGTCACGCGCAAGAGTCTGGACTAACCCATGCTCGACTTTCTGCGCCGCGTGGTCAGCCTGTGCCGGAAGGAATTACTGGCCATCCTGAAAGATCCAGCCAACCGGATAATTCTGGTGGTTCCCTCGCTGATGGAGAGCTTTCTGTTCGGTTACGCCGCCACCTACGACCTGAACAACGTGCCATACGCGTTACTTGATCAAAGCAGGGGCGCTGCCTCCGTTGAACTGGTCGCGCGTCTGGATGGAACAGGCGTGTTCCGCCGGGTGGCGACCCTGGAAACACCAAACGAGATCGCGCGCGTCATCAATTCCGGAGAAGCGCTGATGGCGATCCAAATCGGCCCGCTCTTCGAGCGGCAGCTCAAGGCAGGCGAACCCGCCCCGGTGCAACTGATCCTCGACGGGCGCAACTCCAACACCGCGGGCTCCGCCGCATTTTATGTCGGCACGGTGATTGAGTCGTATAACGCGTCATTGCGCGAACAGAATCGGCCTCCGGTTACGGTCGAGGCGCGCGCCTGGTACAACCCCAACCTTGAAACGCGCTGGAACCTGCTGCCGGGCCTTATCGCCTCGCTCAGCATGATACAGACCCTGATGCTCGCTGCACTGTCCGTCGCCCGCGAGCGCGAAAACGGCACTTTTGACCAGTTGCTGGTAACGCCATTTTCACCTACAGAGATAATGATCGGCAAGGCCATCCCCATCATGCTCATTGGCTTGATGCAATCGACAATCGTCCTTATGGTGGCGCTGTTCTGGTTCGAGATACCGCTGGCGGGCTCGCTCGTGACCCTGTATACCGGGCTGGTCCTGTTTATAATTGCCAGCGTCGGCCTGGGGCTGTCCATCTCGGCGGTTTCCGCAAACATGCAGCAGGCCATGCTCTATACCTTCATGCTTATCATGCCTTTGATACTGCTGTCCGGACTGGCCACCCCCGTCCGCAACATGCCGCAATTTCTGCAGATTGCAACCCTGGTTAACCCGCTGCGATTCGCCATCGACCTGATGCAACGCGTCTATCTGGAAGGAGCCGGACTGCTCATGGTTGTCTATGACCTGATCCCGCTGCTGATCATTTCAGCCATTACGCTGCCTCTGGCCGCCTGGCTGTTTCGAAACCGTCTTCTTTAAGCAGCAAAGAAACAGGATGGGCCCCATGGAGGAACCGCCAGCGCTGTCAGGAGATCGCTATAAGCCTCCCTTGGGATGGTACGCCCCGATTGTTCACTATGAAAAGCATGTAAAAACCGGGCGGGGCAATATTCCCATTTGCCGGGGAGCAGGTTGGTGTTTCGATATATCCTTGCCTTTTCGGTGCTGTAAACTATAAAGGTATGGGAGCAGAAGCACGCGTGTGGTATCCCTTACCGGGAATCGGGCATGGAAAAAATTCTTGAAATAACCAGTGTCAAGCTTTCAGTACTGGAAAGCTTTCCCCCAAAATTAAAGATCGATGCGTTCGGCACCGTGCCGACCGGCGGCTGGTCAAACCCCAAATTGATACCGCATATCCATATCCAGGCGCCTCCGGACGGTATTTACGGATTCGATTTCATCGCCGACCCCCCCGCCGGCGCGGCTACCCAGGTAATCTCCGTAATCGAGGTTTCAGACATATGGGAGAATTCTCCTGAGGGCGTCGAAGGGGTGCGTATACATGCTGCGAAAAATTCACAAACAGCACTGGTGGCTGGTGCCGGACAACCTCATCGCCAACCCAACCGGTTCACCCTCACCGACAGCAGCAAGGGCACGCGCATCGTTTTTTTCCCCAGGGCGCTTACGCCGTTGGGTACGAGCGAATCTTCGACGGAAGCGCAGCTTGAATACCACGGTCTGGAAGGGCAATTTATCTTCCGAGGGGACGATATTACGCAGGAACAGACGGTGCTCGGGTCGGTCGTTTCAGTGGTGTTGAAACCCAACGCAGACGCCGGAGGGCTCGATTTCGCGCTGATTCTCCCGCCGGTCAATCTTGGGGGCGAGGCGCGGCAGGATTTCGACACGCTCGGAATCAGGATTCGTAGCCGCGGACGGCTGATCAATCCGGCAGGCGCTGAACTGTCTTACGATGTCGTCCACTTGAAAGGCGTGGCGGAAGACATACCCGTGCTTTGAGCAACCCGGCCACATGAAAATGGCTTAAGAGTCAATTTCGCTGTCTTGACGGGATCGTGGAGGAATCGTTATGGAAGAAAAGAAAGTGCCGGGCAAAGGTGGAGGCGGGAGGGGAAAGGAGAGCAAGCAAGGCGAAGCGGTGCCCCTCGGAGAACGGACCAACCCCATTACCAATCCAGATATATCGGTTCTGGCGCGGTATTCTCCCACCGACGGTGCCCAATCCCACCCCGAGTGGGTCAAAACGAAGTTTCCCTCCTATGTTGAGCCCCACGGCAAGCATGAAGCGACCAGCGTGCGCGAGCTCGCCCATAAGGGCCACACAGTCAGGATCATTACAACCTATCGCATAGAGGTGGATGGAAAACCGGCTGACCTCCACCTTTCGGTTGACGAAGACGGACAGGTATTCACGCATGCTACGCCATTCGTGACATACGCTTCCGCAGTCGATTTGATGAAAGCGGTCATGGACGCCTATCCGGAGGACGCATTCTCCAATTCTTCCACCACCCCGAGCGATTCCGATCATAACCATCATGGAGATCACTCATGATCCGCCGCAATTTTCTAACCGACGCCGATGCCGCCCAGCGCTACATCGACGGGGTAAGGCGGCTTAAAGACCCTGCTCAGTCGCCATGGCCGGGCCAGGATGGATTGTCGGTTTACGACTCTTTTGTCTTCTGGCACCACCAGACGATGATGTTGATGACCCCCCCGAACCAAAGCGACCGCAATGCCGCGCACTCCGGTCCGTCATTCCTTCCATGGCACCGCTACTTTCTTGTCACTTTTGAAGGCTTGCTCAGGCGGGCGGTAAACGACGACGAGTTCAGAATTCCGTACTGGGACTGGAGCGCCGATGCGGAATTGGATGAACCAGTCACATCTTCCGTGTGGAATAACGCGAACCTCGGCCAATTCGCCGGTAGCGACTGGCGCGTGCGGCTGGAAATGAATCTGAGGACCGGGGATCTCCGGCGCGCCGACCGCTCGCTGCAACGTTCTCTCGGCAGCACGGGAAGGCTACCACGCCGCGAGGACGTTCGTGCCGTTGTCCGCGAGCAGCCCGCTTACGACTCTCGGCCATTTAATTCATCCTCCGACGGCATGCGTAACCTGGTTGAAGGCTGGATCGGAAGCGCTCGCATTCACAACAATGTGCACGTATGGATTGGCGGCGACATGTCGTTATCATCGTCGCCCAACGACCCGATATTCTTCCTGCATCACTGTAACGTGGACCGCATCTGGGCAGCGTGGCAGGAAAGGCACCCGGATTCCCCCTACCTGCCGGATATGACCTCCCCGGAGACGCTGCAGTTTCACCGTGTCGACGATGCGCTTTACAGTATCTTCAACGATACGGTCACGCCACGGCAAATGGTCGATTACAAGCGTTACTACGAATACGACACGCTTGCCGACCTGGCGGACGTGGAAACGTAACTCAGATCAGCACGAAGTCGTCCGCCGACAGCCCGATTATTTTTGCATCGGCAGCGAACTCTACGGTTGCAAACCAGCTGCTGTCCCCCGCGATCGCGAAGGTAGGGTTGTACCACAGGTCGGCGATGGTCGCGCTGGACGGGGCGGCGCCGCGAAAACTCAGATAAATTCCGCTCGGGTCCTCCCCGTCATCGCCGGTACTCCCTTCGAAGTACCAATCGGGCTTGAGCGTGCTGCCGACAACGCCTTCCTTCGCCCAGCTCAGCCCTTCGGAGAATGCCTCGCCATCCTGCGCTGCCAAACCGATGCGGTCGTCATCGATCTTCAGGTCCTTGATGATTGTGCGAAGGGACGTCTCATTCCGCTCTGCACTCGTGAAGTCGAACCGGTCCTTGCCTGCATCTCCGTACAGGGTGTTCAAACCCGCCCCCGCATCGAGCACATCGTTGCCCGGCCCCCCTACCAGGGTGTCCCTGCCTGCGCCTCCGCTTAGCACGTCATTTCCACTGCCGCCGTATAATTTGTCGCTTCCTCCGTAGCCATAAAGCGAGTTGTCGAGAACATCGCCGGTAATCGTGTTGTTGAGATCGTTGCCGTCCCCTCGCTTGGCGGCGCCGGAAAGCGAAAGATTCTCCACATTGCGGGGCAGCCATTTATAACTGGTGCTGACAGAGCTATAAATACCGTCAATTCCTTGCCCGGAGTATTCGATAACCTTGTCGGTCAGTTTGTCCACCCGGTAATTATCGTTACCTGCGCCGCCGTACATAGCATCCGCACCCGCGCCGCCGTCGAGCGTGTCGTGACCGCTGCCGCCATACAGATTATCGTTGCCATTGGCCCCGCTAAGGCGGTCATTGCCGCCATAACCATGTAGCGTATTGGCGGACGCATTGCCGGTAATCACATTATCGAGATCGTTGCCGCCCCCGAAAAACGCGGTGCCGGTGAGCGTCAGATTTTCGACATTGCGGGGCAGCCATTTATTAGCAGTATTGACTGAGCTGTATACACTGTCAGTGCCTTGACGGGCATTTTCGATGACCTTGTCCAACATCGTGCCGACATAGTAACTGTCGTGGCCTGCCCCGCCATACATCGTGTCCGCACCTGCCCCACCGTTTATCTTGTCGTTTCCGCCCAGGCCATAGATGGTGTCGGCGGAACCCGTAACGAGCTTGCTTGGAACTCCACTGACGCCCAGAGAGCTGGAGCCAGGAGTGATCACATCGAAATTTTTTGTTCCATAGATTTTTGTCATGATGGATTCCGGCTTGAAGTTTAGGAGAAAAAGGGCCGATAGCACGTGCTTGCCCCCGAAAGTTAAAGTAAAGATTTCCAATGCCGTGTGTCTGTTGGGAACCGAACGTTGCTGGCTTAAACTCCCCTTGGGTGGTTTATGCATCCGCGCTCAAGATCTGGCTCTCCCCGGGCGAGCACGACCTGTCGCTGGCAAAAGCGTCGGCTCTGCCTATGGCCGCAGTCAATTGCCGCCTGCATAAATGCAGTGCATGACTGGGCCTCCCGATCACTATCAAAAATTCGTTCTGGTTATCGTCCCGTTTTAGCCTATGATTGACATGTAGAGACCGGGCACCAAGGAGGAAAGCGTGCTGGCTGGCAATCAGACGAAGTTAATCATCGGTAACTTGCCTCGCGGCTTCCGTTGCCATGGCCGTCCCTATTCCCGTCACCATGACGTTACCGTGCACCGGCGACCAACGCAGGCGGCAGGGGAGGCTTCTGGTGATGAACGCGCGAGCGGTTGCCATGCCGGAAGCTGACGTTATCTCGAGCGCCGCGGCGGGTACCCTCCCGGGGCTGTTTGCTTTGCGGGTCCAGCGCTCGCCGGATGATCCGGCTTATCGCCAGTTCGATCCGGCCAGTGGCAACTGGCAGAGCTATACCTGGCGGGAAACGGGTGGGCTGGTGACAGCCTGGAAAACAGCCATGGCCGGGGAGAATCTCGATCCCGGCGAGCGCGTGGCGGTGCTGCTGCGAAACTCGCTCGAATGGGTATGCTTCGATCAGGCCGCCCTGGCGCTTGGCCTTGTCGTCGTGCCGCTCTATCTCTCTGATACCGCGGACAACATCGCCTATATCCTGGAGGACGCCGGTGCAAGGTTGCTCCTGGTGGGAACGCATGGGCGTTGGAAAACGCTGGCTCCCCACTGTGCCAATCTGACCGGATTGGAAAAAGTATTGTGCGTGCAGCGGCCCGAGGAGGATGCTCCAGCGGATTCCAGCGGGAAAATTCCTGTGGAAGCGGTCGACAGCTGGCTGCGACGCCCCGGTGGGCATGGGAGAGGCGAACCCGACGCTCAACCTCATCATTATGAATTGGATAAATCTCGAAACGCCGACCCGAACCAGCTCGCGACGCTTGTTTATACCTCCGGCACAACCGGCAAGCCCAAAGGCGTCATGCTCTCTCACCACAATATATTGTGGAACACCGAGGCGATTCTGACGGCTGTATCCGGTTACCGGGACGATGTTTATCTCTCCCTGCTGCCGCTTTCGCATATGTTTGAGCGTACCGCGGGATATTATCTTCCCATGATGGCGGGGAGCAGCGTGGCGTATGCGCGCTCTCTCAAGGACTTGAAGGAAGACCTGGCCACCATCCGCCCGCGCATACTCATCGGCGTGCCTCAGATGTTTGACGGCGTTCAAGCCAAGGCGCGCCAGCAGGTCCAGGAGAAAGGCAGGCTCGCCGGATTGCTGTTCGACTGGACGTTAACGATCGGCTGGCAGCAGTTTATCGCCACCCAGCACCGGCCACAGAAGACGTCGCTGCCACTATGGCACCGCCTCGCCTGGCCGCTGTTGCGCCGACTGGTCGCGGACAAGATGTTGGAAAGCCTCGGGGGACGGCTACGGATAGCCGTAAGCGGAGGAGGACCCCTGGGCGGCGAGGTTTCCCGATACTTCCTCGCACTTGGACTTCCGCTGGTGCAGGGCTATGGGATGACCGAGGCAGCCCCCGTACTGACCGTCAACCGCCTTGATGATAATATTCCAGAGTCCGCGGGCCCGCCATTGCCTGGCGTTGAAGTCCGGCTCGGCGATGAAGATGAATTATTGGCGCGCAGCCCGGGGGTCATGCTCGGGTATTGGCACAGGCCGGAAGACACGCGCGTCCGGATCGATCCGGAGGGGTGGCTGCACACCGGCGATCAAGCGCGCATTGCTGAAGGTCACGTCTTCATTTGCGGACGCCTCAAGGAGATCCTGGTCACATCGAGCGGGGAGAAAGTCCCTCCTGCAGACCTGGAGGCGGCGATCCTTCAGGATGCGCTGATCTCCCAAGCGATGGTAGTGGGCGAAGGGCGTCCCCATCTGGGGGCGATTCTGGTACTGAACCCTGGCGAATGGGAAAAAGTTGCGGTCAGTCTCGGTCTGCACGCGGCGGACCCCGCCGCGCTCGCAAGTTCAGTTGTGAAGAATTACGTGATTAACAGGATTAAGGCGGCCGTTCGCGGGTTTCCCAAATACGCGCGCGTTCGCGCGGTTTACCTGACCCTGGAACCCTGGTCGGTGGAAAATGGACTGCTGACACCGACATTGAAGCTGAAGCGTCCGGAAGTTAAAAAGCGCTTCGCGGATGAGATCACCAGGCTATATGGCGAGCAGGCGGCTCAGTAAACGCCCGGGTGAGTTCATGTAATTCATCATCCTGTCTCCGGTTATTGTTGCCCTCCGTGAGAGGCGCCATTACAGCAACAAGAGCAGCATGCAGGACAGGGCTTGCTGTCAGGAAATGCTTATCCCGAAAGCGGAGCCCCGACAATGGTCAGGCTCTATACGTTTTCACACCCGACCATCATCCTTGTGCAGCCCGCTATCCATTGCTAAATGCCGGCCACTCGGCAAGACCGTAAAAGTTTGGGGCTCTATTGGCCCTATTTTTTTTCTCTTACCCGGTCCGCCTCATTTTCCAACTGGTCAGCCCGGCGTTCCGAGGTATCGCGTGCGGCTTCCGCGGCGCGGTCAGTCGACTTGCTCTCTATCCCGGGGTCTGCCTTTTCAATACGGTCGGCCTTGGCTTCGCCCTGATCACGCGCTATATCGGCTTTTTTTTCCAGTATGTCAGCTTTCTTTTCCAGCACTGCTTCGCGCTTGTTTTCCTGTTTCGAATCGCAGGCCGCAAGGGTGCACGACAGCATCGCGGCAACCAGAACAGGTTTCAAATAGTTCATGATGGTGATCTCCTGTTTTTATGAATGGAAGGACAGTGTACGCCAGGACTGAAGCTAGTTCTGTTCGGCGGCACACACGCAGACCAGATAGAAGCAGGGCACGTGGTATAGGCGCTGTATTGATCAGCTACTCGCTGGATCGTTTCGCGTTTTGTACCTTTGTACCGGTGGTAAGCCTTTCCATTAAAACCGCCGGTCATGGACAGGTAATGGGCCAGGCCCAGCGGTGGAAGCGGTAAGCAGGAACCAGCCAAGGGATAAAAAGGATATGCGGAATTGACAGGCGAGGCCTGTGCGCCCTGAATAGGGCGCCAGCAACCAGAAAGGAAAATCAGGTATTTTCCCGGGAAACAAGAATGCCGTTCTCCAAAGCTTCCCGGAAGAGCAGGGTAGGGAGCGCCTCGTTCCACCTTTGAGCGGTGACTGCGACTGGATGGCTTGCTCGCGCCGCGAATTAACTCGTCACACTGCAATCAATCAAATATCTTCCTGAAATTATAAAAGACGATGGCTGCAATGGTGAGCAGCAGCATCGGCCAGAACGTAGCAATACCCCCGTACCAAGGCGTCCCGACGGTAATCGGTATCTCCAGGCGGAACTCCACCTGATTTTCATTCTTCCCGGAAAGGTAGAGCCTGTATTCGCCGGTTGAGTCGATCTGCATCACATGAGTGAGAATGCCAGTTTCATAAGATCTGGGAGGAATGGATAAAATCGTTCTTTTCGATGCGTTCTCCTCCATCCTGACCAGGCTCAAAGCCAGCGGCCGGTTGCGCGCAGACTCGGGGTAGAGCAGGTCGATGGTGACTCCAAGCGTGCCCGGCTTGGGTACTTTGCCGCACAACACCGGCACAGATACCGCGCTTATTGCGTTCTCGGGGATGGCATAGTCTGCCGGAATGAAATAAGCCGAGTAACCGACCAGCAGAGCGTCGGATTCGATCGTGCAGGTACCCCCGCGAAAGCCTTTTGGATAGGTTGTGGAGGAGTCTCCCTGGGAGCTCACCTGAAACTGCGTTCCAACGAAAAGCATGACCGCCAGCGTAGCGATCCCGATAAACAGGAGACGAGCTCGCATCGATAATTTTTTCTCCGTTTCGATCATGGTTTCTTCTGCACCGATGTGGCTAAAAGCCGATTGCCCCCCAATATCGTCTCAGGATCGATCATTCCGGCTTATCAATCAGCCTGTCGGACATGAGCTTCTTGCTGGCGTTATAGCAACAACGGCATCTCTTCAACGCCTGGCTTATGTGTAATTTTGCCCCATTCTGCCAGAGTCAATCCGTTATTTAAGTCGCCACGCATTGTAAGGATGATTTTGTTCCGGCGAAACGAAGCATCATTGCGGAATCGAAAATAATGAGTTGCGCAAATGCGCGGAAAAGCGGCGGCCGAAGCGGTAAATCGTCTGCGCAAGATGCTGCGATAACGACGTGAGTGCAGGGTGCGAGCCTCCTGCCAGCATGGCAGAAAAGGTTTTGGGTTGGGAAGGCAAATTGCGCGCTTTTAGGGGACGGTTTGAAGACTGTGGGGCGGGACGTACATTACTTCCACTATGTTTGATATCGAACGGAACCCCTCCTTCCCCAGTGGTATTTCTGCAAGTTCTCTGGTTCCCCCCACCTATGGTCCCCACGCAACTCATCAGGCTCAGCGCGTTAATGGAACGCACCAGCGGCGGCACCGAGATCAGTATCGGGCTCATCGATGGTCCGGTCTTTACCCAGCATTCCGAATTGGCCGCGGCGCATATGCGCAAGATCGCCGCACCCAACCAGGCGAGCTGCACCCGGAACCAGAGCATGGCCTGCCTGCATGGGACATTCATCGCCGGGATTTTGTCCGCGAAGCGGACATCCCCGGCACCCGCCATTTGTCCTGACTGCACGCTCCTCGTTCGCCCCATCTTCAGCGAGGCCAGTGCCGGACAGGAACACATGCCGGCTGCGACGCCAGGGGAGCTGGCCACAGCAATCCTGGACTGCATCCATGCCGGCGCGCGCGTAATCAATTTGAGCGTGGCCCTGGCACAGCCGTCCACCAGGGGCGAATGGATGCTGGATCAGGCGCTCGATCAAGCGCTTCACCGGGGCGTGCTGATTGTCGCGGCAGCGGGGAACCAGGGCACGTTGGGGACCTCCCCGATAACGCGTCATCCATGGGTGATTCCGGTAGTGGCCTGTGATTCGCGCGGGCGTCCGCTCAACGAATCGAACCTGGGAGGGTCAATTGGCAGGCGTGGGCTGAGCGCACCCGGCGATGGGATCACGAGCCTGGGGTCGGATGGCAACTTCATCAGCCTCTCAGGCACGAGCGTAGCGGTGCCATTTATTACCGGGGCCATTGCGCTGCTGTGGTCGCAATTTCCCTCCCTGAACGCGGCGCAGATCAAACTTGCCCTGACGCACTGCTCCAGTACCCGGCGGGCTTCCGTCGTTCCGCCTCTGCTGGATGCCGAGGCGGCTTACCAGATCCTGCTTGGCTCGCGCGCATGGCAACGTAGCGCGTAATGAAGCGGGGGCACGGACGAAAGTCCTAACAACACTCTGACTATTGGGAGGAGAAAAAATGACCGAACAGATCGAGACACCAGAACAACCGATGGGGGAAGCGAATACGGCGAATACAATGAGACAAGACATGACGGGGCAGGATACGCGCGCATCCGCCCCTTTCAAGGAGGCACGGTCAAACATGCCGGTCGCGCCGCAGACGGGCGCCGGCGGATGTAGCTGCGGCGGCGCAGCGGGAATGACACAAAATGGCAGCGGCGTGATCTCGTATGTTTACGCCATCGGCCGGGTCGAGGCCCGGTTCCCGAATCTTGCTGCCGAAAAGGAATTCGCACAGGCAACGGGCCGTGCCGACACTGCGGGAAAAACCGATCAGCAAGCCTTTCATGAGGTGCTGTCGCAACGCCAGAACCGCTACCTGGTACGCCAGCTGTGCTGGGTCTTTACCATACAGGGACTGGAAACCTATCTCCTGCAGCCGCGCGACCCGGCCGATATCGATATGCTGATCGACGCGATCCGCCCGGCGCCCACCCCAAACGATATCGACGTGGTTATCGGCCTGCGCGGGCCCATCGCGCCGCCCGAAATATGCAACGGACTCATGGTTCCCATTGTCGCTTTCGACCAGATCTACTCGTTCGCGCACGATGCCCTGATCAAGGCCATTCCCAGGCCGGAAAACGTCGGCGACGAACAATTTGGACCCGCCGCCGAAGAACTGTTCAACCGCATCATGCAGATGACGGATAACGCGGGCGCGACCGACGAGCATCGCGTCCTCAACTATCTCGCGATGCGTTATCAGGTTATTTATGCGAAGACAGCGGAAAAATACGGTGCAGATTGTTCGCTCACCGGGGTGGAAGTCGTGCCGTCATCGCTGAGCAGCACCCGCAGGATCTACAAGGCCATCTTCTCCTACACCAATCGTAACACCGACTTTACCGAGAAGTTTTTCGTGCGCGTTGACGCCACCGAGGAATTTCCATTCCTGGTGACCAAAATGTCGCCTTACTACGATCGGTAACCGCCACCACGACTGTTTGAAGCACCAACCGCAAGGAGGTAACAAAATGAATACGATGACCATACCGGGATTTACGGCCGAAGCCTCGCTCGGGCATATCAACGCGCCTTATCGCCAGATGGCAGACGGGGTCAGCACGCCCGATGGAGGGCTGGTTATCCCCCAACGCATCAAGCTGCGGGACTGGACCTGTGAATGCGACGCCGCAACGGATATCTGCGTCTGCACGTCAGGAGGCGCGATGCGCGTAATACATGCGGTACTGGGCGATCTTTAAGGATAAGGGGGTTGCCCTTTATGATGTGATCAGGAGGAAATGAAAATGAACATGCCACTGTTTAATGCGGAAGCCTCGCTTGGCCCATCCGTGAATACCTACCGGGGAAGGGCGCCTGCCAGTAAATCAGGTTCGATGCAGGTGACCCCGAGCCAGATCTGGAGGGGGTTCGATATTTTTCCATTGATGCGATGCTGCGGTTATGTGCCGTCGCTGGGAAGATTCGTGTGTACCTCCCAACGAACTCATCCGTTGCAAAACTGCGAATGCAAGCGTACCCCGGATGGCTATCCCTGGATTCTGTGCCATGAGCCGGTGCTCACCTTGGGCTAGATGCGGCTAGATGCGAACACTCACATGCGAACACTCAAGGGGGCCTGAAGCAATTGCGGTTCTAGCGAATGACATGCCGGCCCCGCTTCCCTCGCTGGATACTTGCGCCAATTCGGCGACTCATGTCTCAGGATGCGCCTGTCGGCAAAGGAGGCGAATACCTTTCACTTTTAATTTGCCGACAGGCGATGCACAACCAGCCAGGTATTCAGGCTGTTGAGCATCCTCGGGGATGCACCTGTCCGTTCACTAAAATAGAGGAGGCGTTATGCCAAAATGCGATGCATGCGGGAATGACTATGACAAATCGTTTCAGGTGATCGCCGCAAGCAAAACCTATACTTTCGATAGCTTCGAGTGCGCTATCAGTACCTTGGCGCCGGCTTGTGCGCACTGCAAGGTAAGAATCGTGGGGCACGGGCTTGAAAAGAATGGCGTTATGTTCTGCTGTAATCATTGCGCCGGACAGGAGGGGGTAACGGAACTGCGTGACCGCTCCTAGGAGGCGTCCGTTTTTCGCAAGCTCCACTCTTTTCTCCTGAGTGACGAAATGCGGTCGATGCTCCGAACGGTTCCCCTCCGGCCTCATGGGACCTCATGGGACGCGAGGGGCGGTTAAAATAGGTGCGCCTGGCACGCTATGGCTGCTCGCCCAAGCACATTTATTGACCTGCTGCCTGCTGGAACCGGTTCCCTGAAGAAGCTCTGCCTATGACTCGTCTGTGCGACCAATCAAAAATCATAAATAAGACGGGAAATGAGCAGCCATTCGGTTTTTTTCTCCTCGTTCCATTGCGTTGTCAGCTGCGACGGTCCACCGCCAATCTGGATTATCCCGTTTTTGCTGATGCTGTATTGGAATTGTGGCGTCAGCTGGTAGCGGTACTTCCGCGCACCAATTTCACTATTTAATTCCACCCCAAACGAAAAACGCTTGCTGAAACTATAAAACAGGCTGTTATTCAGCAAGCCTATGAAATCACCGGATTTACCGATTGCGGTGTGCCTGACGCCCAGCATATTCATCATGCTCCACTTCTCTGAAAACTTGTAGTCATTCAGGTAGAGCACTTCCGCTGCATAGGCCTTTTCATCGTTTATGCGCCGCCCTCCGGCCTGCCAGCCGTGAAGCATGCGGCCCTTCATCAACTCGCCGAAATAACCTTGCACTGTAACCTTGTATTGGTTTACGGTCGTATTTTCCATCGGTAGCTCAAACTCAACTGAATGACCCTTGGCAAATGCATATTCGATCTCAGGCGACCACGCCATCTCGCCTGTGCGGGGTGAATAGGCCATCAAAGTATTGATTTCCGTTTTACCTTTAGTGGCGCCAAGCGGATCAACAAGATCGTACACCATCGGTTCAGGCCGGTCTTCCTGCGACCTTGCATGATGTGGCAGGCCTAGCCCGGCGAGAATCGCGGGCAGAATAATCGCAAAACGAATGAAGGAATGCATCCGATTCATGCTCGCATCGCCTATAAGCCATGTGAGAAAGGGGTATGCCGAAGCAGACTGGGCTTATCGGGTGTAGGCTGATTTCAGTGTGGCAGATACCCTGCTTTCATCGCTTTGAATTGAAGTTCTTTGCCCCGGCAAATGCCAGTGCTGCGTATCTCGTCCGGCGAGCGCCGGGGCCGGAGCGGCAAAAACAATGATGTTGCAAAACCAGCAATTTCAGCTGTTTGGCGAGCAGTATTCATGTTTTCTGTAGCTGAATCTGTACGGTGGCATACGAAAACAGGCGAAGCTGTTGAGTCAAACGGCAATCTGGAGCGGATGTTTCAGGGAAACTCCCGAAGATGTTATCCAATGCGTTCAGCGTTTGGCGAAAAATGACTCCACGTCGCCGAGCACACGCGTACGCTTCATGGGCGGCAGGCTTTGCCAGATCTTCCTGCCGTAGGGTTTGGTAATGAGGCGCGGATCGCAGATCATCAGCACGCCACGATCACTCTCGTCGCGGATCAATCTTCCCGCTCCCTGCTTCAGGTTGATAACCGCGCGCGGCAATTGATACTCCATGAAGGCGTTGCGGCCCTCCTTGTTGATTTTATCAATACGGGCCGCCAGCACCGGGTCATCGGGCGGGGCGAAGGGAAGCTTGTCGATCACCACCAGGGACAAGGCTTCGCCGCGCACGTCCACCCCCTCCCAGAAGGACTGGCTACCGATTAGTACCGCGTTGGCCGTGTTGCGAAAACGCTCCAGCATGTGGGAACGCGAGCCCTGGCCTTGCAGCAATACCGGATAGTCGAGCTGTTCCGCCTTGAATGCTTCCAGCAGCAGCTCGTGTGCGCGCGTCATCGACCGCAGGCTGGTGCACAGCAAGAATGCGCGTCCACGGCTGGCCTTCAATACCGGCAACGCCGCCTTCACCACCTCTTCCGTATATTTCGGGCTGTTGGGATCCGGGAGGCCGGCTGGGACATAGAGCAAAGCCTGATTGGCGAAATCAAACGGGCTTTCCCAGCAGGCCGACCGCGCCGCCACCAACTCAGCGTTCAAGCCCATCTCGCTGGTATAGTGTGAAAAATCGCCTTTCACTGACAGTGTCGCCGAGGTGAATACCCATGCGCGCGGGGACCCGCTTAACTGCTTGTTGAAAATTTCAGCGATGGAAAGCGGCGTCGCGTTGAGTTGCAGGGCCTGACTGAACACCTCCACCCAGCGAACGAACCCCTCGGCCTCGGCCTCATTACGCCATCGCTTTATGCTGGCGCCGATTTCGCGCGTCCGCTGCCAACAGTTATCCAGGCCTTCCGAGCGTTGTGCCTGGCTTTCCAGCATCTCTGTCATCGCATCAAGTTTTTGCAGCAGCTCATCGAGAGCAATGCCGAATTTCGGATTTTTCATTGTCGCCGCCAGCGGCATGCGGGTATTCTCGCCCTCCACCGTCAGACGGAAGTCACGCGCGGCTTTCTCCATCGCCGCGATGGCCGGGGGCAGGGGGGCAAAATCCTTCGCCCCCCGCAATGCTTCAGCCTCCGTGTCGCGCGCCAGTTCCAGCAATTGGCTGGTGCTGACCGTTTCGCCGAAAAACAGGCTGGCGGTTTCCGGCAGCTGGTGGGCTTCATCGAAAATGACCGTGTTGCATGCGGGGAGCAGTTCGGCGAGACCCTCGTCGCGCAGCATGACGTCGGCGAAAAAGAGGTGATGGTTGACGACCACCACATCCGCCGCCAGCGCCTGCTTGCGGGCCTCCATGACAAAACACTCCTTGTGATGAGGGCATTCGGAACCGAGACAATTGTCGCGGGTGGAAGTCACCTGCTGCCAGATACCGGCATTTTCCGGCACCTCGCTCAGGCCGCTCTTGTCGCCGCTTTTGCTGACCTTTGCGTAGCGCTCGATGAGCTTGAGATATTTCACCTCTTCGCGGCTGGCAAGACTGGGCCGCCCCTCCTGCACGGTGCGCTCCAGGTGATAATGGCAAACGTAATTCGCCCGCCCTTTCAGCAACGCCACGGTGACCGGCGCCTTGAGCGCAGCGCGCACGGTCGGAATATCGCGATTGAAAAGTTGATCCTGCAAGGTCTTGGTGCCGGTGGAGATGATTACTTTGCCACCGCCGAGCAAAGCCGGAACCAGATAGGCAAAGGTTTTACCCGTGCCGGTACCCGCTTCGGCCACCAGGACGGAGTTTGCCGCGATGGTTTCAGCAATTGCCCGCGCCATCTCCAGCTGCTGCGCGCGCGGACTGTACCCGGACACTGTCCGCGCCAGCGGGCCCTCGGGTGAAAAGAACGAATCGATATCGGGCATGGGCAAGGTCGGAAAAACTGCCGCCATGATAACGCAGTGCTCCGCAGAACGCACCGCATACCCACTTGGATATCCCCCCCGGCAATTGGACTATTGGCTGTGTTTCAGTTCCATTGCCTGCCTCATGCCACGTCTACCCATCTATGTGTGCGATCGTACTGACCATGCAAGGTCCCCCTGATACTTTAATTAGCGTTCGAATGACGGGTGGTAGTAGAGCTTGTGGGGCGAAATTTGGCGAAAATTGGAGCGGCGCATGTTTTTCAAAAGACTGAAAGCGTCAGGATTGGGACAGAACTCTTACATACTCGGCTGCGGAGAAGGAATAGCCGTGGTGATCGACCCGCGCCGGGATGTCGAGGAATACCTTGAACTCGCGCAAAACAACGGCTTGAGCATCGCTTATATTTTCGAAACGCACCGTCAGGAAGATTTCGAATTCGGCTCGCGCGCGCTGGCGGACGCTACTGGCGCCCACATTGTCACCGGCAAGCACGAACTGTTCGGCCAATCGGATATCAAGCTCGAAAACGGACAGGAACTCAAGGCCGGCACCACGCGCTTCGTTGCACTGGAAACGCCCGGGCATACTCCTGAAAGCATGGCATATGCCGCTTATACGAAGGACATCGGAGCGACATGCTGGGGCATTTTTACCGGGGACACGCTGTTTGTCAGCGACACCGGGCGTACGGATCTCTCAGACCCGGCGAAGACACGGGAAAACGCTGGAATCCTTTATGATTCCATCCATGAAAGGATCGCGCTGTTAGGCGATCAAACCCTGATTTTTCCAGCGCACGGAGCCGGCTCCGCCTGCGGCGGCAGCATTTCCGATCGTGACGACTCCACGCTCGGCATCGAAAAAGAAACAAATTTGGTCTTTAAAACCAGCCGCGAGGCGTTCATGGACCACAAGGTCGCGGAGAAGCTGCCTCGTCCGCCTTATTTTTCCCAGATGGAAAAGGTGAATTTGCAAGGAGGAAGACCGCGCCCGCGAAGCGGTGTGCGCATGCTGCAGCCCCGTGAATTCCACGAAAGGATGAAGGAGGGTATCGTGATCGATTGCCGCCCGCCGGATGCCTTTGCCGGCGCGTATATACCGTTATCATACAACGTCTGGCTGCAGGGCCTTCCTGCGTTTGCCGGATGGATAGCGGATGAGAACACCCCGATATTCCTGGTAGTCGAGGAGCCCCGGCATATTCATGAAGCGGTAACGTCCCTCGCGCGTATCGGCCTGGATCGCGTGGAAGGGGTGCTGGCTGGCGGAATAGAAGCATGGCGGAACCAGGGGCTTGCATTCGACAGGTTGGGCACCACCAACGCGCAGGAGTGCGCCGAACGGATGCAGAAGGACCGTATCAGCGTGCTGGATGTCCGGGATGACCATGAACGGGAACAAAAACGCATACCCGGATCGCTCCATATTTATGTCGGTGACCTCGAAGAAAAAATTCCTCCGCTACCGAAAGAAGATGAACTGGTGGTGCATTGCAGCGTTGGCCATCGCGCCGGCCTCGCTGCAAGCATTCTCAGGCGCAGCGGATTCATGAACGTTTCCAACCTGCTGGGCGGCCTCAAGGCCTGGGAGGCTCTCCATCTCCCGCTTGAAAAGCCCGCCAAACCAACTGACCCGAATAACGGCAGCAAAAGCTAGCCGGTCCACTTCAAGATAGGGGGCAATCATGGACTACAGTGGAAGCGATGTCGGCGCATGGTCTCCCTATCTGGTCGGCGCATTGATCGGGGTGCTGTCGATGGCGACATTTTATTTCTCCAACCAGCCGATTGGCGCGTCGACGGCCTATGCCCGGGTTGCCGGGCTTATCGGAAAACTGTTTTCAAAACGCCATACCGAGTCGCTGAAGTTCTACCAGGAAACAAAACCCAAGATCCAGTGGGACGTGATGCTCCTGTTCGGGATACTTTTGGGTGCTTATATCGCGGCGTATACGGGGGACGAGTTTACCGGCCGGTGGATACCTCAGCTATGGGAAGAACATTTCGGTTCCAGTCATGCGCTCAGGCTTGGAGTAGCCTTCCTCGGCGGAGCGGTCATGGCGTTTGGGGCGCGTCTCGCGGGCGGCTGCACCAGCGGACATGGCATCAGCGGCACAATGCAGCTATCGGTGGGGTCATGGATCGCGCTGATGTGCTTTTTCATTGGCGGAGCGGTTACCGCGAACCTCATGTTCGGCATCTAGGATCGAATAGGAGCAAATATGAACTCAGTCGCACCGGGTGGCCTGGAAGACGAAACCGAGGAAAGCCTCAGTGGAAATGTGTCCCGCTCCCTGACGGAAGACCGCCAGGAGAAATTCAATCCCGAGGCAGCGCATCAGATCATGCTGGGCCTTTTCTTCGGCACGATATTCGGGTTTTTGCTTCAAAAAGGCGGGGTGGCCAAGTACGAGGTGCTGATGGGCGCCCTGTTCCTGACGGATTTCACGGTAATGAAGATCATGCTAACGGCAATAGCTACCGGCATGATCGGGATCTTCTCGCTGCATGCATTGGAACTTGTAGAGCTGCACGTGAAACCGACGCGTTACGCGGCTAACATAATCGGTGGTTTGATCTTTGGAGTTGGCTTCGGATTGCTGGGATACTGCCCGGGTACAGGGGCCGCAGCGCTTGGGCAGGGGAATTTTGATGCCATCGCGGGCGTTTTTGGCTTATTGGCAGGCAGTTATCTCTACGCAGAAATGTCGGGTTTTCTGGATTCAACTATTTTGAAGTGGGGCAACCGCGGCAAAATCATGCTGCCCGAACTGGTAGGCGCGCGACGGATCATTTTCATACTTTGGTTTGTACCGCTTCTGGCGGCGATCCTGTATTTACTGGAAACGTTTTTTCCGACGGCACGATAAGGCTCAGGCCCTGACATGCCGTGCTCCTCCTTGTTCCTTTCCTGTCCACCCGGATTTTTGGCCGCCATGTTGTCCACGGCCTGGGGGGTTTTGTCCATGAATGCCTTGCATAATGGATCGCTGTAAGCGTCCCGTTTTTGGGCGATATTCCTCCCGAGTCCAGCCAATGCGGCAATGCTGATCAGCAGAAAGATGGCAAGTATGGCAACCGGTAACCAGATGTTTCGCAAAATTACCTCCCTGGCATCATGACCTTCAGGCGGGTTTCGCCCAAGGCAGGCTAAAGCAGGCTAAGGCAGGCTGATTGGCCCGTTGCTTGGCCATGCGGCACTGCCTGAACAATAAAATAACGCGCCCCCGATACTTTGGGCGTCGATCTACTGAAACGCTTAGTTACTTTTTACTTGCTTTCAGAGCGCGGGGGGAGGGCTGAGGTCAGAGCTGCCGTCAGGGCGAGCGTCTACCGACCCTAAGCTCTCTACCGTCCTCGATCCGGACGAGGTGCAGCGTTCCCACTCTCCCGCGCAAGCCTGGCCGCAATCTGCCGGTGCGAAGCCGCCTTGCCAAGACTCGTCTTTGCCGCCTGCTCGTACCTGTGCATCAAGGCCCACGTATGCGACTGCTGGTCCTGCGCTTGCCGCCCGTAGAGATAGCTTTTCTCCTGGTAATGCTGGAGAAGTTTCCTCTGTTCCTCGGCCTTGATCCGCATCTCCGCCGCCAGATTTTCAAAATACGTGCTCAATGCAGCATGATCCCCCGTCGTGCGGGCATTCTCGACTATCTTTAGAACAGCGGGGCTGTTCACCGCTTCATAGGGGCTCATCGGTGCGCATGCACACAGTATCCCCAGGGTGGCGGCCATAACGAACACTTTTCCTGTTTTCACGCTGACTTGCCTAAACACTGCCGCGCAGACACTGATTGATGAGGCCAAACATCACGAAGTGCTTTATCTAAGGCACAAATTATCACAATTCGATCACACTTTGTCAACTTTTGTATGTGTAAAGTATCGGAAATACAGCTGTGCTAATTAATATTGAAATATAAGATATACGATGTATACTTGCATACGTTGTATATCTTTATATAAATCATTCTTCGGAGTATCTTGAAGAATTCAAGTGTGGCCGCCTCCGGCCGACGAGAACGCAAGCGGCAGCAGATTGCTGACCATCTTGCCGATACAGCTTGGGCCCTGTTTAAAATGCATGGGTTTGACGCAGTGACCATGGAACGCGTTGCCGACGTAGCCGACGTTGCGAAAGCGACTTTGTACAAGCACTTTCCAGTCAAGGAGGCACTGCTCAGACATCGCATCCATCGTGAATTGGTTAACGAACTCCCGATGCTGCTGGCCGACCTGGCTAAATTACCGACCGTCGTCCAACGCTTGCATGAATTCTTCCGGCACTCGGCTGAGTGGTCGGTAGCGCATCGCGACTACCTGGCTCCCTATTTACGTTTCTGCCTCGGGGAGGTAGGAATGCGAGAGACGCCGGAGCGCGAAAGCGGGCTGGATTCGGTCTTCACTAACTTTATTTCAGCCGGGCAGCTGAGCGGTGAATTCAGCTCGGCGCAAAACGCCGCATTGCTTGCCTATTATCTGCAATACCTTCATCTCGCGGCGCTGCTGCGCTGGCTCCACACGCCGGGACTGGACCTGAACACTGAATTCGATCGCATGCTGGAACTATTCCTGCATGGGCTGGACATCAAATAGTGGCTCATCACGGAGGCCTCATGTCTATAAAGCCGTTCCTGAAATTATTCAAAAATGATCAACTTTCTACGTTGACCTGCACCAGCGCATTGTTCAAAAACTTCTACAAGCTCTCTTATCTAGCCGCGGCTAAAAATAGCGGCTTGTTCGATCTTTTGTCCCACGGGCCCGTGAGTGGGCAAGAACTGGCTGGGACGTATTGCAGGGATCCAAAGGGCCGCGAGGCGCTGGAAGCCTGGTTGCAATTGGGCGTTCGTCTCGGTTTCCTGGAATTGAGCCAACGAGGATACAATCTGAGGGGCCTGGCAAAGAAACTGGCGTTGCCGCAGAATGACGCGGCCTTGGCCCTGGTGCAGGAGGTGGCCGATCTTCATTACAAATTGATCTCCCGTACCCCCGAGAAACTGAGAAATGGGGAATTCTGGGGTTTGAAAGATCAGGATGGAGAAGTGATTGCGCGGTCATCACGGGTGTTGGAAGCATTCCAGACAGGTGCCATCGATCGTACCTTTCCCGTTTCCGGGCGCGTTAGCCTGCTGGAGATCGGCTGCGGCTCTGGCTTCTACATCAAGTATGCGGCATCAAGGAACCCATTACTTTCAGCATTGGGACTGGAATTACAGCCGCACGTCGCCGAAGTCGCCCGCCGGAATATTCGTGAGTGGGCCTTGCAGGACCGGGCCAGGATTGAAATCGGAGACATCAGGGGAAAGACTGCTGGCGAGCTTTTCGATATCGTAACGCTTTACAACAATATTTATTATTTTCCGGTTGAAGATAGAGTTACTCTCCTGCGGCAGGTGGGGAAATTCATCAAAACCGGAGGTTTTCTGCTAATGACGACCTGCTGCCAGGGAGGGAACCTGGGGATCGAGGTGCTAAATCTATGGGGCGCGGCAACTGCAACCGGCGGGCGATTACCCGCCGTGGACGAACTAGTCCATCAGTTGCAGGATGCGGGCTATCGGAATGTTCAGACGACGAGACTTATCCCCGGCGACACATTTTATGCTTTCAAGGCGTATTTCGCGGCCGCCACATGAAGTGCCGAAAACCTGGAGCGATCCGGAAATATGCCGCGTCCGCCTATCGCCTATCGCCTATCGCCTATATGGCTGCCTTTGCTCCTCAGCCTTAGCTCGCATATCCGCCCTGAGGCGCAAAAATAGGTATGGTTAAAGTAGTACAGAGCAAAGCGGGGCGCGTGGTTGTCTGGTTTCGACGAACAATCCGCGCGGGTGCGACATATTGTCGCGCGGCAATATGTCGCATTCCAAAGCTGATCCGCGGTCTCTATACTAAAGCTGCTTGTTGTTTCTGATAAGCATGTAGTACGTGGTGTATTTTCATTCTTTTCTCCTTAGGTTCATCACCTCCTTGAGGTTCGTAATATCCGCCCGGATCTTACGAACCTCGTCTTTTCCAGTTAAACTTACCTGCTTGTTGACTAATTACTCCGGGAATGTGGCAAATGCGCAGCTGGAAGTAATGAACCGCCGGATCAGCGATGTTTCCCGGGAATAGCAAAATGCCTTTATACGGAGAGCCCGATGCTCCAGAGTGAAGAACCTTGAACCAGCAACAACCTGTTGCATTCCCCCGAACCTGTTTACAGTGACAATGTCACACCGGTAGCAGACCGTAATACAGGTGCCCGCCCGCCAGCCAGCCAGCAACCAAGCCAGCCCGCCAGCAAGCCAGCCGCCTCACAGGCTAAAACCGCCCGGCAGGGGTAGAGCCCAAGCGACGACAAAGCCTGGTCGGCGATTTTTGCGTGGCAACAACTGTGAAATTTTCAGGTCTTATCAGTCTTATCAATTTGGTTCCTGGCCAGGAGATACGAATGAAACGCGCATCAAAGGTTGCAGCCTGCTTGCTTTTATTGCCCCTGTTAAGTGCATGCGCAGGGAAATCATTTCTAGCAAAAACAGCTTCTGTCCCGGCTTCCGTAGCAGCTTCCGCCGACTACCCGACTGTCGAACGTCCCGTTGCGGGGTGTGCAGCCGGAGAGAATGCGTTCGAGTGCGATCGCCGGGCGATTCTCGCAATTCCGGGCAACTACCAGGTGAGATTCAATTTCGATGAAACCGTTGTGTTAAAGCCGGGTTACACCCGCAAGGATCCCAAACGCAGCGGCGCGTTCGAGCATGTATTGCTGGTCGAAGACACGGGTAAGCGTATCTCGCTGCAACATATCCTTGTCATGGGTGGCGGCACGATCACCAAGCATTGGCGCCAGGACTGGGTGTACGAATCACCGAAGCACTGGGTTTATGTAGGTAATCAGCGCGTCGAGCCACGGCAAAGGGAAGCGGCCGGAATCCCGGGCACATGGACGCAATTGGTATACGAGGTAAATGATGCGCCGCGCTACTCCGGCAGCGGAAAATGGAACCACAGATATGGGGTTTCAACCTGGACCTCCGAACGCGGTTGGCGGCCCTTGCCACGGCGCGAATACACCAAGCGCGACGACTACCAACTGATCAATGGGGAGAACCGGCATACCATCACGCCCCAGGGTTGGACGCACGAGCAGGACAATACCAAAGTAATACGCAAAGAGGATGGTAAGGACGTGGTACTCGTGCGGGAATTTGGTTTCAATGAGTACCGTCGCATTGACGGTTACGACTTTAAACCCGCCTCGGACTATTGGAAATCGACTAGCGGCTTCTGGGCGGATATCCGTGCCCGCTGGGAAAGAGCACTCGCTAAAGACGGATCCTTGACGCTATCCTTGCGCACCGGCGATGAAGACTTCAACAAGGCAATACTTGAAACCGCAGATGCCTATGGCAAGGACCCTCGGCTGGATAAATACAAAACCAAGGTTGACGAGCTTTTCCGCAAATACGTGAACGTTGGAACTCCTGCTTCTCAAACAAAGCATTCTGATAGTTCCTCTCACTGAAATCTGGTTGGAGGTGCCACGACGGAGTCCCTGGTGTCCTTGTGTCCCTGGTCCAGGCTCCCAGCCCCTCGAAGAGACCCCCGAGGCAGGCGCGCCAAGTGTAGGGGCGTTTTCGCGCTTATCTTGCTAGAAGGCCTTCCTCGATAAAGGAGGCGTCGAACGTTGCCACAATCTTCGGGTCCGGCAGAACCAGCCGCTCTTCCTTGCCCTCATACTCCAGTCGGCTGAGCATGTCCTTGATGACATTGATCCGGGTAGACGGTTTGTCATCGGCGTGGGCAATGATCCATGGCGTGATGAGGTTGTGGGTGTGCACCAGCATTTTGTCGCGCGCTAGCGTGTATTCATCCCATTTTTTCAGTGCGTATTCATCAAGCGCACTGATTTTCCACTGTGCCAGGGGGTCCTTTTTGCGCCCTTCCAGGCGTTTTGCCTGCTCGGCCTTGCTGATGTCCAGGTAATACTTGAGGAGCTTGAGGCCCGAGCGGATCAGCATATGCTCGAATTCTAATACGGAACTCATGAATTCCTCATACTCATCGTTAGTACAGAAACCCATGACCCGTTCGACCCCGGCCCGGTTGTACCAGCTGCGATTAAACAGCACCAGTTCCTCCGCGGCGGGCAAATACTGAACATAGCGCTGGAAGTACCACGAACTGCGGTCCCGGTCGGAAGGCTTGCCCAGCGCCACGACGCGTGTTTCACGCGGGCTCAAATGTTCAGTAATGCGTTTGATCGTCCCGTCCTTGCCAGCGGCATCCCGACCCTCGAAGATGACCACGATCTTTTCATTGCTTTTGATTAAATGCCGCTGCAGCTTCACGAGCTCGATCTGCAGCCGGTATAGCGTTTCTTCATAGTCTTTCTTCGACATTTCGACTGCCGGCTTGCTGGTGGCTAGTTTGCCAGCCTTGCCGTTTTCTTTCTTCGTGCCGCTTTCTTTCTTGTCGCCTTTTTTGCTCATGGCCGTGGTGTCGAGTGAGTGGTTTCAACCGTGAATTATGCATTCATTACCGGCTTTCGTAAGAGGAATGGATGACTGCAACTTCAAATCCATCGGATCACGGCAGGCTATCACATCGTAAGGCCGCTGGCTCCTATCGGACCCGTTTGGGCGCGCATCGGTCCGCGGGCAGCAGAACTCCTTCCCAGGAAGTGACACGAAGCCTCACTTCAATTGCCATCCATGGAAAGTTCATCTATACCTATATTCTATGCATTGCCGGCTCGATTGCAGCAAATCGTTTTTATCATTCAAGCGGAACAGATTGTACCAACCGGATTTGCCGGTGTTGTGTCGCGCGCCGAACAAAACACCTGAGAGCGGTGAATGACCGCAGTTGTGAAATCCCTCGCCCATTACCGTTAGCGCCAGCGTTGCACCAAAGACCGAGTAAAGATCAAGGAGAAGACCATGACTACAGAATTGAAGCGTTTTACCGAGGCATACGCCACCATGACCGTGGCAGCGTATGAACCGCTTATTTTGCGCTGGATTTCACTCATCGGCATCCGGTTCATCTCCAACTCGGTCGCGTACCGCCTGCCAAAAGCAGCAGCTATCAAGTTCGATGGAAAAACACCATCCGCCCTCGCGCTCAGCAAGACACTCCGCAAGCCCCTCCCGGCACAGATCGATTTCGAATTCAGGGGTCAGGAATTGCGGGTGCCGATCGATATCCATGGCCGGGCAATTCCTCCGGAAGCGATACAGAAGGTGGAGGTGCCTAATTTTCCCAATGCGGTCGCAATCGGGAAAGATGTCTACCTGAACGGGTTTTCCCTGACTGATCCCGCCCAATTATCCCGTGAGCAGGCTGCCAACCTCGGAGCCGCTGGAGCCGCTGGAGGCGCCGGAGCCGCCGGAGCTGGCGGTGCCGGTCGGGC
This sequence comes from Nitrosospira sp. Is2, assembly GCF_033095785.1. Taxonomy (GTDB): domain Bacteria; phylum Pseudomonadota; class Gammaproteobacteria; order Burkholderiales; family Nitrosomonadaceae; genus Nitrosospira. The sequence goes on along the minus strand of NZ_CP137134.1, from coordinate 3,327,646 downwards.
GGGCGCGGCAGCTGCATCAGCCCGCTTCAATTCATTCACCCAAGGGTTAAAAACCATCCCCATGGCCGTTTCGAGCCGCCTCGGCGCGAGGTTGCCAGATTTCGATTTCATCGGCACCCGGGACGTGATCCAGGAAAACCTGTTGAAAGCCGCGCAGGAGTGGGTCGCCCAGCCCGACAAAGACCTGATGCAATTGATGCTGGCCAACACCAATTTCAGGGGAACCGTTTTGCCCCATATGTGGCCGGCAGCAATCAGCATACACGAGGCGTTATCCCCGATCGGAATCGCGCACTATTACCGGCAGCTCTACTTCAACAAGGAGGAAGGCGTGGGGCCCATCGAGGAGGCGTTCACCGTTGCCCCCCTCGAAACGCTGGAGGTGATTTACCAGACAGTACGCAAGCAGATTCATGAGGAGATTCTCGAACAGGGGCTGGAAATCGTGAGCGAGCAGGCAGTCGAAGAAAAGAACCTGGATGAAGTATCGGACAAAGTTTCATCGATGGTGCAGCAGGATGTCTCCGCCTCGATGTCGGCGAGCGCATCCGGTGGAGTTGGGGTGTGGCAGGTGGGCGCGTCCGCATCGGCGAGCTTCGGCGTCAGCTCGCAGCGCAGCCGCGAATACTCCACTCGGCGCCTGAAAGAAGTGACCAAGCGGGCGTCGGAGCGCATCACCAAGAGCTTCAGCATCAAAACGCGGGATACAACCGAAGTCACTGAGACCACTACTACGAGGCGCGTAATCCGCAATGAAAGCCCCCAGCCGGTCAGCTATGGACTGCGGCGTGTGCTCCGGCGCGTGAGCGTAAAGGTGCAGGATCTGGGTCCGCGACTGGTGTGGCAGTTGTATCTGCGCAACCCCGGCACCGGCCTGGCGCGCAGCCGTTTCGTCCACTTCCGGGAGACAGGCCCGATCACGGTGCCGGAGATCCCGCCGGGTGTTCCGCCGCGGCCCGGGGGCGGGGTTGAGTCCGACTCGACCTCGACCAGCATTTTGTACGATTCCAGCCGAAAGATGTACTACGTCACCATCGTGGTCAAGCCGGGCGATGACCGCGACGTGACCGGCCTGCGCATCGACAACATCACCGATCTCGAAGGGGGCGGCAAGGATGATCTCTCTCCGGCGCCGCACAATGAATTCGACCTGGGATCGACATGGGACCCGGGCACCCGCACCTATACCGCCAAGCTTGGCGTCCTGCCCGGCGACAGCGCGCCGGTGCAGGTGAACTACAGCTACGTCTGGAAACCGTCCGAAAGCGTGATGGCCGCCTGGGAAGCGCAGCGTCAGGCCGCAGTCGCCAAGATCACCGAAGAGGCACTCCAGAAGCAGTTTGAGCAGAACAAGGCCCTCATCACTGAAAAAAGCAAGATCAAGAGTCGTCCCGCGAATGACCTGCGGCGCGAGGAGCGCTACGAGGTCATGAACCGCATGGTGAGCTACCTGTTCGGCCGCGGCGACGATCCGAGCGAACCCACCCCGCTGGAGATCGAGTATTTCCATCGCTACTTCGATATCGACGGCATCTTCACCTATACCCATCCGTCGTGGTGGAAACCGCGATTCGCCTCCAAGACCGTGGGGCTCGAGCGTGAAGCCTATGAAATTACCGCTGAGAGCGACCCCGCGCCCCTGGGCAGCTCGCTCGGCTGGCTGATTCAACTGGATGGCGACCGGCGGCGAAACGAGTTTCTCAATAGCCCGTGGGCACGCATCTGCGTCCCGATGCGCAGGAGCCGCGAGCGCGAGGCGATCCAGTGGCTCGCCAAGCATATGGAAGGCGAAGTTGGCTACGACATCACCTCGGGCCCGCTTGCCGGACTGTTGACGGAAATCGAGCAGTACCGCGGCCGCGAGGACAAACTGGGCATGAATGGCGCGGATTATGTAACCGTGGAATCGACTCCGGGCGCCCCGGCCGATCCGGCGAAACCTGAAGGGGTATATCCGGTCGTGGATGAATTTGATGTCACCGTGCCGACCGATGGATTCGTGTATGACGAGCTGAAGGTCATCATTCCGTAGCTGATAGCTGAGCGGGCGGCGCGCAGCAGGCAGCAAAACGTCGCGCGTAGCTGAAAGCAGCTTTGAAGAGCTCTTATGGCTCTTGGCAGTTCTGGCGGCTTGGATCAGCCTTGTGTGGAAAGGGATGAGGTAGGGCCATGGCACAAAAGATCGTCATCGCGGAGGGAGTCGAAATTCGAGACGTGGGTCAGGGGATAGCGCTGCTTAAGTTTCTGAAAGATAAATGCGACCCGAAAAAAGGCGCGGTTTCGGCATGGACGTATCCGAAAGGCGCAAGCGCGAAAGGCGTTACACACGAAGTGGAGGTGGTGTATACCAAGGCGGAATTCGCCAAGGCGCTGGACACCGCCGATATTTTTGTAGTGTACGAGGGCCACTCACGTTACGGCCAGGGCCCGGCTTTCGCGCCGGCGGGCACGCCAAAGGTGCCGGACACGAAGACATTTCCGGTCAACCCGTGGGGAGTCCATTTTCGCATGGGCTACGACGCGACCGATACGGAATGCATAGGCGACCTCGTCCACCATTCGGTCACGCCCGCGGAATACGACCTTACCACCTCCGGCCCCAAGGCTTTCCTGCCGGCAGCCCTGGCCACCGCCGCCGCGAATGCGAAAGTGCAGCAGAAAGCGATCAAGGCGAAGAAGATCGCAGCCGCAGCGGCGTGCTCCGCGGCTGGCGCCTGGCGCTTGTTCGATACCTGTTACGCCAAGCTCTCAACCACCACGACAGCGCGCGGCGACAAGCCTCTCAAGGGCCGGCATTTCTACAACATCCTGCCACGCAAGCCCCCCGAGTTCGAAACCTCCGTGCAGGTCGGCTCAGCCGATCTCGACAAGTCATCGCTGGCGTGCAAGCTATTGTTCATGGCTTCCTGCTCCAGCCATGTACATTTCTTCAAGCCGTTGGACAACCGGCGCAAAGCCGCCAAGTCGGCGTGCAAGTTTTTGATGACGGGGTTCGTCTGCGCTACCACGCATGCGACCATGTTCCTGGAACAGGTGTTGATCAAGGGGCACGACCCCGTCTCCAAAAAAGGCTCAAAAGCGGTGGTTAAAGCGTTGAATGGCGTCAGTGACTCAGGCATCGTGAACATTTATTGAGGTAGAAATGGCCATCCCCCCGCAAATGCTCACGCAAGTCCTGCGCACGCCGAAAACACAGGATGTGACCGAATCCCCGATTGTTAGGGCGATTATCCTCAGCGATGCGTCAAACGCGGCGAAACTGGTCGACTCGCTGGAACAGAGCCAGACACTGGAAGCGTACAACGCGCGGCGGATTCTATGTCTGTTCGAAGCGGATGCCGTTTCGCATCTGCTTGCCAAATTGGGCACGGCAGGACTCAACGCCCGCAAGGAGGGCCTCGAAATCCTGTGGGCATTGCTTGCCGCCGAAGAGGCGTGGACGGTGCGCGAAACCCTTTCCGCGGTTAAATCCGATCTTGACAAGCTGCTGGACGATACCCGGCCACTGCCAGACAATATGCCGGAATACATCGAACGCGACGTGCGCGGCCGTATATGTGATCTGGCTTTTATCGTCATTTCGCAATTGGTCAACCGGGAATACGATCAGTCGCTGTTCCGCTCGCTGGACGATCGCGGCCGCAACGAAGAGATCAGGCGCTTTAAGGCGCGCGGTATCCCCCTCAACATCGCCTGAGAACATCGCCGGGCGCCCCCACCTCGTAAGTCCCGTTGGGCGAATCGCCTAGCAGTCGAAATCCCAATGGGCAATCCCCCAGGTCTCAATATTCTCGCGTAAGCAGACAGACACCGGCGCTTGAGGCCGGCATATTGGATACGCTTGGGCACGCATTATCGTGACGGCTGTAGCCATCGCAAATATTCTTGTGATCCCATGCTCAGCTATTCGTCACACTGATTGCGTCTGGTATGATTTCGCAGGTTACCATGCTTGACTAACCGGGAACGTCATCTATACTGGAAAGCATGATTGCCCCCTGGCGAAAACTCGTACTGGTTTTAATCATGTTATGGCTCCCCCTGCAAGGGGCCATGGCTGCGACCATGTCTCTTTGCCTGAAAGACAAGGAGATGAGCATCGGCCGCCTTGATACGCCCACTACCACTAATACCCCCGAAGCTCCAGGGGCTAGCGTACCCGCCATTCCCGGCATGTTGCCATGCGCGGGAGCCATGAATGCCGCACCTGATACCCAGGAGATTCCCGACCCCGAGCAGACTGCTGGTACCGGCGACGCCGGCGACGCCGCCCACGAATCGGTACAGGGTATTGGCGAGAGTACGCCCATACCAAAGTGCGATGGTACGCCCTGCCAGGCAAGTTGTACCGCCCCGATTCCCTCTGCTGCTTCTACCACGCTGCCCGGCGACGGCGCCTCCTACGCCGTATTATTCAATTCCCGCTTCACCTTGCTCGTTCTTGAGCAGTTGCAACGTCCCCCTCTAGCTTAATCACTCGACGTCACAAATCCGTCCGTAACAACGGCAAAACCGCCGTCGTTACGTGGCATTAGCCGCGCGTCCCACCGTCCTGCCTTTTTCCGGGCAAGCACGGGTCGCAAAGCGCGTCGGGCTGGCTATCGCTCATCCGTTTTCGCGGTAGTCCCCCACTCAGGAGGCTGCAATGACAATTCAATTCTCTGTTGCCCGGCAACTGGCGCTGGCGCTCGCATGGGTGCCCGCCTTGGCATTTGGCGGACCAATCACCTATGCGGCTCCAGTTGATCCCACGCCTGTCAATATTTCGCCGCGATACCCAACCGAATTATCCGACGATCGGTTTTTACAGAAGCAGAAGCTCACATCAGGATCCGGGAAAGATGCCCTGACCCTGGCTGCTGGTTCTGCCGCGGCCGCAAGCACGGCCGCCACTGCCGCTACAGGTCTCATTCCTGGCAGAGGAGTAGTGCTGACCATCGACCGGGCTAATGCCACGGTAAAAATGAACCACGATCCCATCCCCGCTTTAAATTGGCCGAGAATGACAATGTCATTTCGCTTGAAGGAAAGCGCGTTGGCAGACCAGGTGAAGAAAGGCGACGCAGTGGAATTCTTCCTGGAAAAATCCGGTTCGGACTACGTCATCGTGAAATGGCGGAAGTAAACGCCAACCGGCAGGACACCCATGGACAGGAGGATTCGCAGTGATCCACAAGCAAATCATCGCGGCAGCACTAACCCTTGCCTTGCTTCAGTCGCAAGCCCACGGCGAAATTTCCAGTTGGACTGGCACGGCAGCGCCCACGCGCGCCGTGCCACAAATACCCTCGGGCGCTTCTGCAACAGCAAATAGTAATGACTTTCCTGGCCTGCGTGCCCTGATCGCCGAGGCCCTGGAGAACAGTCCGGAGGTTCAGGCTGCACTGCGGGAGCGCGAAGCGGCGCGGCAGAGGATATCGCCGGCTGAAGCGCTCGATGACCCGGTGCTCGAAGCGGGGGTGATCAATGCGCCGCTGGCCTCGTCGACCTTCAACCGAGAGGACATGACCATGAAAATGATCGGTCTGTCGCAGCGCCTGCCCTTTCCCGGAAAACGCGGTTTGCGCAAGGATGTCGCGGCCAAGGATGCGGAAGCCGTCGAACACGGCTATGCGGAGACGGTAAACCGCGTCACGCGTGAAATCAAAATAGCCTATTTCGATCTGGGCTTGACGCTTGAGCTCACCCGGTTGGTCGAGAAAAATAAATCGATCCTGGATGAGTTTCTCCATATTGCGGAAGATCATTATTCGGTCGGCCGCGGAAACCAGACGGACGTGCTGAAAGCGCAGACCCAGGTATCCCGGATGACGGATGAGCTGCTCAGGCTCGCACGCGAACGGACGACGATCGAGGCAGAGCTTATCCGGGCGCTGGGTCGCAGCGCCAACATGGCTGCGCCTGTACCCGAGCCCCCGTTGCTGAATGACTTCAACGACCAGTCCTTGCATGTTGAGTCCTTGCGAGCGGCGGCCCTTGCACAGCGCCCACGGCTGCTGGCGCTGCAAAGCCTGGTGGCGCGCAATGACAAGGCACTGGAATTGGCACGCAAGAACTATTACCCCGACCTGGACGTGCGCATGTCCTACGGCCAGCGCGACAACATGCTCGACGGCAGCCGGCGACCGGACATGGTGAGCCTTACCGTGGCGATTAATCTGCCCGTCTGGCGCGGCAATAAGCTCGAGCCTCGCGAACTGGAGTCGCTTGCCACGCGCGATCAGGCCCTGAGCATTTACCAGGCGCAACGCAACGAGGTGGGTGCCCAATTACGGCAGCAGGTGGCGGCTGCGGAGCAGACCATGAAATCGGCCCGGCTGTACCAGGATGCGATCCTGCCGCAAGCCCGGTTGACGGTTGAATCAGCGCTCGCAGCCTACCGCGTCAATCGGGTCGATTTCCTCACTTTGCTTGATAGCCAGATGACGGTATTCAACTACGAGATCAGCCTGGTGCAGGCCATGGCCAGCTACAACAAGACGCTGGCGGAAATTGACCTGCTCACCGGCAAGGCGCCGAATAACCATACGAACAACCAGACCGGTAACCACAGCGAATAACCAGATCGCACGCCTATAGCGGAGCTCACGTGAAGTCCATTGTAAAAGTAACCGCCGTTGTTGCCCTGATGGCAATTGCACTAGCCGCCGGCTTCTGGTTGGGTAAAACCCGATCCCTGCCGTCCACGGACACTCCACCGGAGGTCTCGGCGCCGGAGAGAAAAATTCTTTACTACCGCAACCCCATGGGCCTGCCGGACATTTCTCCGGTGCCGAAGAAAGATCCGATGGGCATGGACTATATCCCGGTCTATGCAGGTGAACAACCGGCTTCCGGTAATGACGAGGTAAAGATCAGTCTGGAAAAAATCCAAAAGCTAGGGGTTAAAACTGAAGCAGTCACGTTGCGTGAACTCACCCGCACCGTGAGGGCGGTGTCCACGGTACAGCCGGACGAGCGCAGCCTGTACACGGTCGCGCCAAAATTCGAGGGCTGGATTCAGCGGCTCTACGTCAACACCACGGGTCAAGCGGTAAAGAAAGGCGATGCGCTGATGGATGTGTACAGCCCGGAGCTGGTGACGGCGCAGCATGAATACCTTATTGCGAAGAAAGGAACGCAACACGTCGAGAATGGGGGGCTGGATGCTATCGAGGGCATGCAGCGGCTGGGCGAGAGCGCCTTGCAGAGACTGCGCAACTGGGACATATCGGAGAACGATCTGAAGGCGGTCCGGCAGGAGGGCCGGGTCAGCCAGAACCTGACATTGCGGTCACCGGCGGGCGGCATCGTGCTGGAAAAGAGAGCGATCCAGGGGCAACGCTTCATGCCTGGAGAAATCCTGTACCAGATCGCCGATCTCTCCAGTGTCTGGATGCTCGCGGATGTTTTCGAGCAGGATCTTGCCCTGGTGCGCAAGGGCCAGGCCGCCACCATACGCGTCGACGCGTACCCCGACCAACTGTTCAACGGCAAGGTGACCTATATCTATCCGACCGTGAATCCGGCGACGCGCACCGCGAAGGTGCGGATCGAACTCCCTAATGGGCAAAGGCTGCTTAAGCCGGACATGTACGGAAGGGTGGAGATCGTTTCCCAGGGGCCGAAAGAAAAAGTCCTCGCCGTGCCCGATTCGGCCGTGCTGCACAGCGGGACACGTCAGGTCGTGCTGGTTGATCTTGGTGACGGCAGGTTCGAGCCGCGAACAGTGAAGCTTGGTCCCCATGCCGATGGGTATGCTGAAGTGCTGGGCGGGCTGAAGGAGGGGGAAAGGGTGGTGGTCAAAGCAAACTTCCTCATCGATGCCGAAAGCAATCTCAAGGCCGCGCTGGGCGGTTTTGGGCACGGCGGCCAGGGGGGGCATGGCGCCCATGGCTCAGCACCCGACGAGCGGCGAAGCGTTCCCGGCTCGGCTCGCGCCTCCGCCCAACCCGAAATCCATCGCGGCGAAGGCATTGTCGAGGCAGTCGACTTTGCCCATGCCATCGTAACGCTGGCGCACGGCCCCATTGCCAGCCTCGGGTGGCCCGAGATGGTAATGGATTTTCGGGTGGACCCGGCACAGCTTCGCACCTTGAAACCCGGCCAGAAGATTGCCTTCGAGATCATCGAAGAATCAGCGGGGGAGTATCTGATCGTTCGCATCGGCGCATCCGACGACGCCAATGCACCCGCGGGGCGGAAGCAGCCGGAGCGGGACCAGCAGCGCGGGCTCAACCTGCGGAAACACTGAGATGATAGGCAATATCATTGAATGGTCGGTGCGCCACGTGTTCCTGGTGATGATCGCGGCGTTTGTGCTCGTGGCCGCGGGAGCGTACTCCGTATGGAGAACGCCTATCGACGCCATCCCCGACCTTTCCGATACGCAGGTCATCATTTACACCGAGTATCCGGGACAGGCGCCCCAGGTTGTCGAGGATCAGGTGACCTTTCCGCTTGCCACCGCCATGCTGAGCGTGCCAAAAACACGGGTGGTGCGCGGGTTATCCAATTTTGGCGTCTCCTTCGTGTATGTCATCTTCGAGGACGGCACGGATATCTACTGGGCGCGTTCGCGGGTGCTGGAATATCTCAGCTTCGCTGCCAGTCGGCTGCCGAATAACGTCAGGCCGTCGCTCGGCCCGGATGCAACGGGGGTCGGCTGGGTTTATCAATATGTTCTGGTCGCGAAGGAGCGTGCCCTCGACGAGTTGCGCGCCATTCAGGACTGGTACCTCCGCTATCAGCTGACAGCAGCGCATGGGGTATCGGAAGTCGCGAGCGTGGGAGGTTTTGTAAGAAGCTATCAGGTTACCGTGGACCCGTGGCGGCTGCAAACCTACGGCGTGCCGCTAAGGAAAGTGACCGAGGTCATCGCCGCAAGCAACCGCGATGTGGGCGGGCGCGTGATCGAGATGGCGGAAACCGAGTATGTGGTTCGCGGCAAGGGCTATTTGCGTGGTATCGGCGACCTCGAAAAACTAGTGGTCAAGGCGGAAAAGGGCACCCCGGTGCTGTTGCGCGATATTGCCCGCGTCGAACTGGTGCCAGAAGAGCGGCGGGGCATTGCCGAGCTCGACGGCGAGGGAGAGGTCGTGGGCGGCATCGTAGTCGCGCGGCACGGCGAGAACGCGCTGGACGTCACCCGCAACGTCGAAAACAAGATCAGTGAAATTGCATCCGGCCTGCCGGAAGACGTGTCGGTGCAGCCTGTCTACGACCGTTCGGATCTGATCCACCGCGCCATCGCCACCTTGCATGAAGTATTTGTCGAGCAGATCGCAATCGTAGCGATTGTGTGCGTGGTCTTCCTCATGCATGTGCGCAGCGCGCTGGTAGCGATCATCATGCTCCCGATCGGCGTGCTGATTGCCTTTATCGCCATGGGCTTCCTCGGCATCAATTCGAATATCATGAGCCTGGCCGGGATCGCCCTTGCGATCGCGGAGATGACCGACGCCGCCATCGTCATGGTGGAGAATGCGCACAAGCATCTTGCGCGTCTCGATCCCGGCTCGGACGGCGCCTCCCGTTCAGACGCCGTTATCGCGGCCTGCAGGGAGGTGGGGCCCTCATTATTCTTCAGCCTGCTGATCATCACGGCATCGTTCCTGCCCGTGTTTACGCTGGAAGCGCAGGAAGGGCGGATGTTCCAGCCCCTGGCCTACACCAAGACTTTTGCCATGGCCGGTGCCGCGATCCTGTCCATTACCCTGGTTCCGGCCCTGATCTTGCTTCTGATCCGCGGCCGTATTCCTCGCGAGCAGGATAACCCGCTCGGCCGCGTTCTGATCCTGGTTTATCGTCCTGTGATGGCATGGGTGATGCGGTGGAAAACCGCCATTATCCTCGCGGCCATCGCAGTGGTTGGGGTTACGGTCTACCCGGCGCTCAAGCTTGGCACGGAGTTCATGCCTGCGCTGAATGAAGGGACCCTGCTTTTCATGCCCGTGACGCTGCCCGGTATCTCAGTTACGAAGGCGGGCGAAATCCTCCAGACCCAGGACAAGATAATCAAAAGCTTCCCCGAAGTGGCGTCAGTATTCGGGAAGGCGGGGCGCGCAAATACCGCCACGGACCCCGCGCCCCTGGAGATGACCGAGACCATTATCAACCTCAAACCGCCGGCGGAATGGCGCTCGGGCATGACCATCGATAAACTCGTGACTGAAATGGATCAGGCGCTCCAGATGCCGGGCGTCAGCAATGCCTGGACCATGCCGATCAAAAACCGGACCGATATGCTCGCCACCGGCATACGTACGCCCCTTGGCATCAAGGTGTTCGGCAAGGACCTGGGCGAAATCGAAATGCTGGCGCGGCAGATCGAGTCCGTTGTAAAAACGGTTCCCGGCACCACCAGCGTATACGCGGAGCGCACCACGGGCGGCTATTACCTCGATATCGAACCCGACCGCATCGCTTTGGCGCGCTATGGGCTGGCAGTCGGCGATCTTCTCGACGCGATTTCGATTGCCCTTGGCGGCGACAGAGTCACCACCACAGTGGAAGGACGCGAACGTTTCGCCGTCACCGTGCGCTACCCGCGCGAGCTGCGCAGCGATCCCCAGGCGATTGCCACCCAGGTGCTCGTGCCGGCGATGGGCGAAACCATGATCCCCCTCGGCCAGCTGGCAAGCGTCAGGCTTATCAAAGGCCCCCCCAGCATCCGCACCGAAAACGCGCTGCTGTCAGCTTACATTTTCGTCGATATCCACGGCCGCGACATCGGCAGTTACGTCGCCGATGCGCAACGCGCGGTACGCGAAAAGGTTCAGTTTCAACCCGGTTATTACGCAACCTGGAGCGGCCAGTTCGAGTACATGGAACGCGCGATCGAGAAACTGAAGCTGGTGGTGCCGCTCACGATCCTGGCCGTATTTCTGCTCGTATATCTGAATTTCAGTCGGCTCACGGAAACGCTCATCGTGATGCTTTCGGTCCCTTTCTCCGCGGTGGGGGGCATATGGCTGATGTATCTGCTCGACTACAACCTGAGTATCGCCGCGGCGGTGGGCTTCATCGGCCTTGCCGGGGTCGCCGCCGAGTCCGGGATGGTGATGCTCGCCTTCCTGGATCGGGCGTTCGCGCGCATTACCGCAGAGCGAAAGGCCGCAGGCGAAAAAATTACGGTCGACGATCTTTATGAGGCCCTCGTCAAGGGCGCGGTGCATCGCATACGCCCGGTAATGATGACCATTGTCGGCAGCGTGGTGGGGCTGTTTCCGGTCATGTTCAGCAGCGGCACGGGCTCCGAGGTGATGCGCCGCATTGCTGCGCCCATGGTGGGCGGCATGGTTTCCGCCACCATACTGACGCTGATCGTTTTTCCCGCAGTGTATGCACTTGCCAAGGAATTTTCGCTGCGTCAGCCGGGCAAAGAAACATGACCATGGGGCGGAGGAGGACGGGGGGTGCGAGGATACTGGAACAGTCCGGCCAGGAACCGGCGCAAAAACCGGCCAAATGCCACCGCCTGGGCTAAGATGAATCAACAGGCAACCAAAACTGCTATGGGCCGCTAGGAGCCCCAGTTGAGCATGAGACTTGCTATCCGGGTTCGCAAGGGTCAGCAATGCAAATAAAAATCAAGCGGGACGTTCTCCCCCACCTACCGTATCTTCACGGCCGCCCGCACTCTCGCCGGAGGCAGCACCAGTTTCACTGGCGCACGCCTTCCGGCCCGCGGAATCCACTCTAGAGAGCACCGGATGGACATGGGCACCAGGGACCGTTTCAAGCGATGGCTGCGCATGACAGGCGTTCTCGCCGGAGTTGCCCTGCTGGGGCTGTGCGCATATATCTATTCCGGTTACTACAACATTGCCGCCGACCAGCCTCACTGGTTGGCCACGACAAAGATCATAACGGCGCTGCGCGATCGTTCGATCGAACGCCGCACGCGAGATATTGTGATTCCCGATCTGAAGGATCCCGGCCTGAGGCTCAAGGGAGCGGGCCAGTATGACGCAATGTGCGCGGGCTGCCATCTTGCGCCCGGCCTCGACAATTCGGAGATAAGGCGCGGTCTTTATCCCGAGCCACCCGACCTGTCCCGAACGCGCATCGATCCTGCAAACGCTTTCTGGGTCATCAAGCACGGCATAAAAATGACCGGTATGCCCGCTTGGGGGCGCACCCATGACGACATCACTCTGTGGAGCATCGTTGCCTTCATCAACAAGTTGCCTGGGATGACGCCGGACGCATACAGGGAGATTGTAAGAGAAGCTAACGCAGAGGTAGACATGGGATCCGGGCACGGAACAGGGGGGCATGGCGCTCACCAGCATGGACATGCCCAGGGTGAATCCGGGCACTGATTCCAAAATCCCGAATTTGCGCTGGCACGGTATTCCGTCTTTCTGTTGATACAGATAGCGCACTGCCGCCGCGCAACCGCCGATCAGTGGTTCGGGAACCCCTAATAGTAGCCACATAAGAAGCCGGACTTCCTGGCCCGCCACCGTATCAAATCTTGATATGCCCTGGCTCGCCCGGCCATAGCCGGCCAGCCACGCCAAAGCTCCACCCCAACCTTAGCCACAATCCCCTGGTATGCATCTGTCAATAGCTCGCGTTCCGCGTAAGCATGTTGTCATAACAAGGTTCGCTTTGTCTTTCCAAATGCATATAACATCTCAAATCATAATGTTCCACGCTCACTAAATACATTATAAACATCTTTCAACTTATTGTGTTTAGTTGGTTTTAAAATAACTTATTAATTCCAGCGGCGGAGGCCCGCGATCCGCTACCGTTGAAATATGAAGAACAGACAGATGACGCCAGGATGAAATAGATTTTTTGTTTTATTACAGCTGCCCATTGCGCTGGCGGGTCCAAGCGCAGGATGCGCGGCGTTAACGAGACTCGTGCGGGGCCTCACCGTTGATAAGAGATGGTTTACGCTATCGGTAGGAGTTCTTGCGTTCCTGCTGCGGCACGCCCTGCGAGGCTGGTGCCCGCCGCTCCCGCTATTGCGTCCCCTCGGTATAAGGACGCGCGGCGAAATCGACCGCAAAAAATTTGGGGCGAAAGCCTTGGTGGACCGGAGCACAAATGCCGGATAGAAACTGCTGCGACCAGACACGCGAAGAAAAACGGAAATAACGCTTCGCAGTGGGACTGCAAAAAAGAGACCCCCCTAATAGCCGGGGCGCCATAAAGATCGCAACAGGAGAGCAGCCCTGATACGCATTATTGCCGGGAACATTATGGGCTCGCAGGATGGGCGGCACTGCTTGATCCATGAACGTGATCCATAGGATCAACGTTGGATGAAGAATTCAAACATTCGGGGCACGATGCTATTGCCCTTCCGAGACCCAGAGAGCCGCATACCGTACCAAATCAGCCGCATCTTTCAAATTCAGTTTGATACGCATGTTGTAACGATGCGTTTCAATTGTTTTAATGCTGCGATTAAGCAGGTCGGCAATTTGCTGGCTGCTATGTCCGGCTCCAATCAGATGCAGTACCTCAAACTCGGTGGGGGTCAGGGTGCTGATCAGCGGTTCGGAATTTGAATTTCCGTTCGCGATGCGCTTCAACAATCTGTCCTGTATCGGCTCGCTCAAATATAAGTTTCCTTTCAATACTTCGCGAATAGCATTCACAAGTACCTTGCCCGGCTCCTGCTTCATCACATAACCTTTCGCTCCGACCCGCAAAGCTCGTTCGGCATACACTGCCCCGTCGTGCATGGACACCACCAGCACGGGCATTTCAGGCATTACGCTATGCACCTTCTTTATTAGCTCGAATCCGGAATGGGTTTTTAAAGACACGTCCATCAAAATAATATCAGGCTGATGGCCCGCATTGAGGATGGCCAGCGCTTCCTCGGCATCACCAGCCTCGGCAAACACCTCCATATCGGGCTCGCGATTGATAAGCATCTCCATGCCATGCCGAAACATGGCGTGATCGTCGACCAGCATTACTCGCGCTTTCGACGTTTCCATGCTTATGTTTCCTGAACCATTCGCATCTCTAACCGCACTTCGGTGCCCCCTTCGGGGCGGGACAGGAATCTCAGGGCAGCACCCAACTGGCGGGCACGGTAATGCATGATTTTAATTCCCACTCCCGTGCTGGAGCCATGCTCGGTATCAATATTGGAAATCCCGCTGCCATCGTCGCGTATCGACAGATAGAGCATTCCGCTGCCGGAGCCCAGCGAAATGACGATATGATGCGCACCCCCATGACGTATCGCATTGCTGACTGCTTCCTGTGCAGTCCGATAAAAATTAAGCGCAATCTCGTTATCGTTGATGGCAACATCATTGGCCTGGATGAATTCACAGCTGATCTTATAGGCGTCAGCAACCCTGTTTGAGAGTGCTTGCAGCGATTTCACCAAGCCATGGGTTTCCAATTCAAATGGAAGCAGGCCCTGGGCCAGTTCCTTGCATCGCCCGACCGCGCCCTGCGCTTGCCTGGCGATGGACGCAGCAATTTTCGCGGCCTTCGCGTTACCGGAAGTCGACATGTCTTGTTCCAGGGCCTCGGCCTGGTAACCGAGCGCTGCAATCTCCTGCCCAAGATTATCGTGTAATTCCCGCCCGATCGTATGCTGATATTGTTCCGCAATGGAAACCAGGGTTTGTTCCTGGCGCTTGCCCTCCAGCCATCGCTCCAGGTCGCGGGCGACGGCGTCGATTAATCTCTGCTCTTCCGGTAACAGGAAGGGGTTGTCTTCAGGGTAGAACACCCGCAACTGCCCGCACAGCCTCTTCTTCGCTGTAATGTTCGATCGCAGTTCGTGCGTAAGAACATGGGCTTGATTCTCCGAGCTGTAGCGCCTGTCTTCGAGTTCGATCATGGCGATAGCCATTTCCGGGAATCGCATTGCCGCAACCAGGTGCCTGACGATATGGTGGCAGGCGTTATCGAGCGATGATTCTCGCCCCAAGGTCCGGCGTATCTCGTAGAGGCAGGTAATTTCCTCCAGGCGCTTGCGCAACGTTTCATTGATTTTTTTGGCCTCGAGCCATTTCCCCAATTCAGCGGCAAGGGCGTCTATTAGTCTTTGTTCCTCCGGCATCAGGAAGGGTTTGTCCAGGGGATAGAATAGGCGTAACTGCCCAGGTGATGTGTTATCCGCATTAATCTTCGAGTGTAGCTCGTGCGTAAGACCCTGCTCGTGACTCGGAGTAGCAAATCGCCTGTCGTCGAGTTCAATCACAACGGTCGCCGATTCCGGGAATTCCAGAGCCGGTATCAGGTGCTTCAAAATTTCCTGGCAGACATCGTCCAGCGACAATTGCAGCCCTGCACCGCGGCGGATCTCATAAAGGCAGTTAACTTCCTTAAGCCATCGTTCCAGCTCGCGCGCGAGTGCGTCGATGAGTTCCTGCTCGTCCGGTAGCAGGAATGGCGTATCTTCAGGATAGAGAACGCCCAAATGCCCGTACAGTCTATTATTCACCGTAATGTTCGATCGCAGCTGGTGCGTCGTTCCCTGCTCACCCAACTTGTTGGCCGCACTAATCTTCGAGTGTAGCTCGTGTGTAAACCCCTGCTTTTGCCTCGCGGCAGCAAATCGCCTTTCTTCGAGTTCGATGACGACGGCAGCGGATTCTGGGAATTGCAGCGCCGGTATCAGGTTTTCCAACATTTTCTGGCAGACATCCTCCAACGGCAATTCCAGACCTGATCCGCGTCGAATCTCATACAGGCACTCAATTTCCTTAAGCCATCTCTCAAGGTCGCAGGCGATTGCATCGACGAGCTCCTGTTCTTCCGGCAGCAGGAATGACGTATTGTCAGGATAAAACACGCGCAAGTGCCCGCACAGCCTGTCGAGCACTGCAATGTTCGATTGCAACTCGTGCATACTACCGTCGCGATAGTTCCCTGACGTGAAACACCTGCCGTCAAGTTCGATCATGGCGCTCGCCATTACCGGGAAGTGCATTGCCGGTATCAAATGGTCAAAAATCTGCCGGCAAATATCGTCCAGGGGTAATTCGGGCCCCATCCGACGGCGGCTTTCGTAGAGAGCGGTGATCTCCTTGAACCGCTCCCGCAGCGCCTTTCCCACGCTTGCGGGCTCTTCTGTCTGCCCGTTGGTTACAGCAGTCGCGACGTTTTTGCTGATCATGAGGACTCCCCCTCTTTTATTATCCGATGTTTTTTGCCGTTTTTATTCGGACTTTCTTAGTTCTGTATAGCACTAACGATAGCGATAGCGCTAAAAAATAGACCGTATGGACTATTACCGGGGATGGGGGCGCGCCTTACCACATTCTTGAATTGAGCCGCGCGACCAGTGTCAGGAACCAGGTCTCCTGGCCTGCTACGTGAGAATAACAACCTTCAGCCTATATGGAGCACCAGGCGGAGACCGTTTGCGCCGGCAGTGGAGAAACAATCTGAGAGGCGGGTAGAAAAGGTGGCGGATCGGAGCTATTCGTCCCACCGGTAGAAATCGGAACCCAAGGTAGACGTATGTGCCGAAATCGGAACTCGGTAGTCGCAGGGGTGGAACCACGGTCGCTCAGGAATGGAAAAGAGCGAACTGTCAGATGCTCGGGCTTGGCAAACCATGCCACTGAGCCAGTAGCCTTTTCTATAGACGAGGTTAAAGCACCAGGTACCCTTCCCGCGTTGAAAAGACGGCAATGCAGGCTATCCATTGTGCACGTCTCCCGGGCTGACGCGCTCATTGGTGGTCATAAGCCTCCCACGAACGCTCATTCGTGCATCGCTTAGGGGTTTACCCAATGAACAGCGCTAAGGGTTTCACTGATTTTTTCTTAAGGGTTCACCTAGGGTTGCTCAAGGTTTCGCCTAGCTTAAAACCAGAGTTTCCCCAATATACCGATGGTATCGACTGGAATAGGATGAAACTGCTGTCACTTCGCAGGATGTCCGAACCTACAGAGCCTGATTATATCGGTGCCGGGGAGCCCGTGCATCAGGTAAGCAAACGTTAAAACAAAGCCTAGGACCGGATCAGATTCTACACCCGACTGCGAGTAACAGCGATGAGCTTCAAGAGCGTGATGATTCCAGGTACTAAAACTATATTAGCTTGAAAGCACAAGTTTTGCTGGTGGACGATCATGCCGTGTTGCGGGCGGCGGGGCATGGCCATGCGCATCAACCTCGAACCCGATATGGAGGTGTTTGCCGAGGCCAGTAATAGCACGGAGGCGCTGGAGGAAACAGTGTACGCTGAACGCGTTTTACGGGCCGACGCGCAAGGCTATGCGATGAAGCAGGAGCCGGGCAAGGTGCTTGCGAACGCTATTTGCGAAGTATTGAAAGGGAATTTATATCTAAGCAGGCAAATACAGGCAGGATTGTTGACGCGGCTCGCGACTTGAAGTTCGGAGTCGAAACCGCGTCATCGTCGACCAGCCCCACTTGTGCTTTCGAGGTTCCCATGCTTGCGGTTCCTTCACCATTCGCCTTTCTAGCCGCTTCTTGCGCCCCTTAGGGGGAAAGGAATTTGAGCGTGGCGCCAAGCTGATGGGCACGGCAATGCATCATTTTAATTCTCATATCCCCGCGGAGCCATGCTCCGGGTCAATACCGGCAATGCCGCTGGCATCGTCGCGCATCAACAGGTCAGGCTCTGGGCTAGTGCCTTGCATCGCCCACTACGTGACGCGCTTGAGTAGCGATGGACCGGGCAACTTGCGTATGCGCTACCTTAAAGGCGACATGTTCAGCTTCCGGGTCTCCGCCTGAAAGCCGATCGACCCATCTGCTGTGCAAGATTGTCGTACAGTTCCTGCCCCATCGTATGCTGATATGTTTCCCAATGGAAACCAGCATTTACTCTAGGTCGTTGCCCTCGCCATCTCTCCAGGTAGGTTTGCGACGGCGCCGATGAGTTTCTGTTCCTGCGGAAGCAGGAATGGCTTGTCCGCAGGGCGGGGCAAGAACCCGCGCCCGCCCCATCTGGCGATCCTGCGAGAACAAATCATGCTAAATAAAGCGCAGGAACCGCTGAGGGCGAGGAGCCAGAACCCCGTGGAATCCCGTCCTCGAGGACGTATTCGCTATATAGCGTTGGTGCGGATAATCAAGGCTCGCGCGGAGCTTCTCATGCATCGCTAAGGGTTTCACTGTATTTTTCTTAAGGGTTCACCTAGGGTTGCTCAAGGTTTTGCCTAGCTTAAAACCAGAGTTTCCCCAATATACCAATGGTATGGACTGGATTAGGATGAAACTGCTGTCACTTCATTCATTTCATAACACTCTATTGGAGACAACCCATCATGAAAACAGAGATAAGGAACTTTGTTGCCGCCGTCGCCACCCTGAGCCTGCTGGCTTCCTGCGCCCAGACCGATTTTCTCAAAGGGCAGAGCGACAGTACCAGCGCGGCTTTACAAAATACCAGAGTTTTGAGCGACCACGACATTATTGCAAAGCGGTATGAAAATACCGCTAAGGAACTACTGGTAAAGGCGGAGGAACGCGAGAAATTGCTCCAGCATTACGAGGACAAAAGCTACCTCTTCGGGAGGCGCGGGCAGGATTTCCAGGCGCAGGCCATAGCTATGGCGCGAAAATACAACCTGGACGCAAAGAAAGCCGCTGCCCAAGGTGCTTTTCACCGCAGGATGTCGGAATTTGCGAAAGGTAATAATGCCGCCGCCGGGGAACCGCTGCGCCAGGTAAGCAGCAGATAAACAATGCTAGGACGCGGATCAGATTTTAGCAACCGGACTGAAAAGTAACAGAACTGCCCACTAAGAGAGCGCAATGATTCCAGGAACTGACATATGCCAGCCTCGGAAGCACAAGGGATGCCGGTGGACGATCACGCCAGATTGCGATAGGGCATGGCGATCCTCCTCAATCTTGAGCCAGATATCCAGATGTTTTCCGAGGCCAGCCGATCTATAAGGATGCGGGGAGCGCTAATCCCCCGCGATGTCAGCTGGATAGGGGATAGGAATTGAATTCACACCGCCGCCGCTGGGCCTAGCCAATTTAAGAGCGCGGGGCCAGGCGAGCCCCTCCCTTTACCGTATTACCTGCTTGCGCTTGCAATATGGGAGATCATCGGAAATGTAGCGTGCGCCCCTTGCGGTAACGTTTAGCGACTGCGTGCGTCTCGTCAATGACGGCATCCACGAGGGTGGAGCGCTCCGCAGCACCGAGCCGCATAAATGCGGGTATCGACGTTGCCACACCCAAAACCGTGAGCTGCACAAAACGCTCTGGCGACGGCAGGTGAATATCGAGCGACTGGGGAGTAATCTGTATGTGTTGAAAGCCTGCATCACCTAGTAGCGTTCGCAGCTCATCGGCATCCGATAACGAAAACGACAATTCCACGGCGGCGATGGCAGCGCCGAGTTGTCGTGCTGTCGCTTCCAGCAGCGCCTCATACACTGGATGGCGCTGAACGTTTCGGCAGGGCTCGGACTTCGCTGACACCTCACCGACTCTCCATTATCTAGGTTGGTTATCTTTAGCTCAGTGAAGCAAAAACTGGCCTAGTATAAATTAAGTACTTGGCAGGCCCCGCGGCAATCTCGTCAACTTCTCACCCCGTGAAGCTTCGAAGGGCTCAAGGGAAGCTATTCATGGGGGAAAATCGGCAGTGCAGACCAGGAGTGGAAAATGAGTCAAGATTCGAGTCGTTCCTCGCATACTCCTTATGCTCATCAGCACGCCGGTCACAGGGGGGCCGCTGAATCTGCACCTGCGCATGAGCATGCCGGGCATAAGCAGGGCGCTACCTTCGCCACAAGAACAGGGACAACGGCAACGGGGGCACGATGGACGTGCCCGATGCACCCCGAGGTCGTCCAGGATAGGCCGGGCGATTGCCCCATCTGCGGCATGACGCTGGTGCCCATCGCGGGCGCAAACCTGGGCGAAGTCGAACCTGATGATTCCGAAGCTCGTGATCTCGCCCGCCGTCTGCGGGTTGGCGTCGCCCTATCGATTCCATTGGTCGTGCTCGCGATGGCGCCCATGGCTGGCATCCATGAGCCGTTCGGACTGCAGCCACGCTCCCGCGGGTGGATTGAACTGCTGCTGGGTACGCCCGTTGTGCTCTGGGTTGGCGGACCGATCCTGCGTAAATTCTGGTTTTCGCTGGTGCATCGGGCGCTCAATATGTACACCCTCATTGGCTTGGGCGTGGGTTTTGCGTACCTCTACAGTCTGGCTGCCGTGCTGATGCCGGGCTGGTTTCCGCAGGAGTTTCGCGAACACGACGGCTCGGTGGGTACTTATTTCGAGGCCGCGGCTGTCATCGTAACGCTGGTGATGCTCGGCGACCTCCTGCAAATGCGGGCAATGCGACAGACCTGCCGCGCCATACAGCAGTTGCTGAAGCTTGCCCCCAACCAGGCCTGGCGCGTGAGCGACGACGGGACCGAAGAACAGGTGCCCCTCGACACGGTGGCCGTGGGCGACCGGCTGCGCGTGAAGCCGGGAGAGAAAATGCCGGTGGATGGCGTTGTGCTTGAGGGCGCGACACGGGTGGATGAATCGATGATCACCGGGGAGCCTATGCCGATAGCCAAAGCCGAGGGCGACAAGGTAACCGCCGGAACGGTGAACGGCAACGGTTCTATCATCATTCGCGCCGAGCGCGTCGGTTCCGAAACCCTGCTGGCACGCATCGTTCACATGGTTGGGCAGGCGCAACGCACACGGGCATCCATCCAACGGCTCGCCGACGTCATTGCCGCCTACTTCGTCCAGGCCGTCATTGCCCTTGCGATCGTCACGGCGCTTGCGTGGTGGCTTCTCGGTCCCGAGCCGAAGTTCGCCTATGCTTTCATCAATGCCATTTCCGTGCTCATCATGGCCTGTCCCTGCGCGCTCGGCCTCGCCACGCCCATTTCCATGACGGTCGCGATGGGACAGGGTGCACGCATGGGCGTCCTGTTCCGCAACGCCGAAGCGATCGAGCGCATGCGCGATATCGATACCGTAGTGGTGGATAAAACCGGCACGCTCACGCTGGGGCGGCCCGCCATGACCGATTTTGAGGTGGAAGGCATCCCCGGGGAGGAAGCGCTTGCGCTGGTGGCAGCCGTGGAGCAGCTTTCAGAACATCCGATAGCGCATGCAATCGTCGAAGCCGCGAAAAATCGCGGCATAAAGCCTGCCCCCGCGACAGCGCACGATTTCCATGCGCTGAAGGGCCTTGGCGTCCAGGCGGAAATCGAGGGCAAGCGCGTGCTGGTTGGCAGCCGCACTTTTCTAGCGCAGCAGGGTATCGACACGCAGCATTGGGAAGAGCAGGCCGACACGTGGCGGACAGAAGCCAAAACCGTGGTCTACTTTGCCGTGGATGACATCGCGGCCGGGCTCGCCGCGGTCGCCGACCCCATCAAGGAAAGTACGCCCGAAGCGATTGCGGGACTACGGAGGCTGGGCGTCCATATTATCATGCTCACGGGAGACTCCCGTCGAACCGCCGAGTCGGTCGCCCGGCAACTGGGCATCGACCACACCTTGGCCGAGGTGCTGCCTGAGGATAAGGCCGACCATATCAAGCTGCTGCAGGGCGAGGGACGGAAGGTGGCGATGGCGGGAGACGGAATTAACGATGCGCCGGCACTGGCGCAAGCCGATGTGGGCATCGCGATGGGCACCGGCACCGATGTAGCGATGGAAAGCGCAAGCGTAACCCTCGTCAAAGGCGATCTGCGCGGGATCGAGCGCGCGATCGTACTGTCACGCGCCACCATGCACAACATCCGTCAGAACCTGGTTTTCGCGTTTGGCTATAACGCCCTAGGCATCCCGGTCGCAGCCGGGGTGCTTTACCCGTTTTTCGGGCTGCTTTTATCGCCTATGTTTGCCGGCGCGGCCATGGCGATGAGCTCAATCTCGGTTGTGACCAACGCGCTGCGGCTCAACCGCATCAGGCTATGAGGCCGCCGGATCAAAGCAACAAAAGCCGGTAACGCCGGTCGATACACAAAGCGAGCGCGGATGCCCAAACGCCCAAATCGCCCAAACAGCTCAGACGTCAGAACGCTGGGAACGCCGCCTTGCAATCGAGCCGACGAGGACGAGCCCGGCAATATACAACGCCCAGGTTTCCGGCTCGGGAATGGGCCCCGCCTGGATCCTGCCGAGAAGCCCCTCGGTTTCATCGCGCGGTCCAGCGGCGAAATACATCGCATCCGCCATGCCGAGGCTGGCGCCATTGCCGAATTGCAATCCCCACAGGCCCTCGATCGATATGGGAGGACCTTGAGCGTCACGCACGTAGTCGATAGCAGTATGGGTGGCAGGGTCGAACGCGACAATGGTACCGTCGCCAAAATTACCTACGAGCAGCTTCCCGCTGTAGTCGCCAAAGCCATCCGGAGCAAAAGCCACACCCCAGGGCGCATTCAACAGGCCTCGATCATCCCAGGTATGGATCAAGGCGCCCGACGCATCAAACTGTGCCAGCCGCCCCAGTCCGGCGCCAGCGACTTCTTCACCTCCGAGAATATGTCCGGGTCGCGCCGGGTCCTCCTGCGTCTTGGCGTAGGGCACAAACAGGCTGTTTCCATCCGGACCGGCGAGCGTCTGAATGTTGAATGGCGCATAATCGCCGGGCTTGGGGGTTGGGGAAGTGGAGAAAGGATTGGCAAATGCGCCCGGCCTGCTCACTTCCGCGAAACTGCTGTTGAAACTCTGGATACCCGCGTTAGGGCCAAAATTGGCTACGTGGATGCGGTCATTGTTAGGCGCCATTGCCAGGCCAAAGTAGTGCGAATCGGCAGTCGATCTGTCCACCATGAGCTTGGCAAAAGAGGGACGATCAAAACTGCCGTCCGGATTCTTGCGTTCAGTCCAGGCCGAAATGGTTCCGCTATCCGTCACAAAGAGAAATTTCGCGGGCTCGGTAATCGAACCCTGGGTAATGGTGAACTGCGCGCCGGGGTTGAATACGACCCCGGTCGGGGTCCCCTGCGAAACAACCTGTCCTGTTGAAGGGCCTGGAACCGTCACCAGCCGGAGGTCGTCCGTGTACAGGGGCCGGCCCCCGACATCGCCTACAAACTGGTTCGACGTTCCCGCGCCGTTGCTTTCCACCCAGAAATGCCCGCCGAATCCGGCGGGACGAATTGCGATTCCCCACGCATTGATGAGGCTCGGGTCGACGATGCCGGCTTGGTAGGTATCGTTGCTCGCGACAAGGTTGGTCTGGACGTATGCAGTCGCATGGGCTGCCCCGGCAACTGCAAGCATTCCCGACAATAACCATGCCGGGGCCTTATTTGGTTTGAATATGTTCATTTTCTCCTCCCAAGGGGTAAATGAAAGAACTGATGAAAAACGAGCTTTGGTTTCATAACGCCTTTAATCCCATCTCCCATTCGCCGGTTAAGCCTTCCGCAACCGCAGTTGCGAAGAAAAGCTGATATCGTAGGCAGGGAAGGGCGTTTCGGCGGGAATATCACCAAACCCGGAGTAAGCTGCGCGACGGCAGGTACCGTGCAGTGCCGCCGACTTTGACCCTGCACTGGCCTGCCACCGCCGCACCGAGGTGCAGGCTGAGCGATGCCAGCAGATGACATGCGCGAGCAGTGTCAGAAAAAATGGGGACGGTTGCACAGCCATACCTCGCAAATTAAGAAAAAATCGGCTGGCTTAGCCGGATAGGGCGTGCTGGCTGAAACACCGCTGACATACCATAACCCAGCGGTGACAAATCAAGTGCTCTGTAATGTTTGTGATTTTTTTGTGAATCTAAACAGAAATGATTCGTATTAAAATAATAGACAATTTTAAGTGGAAGAAAAGAAATTTATGACTTCATTTATGACTTCTTATGCGGGCAAATAAATATCCTGGATTGTCGCTTCTCGTTTAAACGGTAAGATTTCGCAGCGATATTGTCGCGGTTGTCTATACTTTCCCTAGGGCGGACTGCATGACAAGCATTTTTATCAAAGATTATGAAATACTCTTACCTGCAGTAGTGTTATTATTATTTTTTCTATCAAATCAACAGGGGAGACAAAAAAATGAAATCCCGTACTGTTTTCGCCATCTTGGGTGCCCTCGCCTTAGTCGCCTCATGCGCGCACGTGGACCCGCGCCCAGCGGATATGACCCGCGCTGAGAAAAGCGCAAAAACCAGGGCAGATCACATCGCGCTGGCCAACCAGTATGACGAAGCGGCAAAAGCGCTGCAGGCAAAGGCTGAAGCGGAAAAACGGGAACTGGAGGAATATATAAACCACGCCCCCTACTATGGCCGGCAAACGGAAGACCTGAAGGAGCATTCGGACGCCCTGGTTCGCATGTATGAGGAAGCCGCCGAGAAAAACAGGCGGATGGCGGACGCCCATCGGCGCATGGCGGAGCAGGCGAAGTCATAATAATGGAAAACCTTCGGCTCCCGCTTGAAGCGCCGGGTTGCACTGGTCAGGCCGCATACCATAACACTGCGAAGTAATGGCAAGTAGTGCCGGCGATCACGAAGAGATGCCAGATAAAGTGGCCGTAACGCAGTCGCGAATCGCTAGCGAAAAAGGCTACACCTGCCGTATACGACAGGCCTCCCGCAAACAGCAAGAGCATACCCGGCGCAGGGACCCTCGAAAACAGCGGGTCAATGGCGATCACAGCCAGCCACCCCATAAGAAGATAAAGACCGGTGGAGAGCATCGGACGGGTTTTCTTTCCGAAGACCTCCACGACCACGCCGGTTAACGCAAGACCCCACACCATCCCGAGAAGGGTCCAGCCCCAGACCCCCTTGAGCACGCCCAGTGTAAATGGCGCGTACGTGCCGGCGATGAGCAGAAAAATGGCGCAATGCTCGAAAACCCGAAAAAGACGCTTTGCCTCGCTTATCCGCAACGCATGATAGAGCGTAGAGGAGAGGTAGAGGATGATCATTGTTGCGGAAAAGAGATACACGCCGACAACGAATCCGGCATCCCCATGGCTTGTTGCGTGGATGATGAGAAAAGGCGTCCCCGCAAGTGCGGCAACCAGAGCGATGCCGTGGCTGATGCTGTTTGCAATTTCCTCCCCCCGAGACTGATCACGCTCAGGACCGCTGAACCACCCGCGGACTCCAGTTTTGGGAGCTGAACGGTTGCTTTCGGGCTGCTGCGTCCGGACTGTTTCAGGAAGGCGGAATTTCATCATGGAATGCAATCATCGTTGTGACATAATTGCCGTGACAGGCACGCTCGCCCTGATACTTTGGCTCGTCAGGCACTGGCTCATTCACTGGCCGGTTCACTTGCCCTCGGCTCCCTGGATAAAATCGTCACACGCTATTTGGGTTTAAACCATCCGGTTCTGATTTTCAAGCTTACCGCGCGACTGGCAGGGACGGCCAGTTCAAGGAGACCAGCCTGGGGAGGCCATCATGAAAGTAGCTGTTTGCAGCGCTCAGTCGTACGACCGTGAGTTTTTGCTGGCGGCCAATCGTGACTTCGAGCATGAACTGGTATTTTTTGATTCGCGCCTGAGCGGGGAGACGCGGCAGGTAGTCGCTGGCTTTCCTGCCGTGTGCGTATTCGTGAATGACACGCTCGACGCCGCGGTGCTGGAAGCCCTGGCTGCGCAGGGTACGCGACTGATCGCCTTGCGCTGCGCAGGATTCAACAACGTGGATATTCATGCGGCGAGCAGGCTTGGGCTTCGCGTAGCACGTGTTCCCGCCTACTCGCCGTACTCTGTAGCCGAGCATGGCGTCGGCCTGATGCTGTCACTTGACCGGCATCTTCACCAGGCTTATAACCGGGTGCGCAACGGCAATTTCGCTTTGCACGGGTTGCTCGGCTTTGAACTGCGCGGCAGGACGGTAGGTATTGTCGGCACGGGGCGCATCGGTACCGCAGTCGCCCGCATATTGCACGGTTTCGGTTGCCGCCTCATCGCCTGTGATCCGCAGCAAAGCGACGAATGCCTGCGCCTGGGCGTCGAATATGTCCCGCTGGAAAAACTCTACGCAGATAGCGATATTGTCACCTTGCATTGCCCCCTGAATCCTCAAACGCATCATCTGATCGACACGGAGGCAATCAGGCGCATGAAGCCCCGCGTAATGCTGATTAATACCAGCCGGGGCGGGGTGATCGATACGGAAGCGTTAATTGAGGGGCTGAAATCTTCGAAAATCGGCTGTGTGGGACTGGATGTGTATGAACAGGAAGGCGACCTGTTTTTCCAGGATTTATCGGATCAGGTAATACAGGACGATGTATTTGAGCGTTTGCTGACCTTTCCAAACGTGCTGATTACCGGCCACCAGGGGTTTTTCACTGCTGAAGCGCTCTCCAGCATTGCGCAAACTACCCTGCAAAACATCACCGCGTTCGAGCGCGACGGATTATGCGAGAATGAAGTAACGCTCGAATTGCTGCAGGGAGGCTAGTGCATAAGCCGCAACAGTCGCTGGACGTTTTCACCTCGCTCCCGAGACGCTCCGGTCGCGTTTGGTGCCTTTGGTTTATCGTTCCAGGATATGCCTTGGCCGCAATAAATTACGGTTCCGTGTTTCATCGAACAGACCGGCTCGCGTGCCGGCATCAAGCTTGATTGGTTCAGACATAAATCGGTAAAGGGCCATGAATCGACAAGGTAAACTCCTGTTCGCAACGCTGCTGATCGCGCTCGCCAGCACAGCTCATGCAATTGCCGTTGATCCGGATGGCGCCGGGCTTGAGCCTGCCATGGATGTAAAAGGCCTGCATTGGGCGCCGGGCAATACCTTGATAACGCCGGTCGGTCGCGCATCAATATTTGCCCACCCCCTGGGCGACGTGTTCCAGCGTTACACCCACGCATCGCTAAGCGGGTTCGAGGATAGTCAGGGGACCAGCATCGGAAGTTCGGGGGCCGGCCGGTGGGCATTCATCGCAGGCTATCGTGAACAGGTAGTATCAACTGTCGGTAACAACGTTGTGCTGGCCACTGTTGGGGGGGGCGATAACTTCTTCAGGCTCTATTTCGATCCAACGCCAAATGCCAATTCGGGTAATGGGACGGGATATGGACCTGATGCCACAAATCCGGATGCGGTGCTGGTACTGTCAGGCGCGATTGACGCTTCCATAGGGCAAACGGCGATCTCTGCTCTCAGGGTGCCGCCAGGCAGTCTTGACACTTCAGGTAGCGATAATTACCCCAACGTGGACAGCATCGCAGCGATGGGGAAGGGCACGCTCGCAGTAATTATCGATCGTTTTGATATCAGCTATTTTCCCGAGGGATTCAGCCCGGGGCTGGGCCTTAATTTCCAGACCATGCTTGACCTGCCATTTTCTCAAACTGATCCATCGTCCTGCTTTAAAAACGGGACGGGCATGCTGATTAATGGAGCAGGTCCAAATACCCTGAGCGGACTGGAATGCGACATCAATACATTAGGAAACATCAACGGTATTGACGGAACAAACCTGATGCTCATGGCCGATTCATCTTCCTCTTTCACGCAGGTTGCGCCACTGCCGGAGCCTGCATCCCTTGCATTGTTAGGCGTGGGCCTGGCTGGCATGATACCGGCGAGACGACAGCGCAGAGCGCGGCATTAGTCCTGGCTCGGCATTAGTCCTTGAAGCTGGAATTCCCGCAACTGGCTGGCTTTTGCTGTGTGATTTCCCCCCAGTTCAATATTGCTGATTCTCCTGAAGTCGGGCTTCCCGCCGCAGCGAATCATCCAGCATTAAGCCCATGTCGTCATCGAGCATGCCTTGAAAGCGTTCGCGCCGAAGCAGATCATCGATGGTGAGGCCGACTGGCAGAAAGCCGTCAAATACCGTACCCACCCGCTTTGTCTTGAAGATTTCCAGACTCTTGCTATACGCTCGGGGAGGCAAGGGGATATACCGGACCTCTCTCACCGCGGCAGATGCGTTCTTCATATAGAACCCGACAAACTCCTTGACCTCCGGTTTCTCCGCGGCCTTCATACTCACATAAATGAAAATGGGGCGGGACAAAGGCTGATAGGTCCCATCCTCCACTGTTTCCGCAGAGGGAAGCACCCCTTCGCCTGTTCCATTGTCGATCGCGACCGCCCTGATCTTGTCCTCGTTCTGCTTGTAATTTCCAAAGCCAAAGAAGCCCAGCCCGTTTTTATCACCCGCTACCCCTTGCGCCAGCATCTTGTCATCCTCCGATGCCATGAAATCGCGACGGCTCGATTTTGCCTTGCCGACAATGGCTCGGGTAAAGTAGTCGAAGGTGCCGGAATCGGCACCAGACCCGTAGAGCCTGAACGGCTCATTGGGCCATGCCGGATTGACCTGGCTCCACCGGGTTATTTTACCTTCGGCCGAAGGCTCCCAGATTTTCTTGAGTTCGGCCACCGTCATGGTTTTAGCCCAGCTATTCTGTGGATTCACTACGACCGTGACCGGATCAAACGCAACCGGCAGTTCGACGTACTCGATGCGCGCCTTATCGCACGCCTTTATCTCTCTTCGCTGTATGGGGCGGGACGCGTTGACGATATCGATTTCGCCCGCGCAGAATTTAGCGAGCCCGCCGCCCGTGCCGGAAATGCCAACCGTTACCTCGACAGCGCCCTTCTTCTCTTTCCGGAAATTTTCTGCTACCGCTTCCGTGATCGGATGCATGGTGCTGGAGCCATCAATTTTTATGATCGTCTCAGCGTATGCAATGCTAAAGACGCTGCCAGCGCCGCCGACTCCCATAAGCCCAACAAGTACTGCCACCGCGCCCTGCCATTTAAAGTTATGTGTTTTTAGCATTTCTTCCTCAAGTCGATCAATCTGACAGCCATCCCCAGTGCGGATCAATTTGCAAACCCCTGATATCGGATTGTGCACTTTTCCTGTTACAGTTTCATGTAACGAAGAAATTATTATCCCAGCCTGGCGATGTCCTCCTGCTGGCGAATCGGATGGAAGCCATGAGTGGTACAGCAACTGAAGAAGTATGGAAAAGTATTTCTACTACTATTGAAATGGAAATAGCGGAAGTTTCAGTACCGACCGGTTGGCATGGCGCGCAACGGACAAATGAAGGCAGCGAAGGAAGCATGAAGCAGGCAGGAAGCGCGGAAGGCGCCGCACTTCCCGCTCCGTGTATCTCAAGATCCATCGTGCGGCAATTCCGGGCCTCCGGAAGTACGCGGCGCCTAACACCTTCCGCAGAATGAGGCGATTTTGTACCCGGCTTTGACGGCCCCCTACTGAGCAGAGGGCTATCAGAGGGGTTCTAGATTACAGCCGTAAGCCGCATGATGCCGCGCAATTATCAGTCCCTCGAGGCCCGCCACTGCCGAACCCGCTTCGACTGCATGATTTTGTACGCCAGCAGACTCAGCAGCATCAATGCGATGAGCGGACCGATTGCGGATCGGAACATTTTCGCGTAATTGATCATTTCCACCCGCAACGAGTACTCGTAACGCACAGGCGGCACGGAATCACCTGTGATGAAAACCGTGTAAAGACCCTTATCCAGGCTGGTCTCGCCTTTGATCACGCCGTCGGGATGATGGCTCGGGCGCAAATATGTGACGGTCTCGTCTTCTGTTTCGTTGGTACCCCTGACCACCCGCACCCCGATGGGTATGTCGCGTAATGCCGGGTCGACGAGGTCCACAACCAGGTAAGTATTGCCTTCCTTGGGTATTTCCGTACAGTACTGATCAGCAGGCTCGAATTGAGGCTGATAGGCGCTTAAATGCACCAGGCTGTTGTCCCCAAGACGGCGCACGCACGTGTCTTCCTCCATGGATACTTTGCCGTGTGCCGCCACTCCGCCACTGTAAAGCGCCGAGACAAGGACAAGAGCCAATGCGCCGGCCTGTATCGCTTGCTTGATTACCATTCGTTTACTCCTCTCGATTGATTTTCCTTAACGCCGTGCCTCGAACTCATGCTTTAACTATGCTCCATGAGGGGTCGCTGGTCATGGAACGAACTGCGAACTTTAACACCAGCAGTGCCATAACGTCTCCTCAATAAAGACACGGGTAAAGAGAAATGTGGGATGAATTTTCTACACCACTGACCGCTTCGCGTTTCCTCCATGGAAGCTGCAGCGAAAATGCTCTGTGTGAAAACAACGCTGTGTGAAAATAACCTTGAGCAACAGCTGAGGGCGAAGAGTTTACTCTCCTCGTTTATCGTTGCATAATGCAAGTATAATCTATTAATTGCACGTTGCAACCAAAATAATACGCCGAGGTAACGTGGGTAAACCAGACCAGACCAAGCGCTCCTCCTGCCCCGTTAGCTGCGCGCTCGATATATTGGGCGACAAGTGGACGCTGCTTGTCATCCGGGACATCCTGTTCATGCGAAAGCAATACTTCCAGGATTTCCTGGAGTCGCCGGAGAAGATCGCATCCAATATACTTTCGGACCGGTTGAAGAAACTGGAAGAGTGCAAAATCGTTTTGCGGCAGCGCGATCCGGGCAACGCACGCAGGATCATTTATACCCTGACCGACAAGGGGTTGGATCTGTCGCCGGCAATTCTGGAGTTGTTACGCTGGGGCGCCAAGCATGACCCGGAGAGCAACGTGAGCGACTGCTTGATACAGAGCCCGAACAATGTTATCTAACTCGTTGATTACTCTCTAATAATATATCAGATGGGAATAAGATGGAGTCAATGCGAACTTTTCGGTTCAAAAGTGCTGATTTCTCGAAATGATCTGACTGGGCTGCCTTTCCGGCAGTGAACGAGTGTCCAGCTTGTCATCAATTTCCTTAATTTCTGAACTGCCTCTCCGGCAGTGATTCACGCCATGCACTCATCGTTTTGCCAGCGATTGCTGGCTGCTTGATCGCCCATCTGCCGACACCGAAGCGAGGCCGATTCCTCTCCCTCTCGTTGTACTAGAACCAGGGCACGGTCGCTGTCGGGCTAAGTCCATAAGTGCCAAATCGCCCCTCCACAGCGTGTTCCTGCAGCGGCAGATGTTCAACAAAGAGCCGAAACTTTTGCCCTGTACTCCGGCTGGTCAGGACAAGATAAGGCAAGCTTAGCCGTTTTGCGGCGCTGTCGGGAATAATCTGTCGCGCGGCCTCGGCGCTGATATTTTTTCGAAGCATCAATCTCCGGCGCTCACGTTCAGGACTGCTTTTTGCTTGGACCCGACGCACCACGCGGTGCCCGGCATGAGTTGGCACCTGCGCGATCTCACCGAACGTCGCGTGATCCTGCAACCCGGCCACCCAGCCCGGCTGTATTATTTTTTCCAGATCGCCACCTTTGCCGTGCAGGCGCAACCGCGCCCCAAGCGTAACCCCATTCTGTTCCCAGTCCGGAAAACTGATCCCGATATTTTCAGCGCAATGCGCTGCGAGCGCCTGATGTACCCTGTTGAAGAGCGAATTCATCAGTATGGTTGATGAAAAATCCGGGTCAGGCAGCAGCCGTATATCAAAATAGGTATTCATGAATCCTTTTCGCCAAATACGCCCCCGCGGATAAGCATCGCCATTACGAAATGCTGGTTTTCCTCGCTAGGCGGCCGCCCGTTCAGCACCCACTCGCTCAACAAGGTGTAGAAATCGGCTTTCATTCGCGGTTGCCGATATGCCTTCCCCTGAGTGGTAACCGAGCCGTAAGGCTCGATAGCGATGGGACCCATCGGAGAGGCGCCATCGTCGGGATACCAGGTATCGATAGTACGCAGCGCGTTGCCGATTTTCTGGCTGTGGAGAGCAGCCACCGATCCCAGGGAATAAAGCGTTTTACTTTTCCTGCCCTTCTTATTCCCGCGATCGAGGATTAACTCCTGCGACGGATAAACTTCCTGGCCGTCACCAACACGGGCGTAGGCAACCACCTCGAGCAGTACAGCGCTGCCGGAAAGCCCCTGCTCGATCACTTGTGCCAGTTCTTGCAGCGCGGGTGCCGCCGGCGCAGGCTCATCAAAATTTCTCAGGGAGAAATTATGGCTGTTAAATGTCCAGCACGGGCTCGCTTTGTCGTCGTGGATTAAGTACCGGGCACGTACCTCCACCTGTTCAGCTCCCACCCGGTTGCGCCATAGGAAACGCCCATTCGCAAGGTTATGCGCATAGCGTCGGGCGAGTACGGCAAAACCCACTTTGCTCGCATAATGCTCGACGATAGCGTTGAGCCTCGCCTGATAATCAACACTGTTGCAGGCGGCTGGAACGCCCGCTCCATCGAGAACGCGCAGTGTGAAGCGCACTCGCAACGTATCGTGCACATAGGGCAGGGTGGCGACATCCACCGCCTGGAGATTGGGAGATTGAATCGAGTCATCCAGCTTTGCCGGGTCCTGATCCTTTGCGGAAAATCGATGGGAAATGGTGCCGCGAACGGATTTTTCCCGGACTATCACAGCGGGCCATGACTCGCCGTGGTCCCGGTCGCTCCACTGTCCGGAGGAAAATAGCGCGTCGGAAGGGTCCAGTTTGCGTTCGAAAGCCAGTACGGAGGCGGTTTTCAGCGCCATTTATTCGCCCCTTTGTCCATCTGCGTGTCGAGATAGCTGGAATAACGATTAATGCAGCAATAAATTCCATTTTCTGGTTGGGATTCGGTGTACCAGAGCAGTTGATCCAGATTCTCCACCCGATTCGGGCTGATCCATTCGCCCAGCGAATAAAGGCTTTCCGCGAAGCCGAATGGTGTGGTTCGGTCCCGGGTGTTTTGCACTTCCCCGCCAGAATAAAGAGAGGACAAAACGCTGTAGCCAATAGGCAGGGGAACCAGCCATCCAGGTTTTCTGTGTACGTCCCACCGCACCTCATCGGGGGAATCGGAGCGGGGCAGGCCGGGTTCAATATTCAGGCGCGAGAAATCAAGTAACGCGTCGAGCATATTGGGCACCGCTCCGCTCCCATTCTGCCGGGCTCTCATTTCAGTCAGATGGTCGATCAGCAAATCGTTGCGTTGCACCAGGGCGAAGCCGGGGATCAGTTTGCGGCGCAGGTCACGCATCACTTCGAGCTGTCCTTCCGGGCCTTCTCCAAGCGGCCACCATCGCTGCACGGCCGGCCGCTCGGCGATCCGCGGCGGCAACAGGCTACCCCCGGCGATGCGCATGCCCTGCGCCATGCCAAAAATATCCTCGGCGAATCTCTCCCCCTCGCTGGGTGAGAGCGCGTCCTTCACCGCGATAACCAGACTGACTTCCATGTGGGCACGACCTTCCTCCACCATGGCGGGTGCGCGACCGTCTTTTTCCCCCGGGTTGCGCGTAAGGTGAAACACATGCGCACGGTCCCCGGACGACCAGGACACTTGAGGCTGAAAATCGTGACAAACGATCCCAACCCCCCCAAATCCTTTTTGGAAAGAGGGGGACAACCCCCCCTCCATCGCTTTCCGCTGCAACGCATGAACGAAGCCGGTAAAGGCGGTGGGAGAGGGGAAGCCCCAGCTGAGCGGGCCGGAAATGGCATTCGCATTCTGCACGCAAAGATTCGGCAAAAGCACGAGGGCAGCGGCCTTCTTCACAAGGTTAGTCATGGCAACTCAGTTCGATGCGCGTCATATGCAATTCCTTGTCAAGGAAAGAAGCCCAATGCGCGGCTTCTGTTTGATTTCGAAGTGCGGCGGGTATACCAAGACGAACGTTCAGCCAATTCGCGTATCGGGCGCATATGGTGTCCTGCCACCCGTTGGCACGGCACAAGGCGGCAAAGCTTTCGTCTTGCGCCGCCCGCCGCGGGTCCAGCCAGCACTGCTCCTCGGAATTCAGCTGACAGTCGGGGTCCAGGGTCCAGCCCGCCTTCAACTCGTGCAATTCCGCCGCAAATTGCAACAGTTCATCGCGCAACTCCCGCGCGACTCCAATTCTTATGTGGCCGGCCGGGCCGCTGTCAGCAGCGACGCCTCCATCTCCAAGCTGATGTACTGCCCTTAACGCCCGGCGCACCCGGTTTCGATTGCTAAACAAATGGTCGAATATGCTATTCACATGCAAGGGAGGGTGTGCGCGCTCGGAACGCCACGTTGGCGGTAAAGACGGGAGAAGATAGTTTTTGCCATTACGCTCCAGATTGAGCTGACCGGCATTCTGCGGATTCGCACCGCCCACCCGTTGTATCGCAAGGTCAGGGTAAGTCCGATAACCGTGAGGATAGGCCGCTCCCGCTCTTCGCGCGGCGCGAGCATTTTGCGCGTCAACCGAGAAACGATCCTCTTCTATTATTTTCCACACATAATGGGCAATCGAAGTGGAAAATAGCGGTGCTAAAAGGTGGTATTTCGCTTTGCTGCCATCAGTGACCGGCCAATAAACCTGTTTGGCGAACTTATGGGATGAAAGTGGGCCTCTCGGTTGTGCCAATCTGCCAAAGGCCTCCATCCACTTTTCCGCCTGTGGCCTGTCTTCACAAAACGCAGCGGCTAAAGCCGGGTCTTGGCTGTTCGCATAATCCAGAAGCGACTTGCCATCGACGCGCACGCGCAAAAATGCGGCGACATCAAGCGCCGCCGCGTCACCGATCACATCGAGCCTGAGGTCATCCCTTCCAATAGTGTGGGTGCCGACATAGGTTTCGCCGATGGCCTTGTTACCCAGGGCCAGCAAATTCGAGCCTTTCGCCTGGGGGTGCGTCAACTTCAGTATGTGTGTCGCCTGCTCGATTCGCGATGCCCGCCGGGCAGCATCGGCGATCCATTCTTCCAACTGATGTCGTGCTATCTCTTTTTTGCGCTTGTGCTCGATCTCGCGTACTTTATCCGCCTGACTATCCTTGAGTTTGGCCCGTTGTTTCTGAAGAACGTCCAGTTTTAATTGAAGGCGTTTGTGCAGGAACCCACGAATGGCAGCTTCGAAACGTGCGCTGCGCGCGTCTGTCGGAACGACGCTACTCTTTGCAAGCACCGAGTCTTTAACCGGCTGTATCATGGTTCTCCTGTGTCAATCGCTGGACCGTCCGCGCAATGCTATCCGGGTGAAATGAACGACGGCATGCAGAATAGAAGACGGAATACGCCTCTATTATTCGCAATGAAACACGGGGTTTTCTGCAAGGCTGGTGCATTCGGGGCGCGAACCGCGCTCAGCGGGACCCGGGATGAGCCCTCGGTGCTATCTTACGGATTGCGGCAGCTTTGAAAATTGGACCAAGGTACAGGCTCTCACGACTCTGGTTATTTTTCATGAACTTGGCATTGATTTTGTGCGCATGCAAGCCGGTTGCGGGATACGCTTGCGTTGGCCGCATATCCAATGTCTGAGCAATGCTGAGGTATAACTTGCCGCAATCCCCAATTTCTGACCAGGTCATCGCTGCCTATCGTTCGGCCAACTACCGGGTGGAAAGCAGTGGCAAGCCCTTCGTCTTGCGCATTGACCGGTATTCTGAACCGCTATCGCGGCTTTTTGCCTCTTCAGGTCACCAATGCGCTGCGTTTGTCACCGCTTTCAACCCTTGGGGAGAGGCTCAAGGCTCTGATGCAAATCTGGCGGCCAGCGCGCGCCTTTTAGACCGGCTACGGCACCTGCCCGGCGGCGAAGACCGGGTTATTGCTGGAATGGGGTGCGACCCGCGTGGAATATGGACTGAGGAGAAGAGTTTCCTCGTGCTCGGGCTAGAACTCGATGCATCGAAAATGCTGGGCCGGGAGTTTGACCAGAATGCAGTCGTATGGGCGGGCACTGACGCCATACCCAGACTGGTTCTGCTCCGCTGAACAAACCAGCTGCCCTGCTTGGCCCCGAGCTTTTCCGCGGGTAATATGGCATGCTATGATGATTTACAGGCGATTTACAGGCGATTTAGGTATCAGGATCAGGAAAGAACTCGGACAGAAAAATATGAACATTGAACAGTTAAACAGCGATTTTGGCATTGCTGAGCACATCAAATTTATCGCAGGCGCGGGTGGGTTTCCCTTTATCAGGGTTGATAATGAAAGGGCCAGTGCCGTGATCTCGGTATATGGAGGCCAGGTTTTGTCCTATCACCCGGCGAATGAGCCGCATAACCTGATGTTTCTCAGCGAGGCGGCCTATTATCAGTCGGGAAAAGGAATTAAGGGAGGTGCGCCGATCTGCTGGCCGTGGTTTGGGCCGGACCCTGAACGGCGCGGCCGGCCAGCACATGGGTTTGTCCGCACCCGTTTCTGGAATATCACGAAAACCGGGATAAATCCGGATGGCGACTGCCAGGTTACGCTGGGTCTGACCGAATCCCCTGAGACAAGCGCAATATGGCCGCATTTATTCGACCTCTCGTTGGAAATAACCGTCGGGGAGTCGCTGAACCTGGAACTGGTCACGCGTAACAGAACGGCACAGGCGGTTACCATTACACAGGCGTTGCACACTTATTTCAAGGTCGGCGATATAAGCCAGATAGCGATATTCGGCATGCAAGGGGCCGAGTACGTCGATAAAACCGACAACGGGATCGTAAAAGCCCAGGCGGGCGCGATAACGATCGATCGGGAAGTCGACCGCATCTATCGCAACGTACAGCGCGAGCAGGTCATCGAGGATGCTGTCCTTAACCGGCGTATTCGCATTACCGCGCGAGGCAGCAAAACCGCGGTGGTGTGGAACCCGTGGGTGAAAATCTCTGCGGAAATGGGCGATCTGGAGGATGACGACTACAAACGCTTTGTTTGCGTTGAAACCGCCAACGCCGACGTGGATGCGGTAGAGGTACCCGCTGCGGGCGAATCCCGGCTGGTGGCCAACTATCGTATAGAACGCGACATGGCGGAAGTGTTGAAAGAGATCAAGTCCCTGCAATAAGCGGAGAATATGTATCCGATCATGGGCTGACATCTTCCCACAACTTTTGCAGGCGCTTGACGGAGACGGGGTAGGGCGTTTTCAGCTCCTGGGCAAACAGGGAAACGCGTAATTCCTCGATCTGCCAGCGAAATTCGTCAAGATGGGGATCGCTGGTCCCGGCCTTGCGATGCTTCTCCCGGCGCTGTTCATACTGGTTCCATAACGCGGAAACCGCGGCGCCGTGGCGCCCGTCGCGCTCCGGGTTGCCTGGATACTTCTCCAGCCGCAGGCTCATCGCTTCGAGGTAACGCGGCAGGTGTTGCAACTTCTCCCACGGGGTGGCGCTTAGAAATCCGGGATAAATCAGCGCTTCCAGTTGCGCGCGAAGCTGGGCGCTCAGTCGCACATTGGGTTCTCCTTTCTGTTTACTGCCGGGGGCTCCACCTCCCGCAAGCTTGACGAGCAAAGACTGGCATTCATTCCCGATGGCTTGCACCAGCCGCGCAATTCCTTCGGTTACGGCTGGCAGGCGCGCCCTTGCTCGCTGGCGCTGGGCGACAAAGTCCTTCTCGGTGCGAGGCGGCGTGTCCTCGCCGATGAACGCGCGGTCTGAGATGGCACTGACAATGTCCTCGATAAGCCTGTCCGGCGTGATGAGCGTGTGCAGTTGTAAAACAGACTGCCCCAGATATCGGTTTTGCCCCGACAGGTTTTTTTCCAGCTGCTTCATCTGCTCCCTGAGCTCAAAGCGCAGCAACTGCCTTACCCCGCCGCGCATGCTTGCTTGCGCCGCTTCACGCGTATCGAACAACTGGATCGCGACTTTTCCCTCCGTTTCGACCAGCGCCGGAAATCCGGTAAGTCTCTTGCCTCCCCGGGTAAAAGCAATCTCTTCCGGCAAATCGCCAAAATCCCACCGCTTCACGTCGTCGCGCTCGATCGGCATGCGCTCGCCTGAATCCGAGCGCGAAAATGTCAATTGTGCGGCCTGACCAAGCTGCGCCCGCAGTTGCGCAAGGTCACGGCTCATCGCCAACTCCTGCCCCGCATCGTCGATCACCCGGTAATTCATCAGCAGGTGCGGGGGTGGCTCTTCGTTGCGCCAGCTCTCCGCACCGACGGCAGTGCCTGTTTCGGCACGGATAAACTCGGCCAGCGCTTGGACAAGCGGGATGGGCTTTGAGAAAGAATCCACGTCGCCCGACTCAAGATTTTCGAGAAACCGGGTCACAAAATCGGGTATCGGCACCACGTGGCGCCGTATCTGTTTGGGAAGCGCCTTGAGATACCACGTTATTTTCTCGCGGATCAAACCCGGCACGAGATAATCGAATTGCACGGCATCAAGCTTGTTCAGCAGCGGCAACGGCATCGTGAGGGTTACGCCATCCAGCACATGGCCGGGCTCGAAGCGATAAGCCAGGGGCAGGCTGATACCATCCGCCGCCACGTTGTCGGGAAAACGCGCTTCCGTCACATTCTCCGCTCCATGGCGCATCAGGTAGTCCCGGATGAGGTAGAGCAGGCGGGGGTTCTCCCGTTCGGCCTGCCGGCGCCATTTTTCAAATGCCGCGCCGTTGCACATCCCCTGCGGGACGAGGGCATCATAAAACTCGAAAATGCGCTCTTCGCCTACCAGCACATCAGGCCGACGGGTCTTGTGTTCCAGAGCCCCGACGTCGGCAATGAGCTCGCGGTTATGATGGAAAAAAGGCGCCTGGGTTACATATTCGCCCGCGACCAGCGCGGCGCGGATGAAAATTTCGCGCGCTTCCCCAGGGTTGACGTTACCGTAATAAACCCGCCGTTTAGGCGTCACGGTCAGGCCATACAGCGTTACCCGCTCAAACGCAGACACTTGGGCGGAACTCTTCTCCCAGTGCGGGTCGAAGTAATGCTTTTTGCACAGCTTCCCGGCGATCTTCTCGACCCAGAGCGGATCGATTTTTGCCACGACGCGTCCGTAGAGCTTGGCGGTTTCGGTCAGTTCCGCCGCCACGACCCATTTGGGCTTCGTCTTTTTGAGCACTGAACCGGGAAAAATGGAAAACTTGATTCCGCGCGCCCCCAGATACTCCCCGTCCTCCTCCGTCTTGAAGCCGATATTGCCTAGCAGCCCTGCCAGAAGCGCGCGATGGATCTCGTCATAAGTCGCCGGGATCTCATTTGGACGCAGCCCGAATTCGGCCACCAGCGTATGCAGTTGCCCGTGAACCTCGCGCCATTCGCGCATTCTCCGGTGCGAGAGGAAATTTTCCTGGCAATGGGCGATCAGCTTGCGCTTGGATTTCCTATGCTTCAACAATTCGTCGAAGAATTCCCACAGTTTCAAGTAACCAATAAAATCCGAACGCTCGTCCTGAAAGCGCTGATGAGCCCGGTCTGCCGCTTCCTGCCGCTCGAACGGCCGGTCGCGCGGGTCTTGCACGCTCAAGGCAGCGGCGATGATCAGCACCTCGCTCAGGCAGTTCTCCTCCCTGGCAGCCAATATCATGCGGGCGATCTTCGGATCGATGGGAAACTTCGCCATCCGCCAGCCGATACTGGTCAGCGCGTTGGCCTCATCCACGGCACCCAGTTCGGCCAGCAACTGGTAGCCGTCCGCGACCATGCGCGGCAGGGGCGGGTCGAGAAACGGAAAATTCTCCACGGCCCCGATCTTGAGCGACTTCATCCGCAGGATCACCGCGGCGAGCGATGAGCGCAAAATTTCCGGATCGGTAAACTCCGGGCGGGCCAGGTAATCCTCCTCTGCGTAAAGACGGATACAGACGCCGCTCATTACCCGGCCGCAGCGGCCGGCGCGCTGGTTAGCGGACGCACGCGAAATTTTTTCGACCTGCAACTGTTCGACTTTGTTACGGTAGCTGTAGCGGTTGAGGCGCGCCACCCCCGTATCAATCACATAGCGGATTCCAGGGACCGTCAGCGATGTCTCTGCCACATTGGTGGCGAGCACGATGCGTCTCAGGCTGCTCCCGCCCGGCCTGAACACGCGTTCCTGCTCGGCATGGGAAAGCCGCGCGAACAACGGCAGAATCTCCGCACCGCCGTGGCCGCCTGTTCCTGTTCCCGACGCGCCGAAAGCATGCTTGCGCAGCGCCTCGGCCGTCTCGCGTATTTCCCGCTCACCGGGAAGGAACATAAGCACATCGCCGGGACCGCAGCGGACGGTCTCATCGACCGCGTCAAGAATCGCCTGTTCGATATCGCCTTCATCCCGTTCATTCTGATCCTGATCCTGCGCGCCCCCCTTGTTACGGCCTCCTTCCTCCTCCCGGCGCGCCGCCGCAGATGAAAGGGGGGAAAAGGGAGGGCGGTAACGCACTTCCACCGGATACATGCGTCCTGATACCTCGACCACGGGCGCATCGTTGAAATGCGCAGAAAAGCGCTGCGCATTGATCGTGGCGGAAGTAACGATAAGCTTCAGCTCCGGGCGGTTTGGCAGCAGTTGCTTGAGGTAACCCAGCAGAAAATCAATATTGAGACTACGCTCGTGCGCCTCATCGATGATGATGGTGTCGTATGCCGCGAGCGACGGCTCGCCCTGGGTTTCCGCCAGCAGAATGCCGTCGGTCATCAGCTTGATGTACGTTCCCTCGCTTACGTTGTCGGAGAACCGGATCTTGTAGCCGACGGCATGGCCCAGCGGGCTATTGAGCTCGGACGCAATCCGCGCCGCTACCGTGCGAGCCGCAATACGTCGCGGCTGCGTGTGGCCGATCATGCCTGCTACGCCGCGCCCGAGTTCGAGGCAGATTTTCGGCAATTGTGTTGTCTTGCCGGAACCGGTCTCTCCGCATACGATCACCACCTGGTTTTCACGAACCGCGCGCGCGATTTCCTCGCGCCGCCCGACTACGGGCAGCTCTTCGGGGTAGACCGGCTTGGGCAGGTTGGCGAGACGCCAGGCGTAGTTAGCGTTAGAAGATTCTTTCATCGTCCAGCTGTAACAAAAAGGGCGCATATTCTAATCGAGAAGAATGGGCCGCAATAATATGGGCATAAAAGTGCTGGGGAACCTTCACCGGAAAACGGAGGTTCGCACCGACGCAATACACCTTCACGCTTGACATCCCATGCTCATCAGCTATCTTTATGGAATACGGGCGAGACGATGTTTTCCCGCGCCCACTTGCCACTCGGGTCATTCGGGACGCCTGTCTTTCAAGAGCGAAACGATACGAGAAATTCCATTGGCACATGGTTAAGGGAGTCAAGGGTGCCGGTTCTGCTGGACTCGCCGCGACTCCTGAGTTCTTCAACTGGACGGGAGGGAAATGAAAAAACGCGGATTTTTGCGCGGAACAATGCTCGCTCAACCCACTATGCTGTA
Source organism: Nitrosospira sp. Is2 (assembly GCF_033095785.1). Classification (GTDB taxonomy): domain Bacteria; phylum Pseudomonadota; class Gammaproteobacteria; order Burkholderiales; family Nitrosomonadaceae; genus Nitrosospira. The sequence continues at coordinate 3,286,706 of NZ_CP137134.1, read as the reverse complement.
TTGTATCGGATGGGTTACACCTCAAGAAACGCATGATTTGTCCGTACAGTAACAAGGGAAGCGCAACATGAGAGCCACCATTCAATTCATAAACCCGGACGGGAAACTCGCCCTTGCCACGCGACTGCCGAACATCATCAAAGGCATTAAAAATCTCCGGCAGCACATTCTAGCGCATGGAATATTGCTAGAAAGACTGAGCCCGGACGATGTGGCGGCGCTACAGGAAATGCTGTCGAGAGAGGGCGGGTTCACTTACCTTACCTCGGAAAGTACTATTCGTGTTCGCGTTACCGATGGCGATCTCCGCGCGCTGCTAGGACTTGGGCTTGTGGTGCCCCTTCCGCATCGGCGCAATAAGTTCGCGGATATCTTCTGGGAACGGGGGTTCACGATCGAAAAACTGGAGCAGCGCCAGGCTGACGACCTCAGGAAACAGATCGAAGCCATCGCGACCGTGACGCTTTCCGCCGATGTTGCCCAGACACATTTTTGTACCGTCAGCGGCCAGGTTTTTCACACGGATGGCGTTCCGCTAAGCACTCGCGGCTTCACCGTTCGCGCCTTTGATTCCGTCGCAGCAGGTTTGCCGACACCCAGGCTGGTTCCCTGCGGCACTACCGCTACGCTCCAGGCTAACGCCAACTATCTGATCGACTATGCCTGGCAGCCCGACGGAAGAAAAGGCCCAAATCTGATCGTGCGCGTATTCGACCAACAGGGTAGCGTCGTCGCAGAAGTGGAAAAACGATCGGCCGCGATTCAGGAATACCTCGACATCACTGCTGAAGGCCTGGGCATCGTGCGCGGGATCGTCCATAGTTCGGATAACACGCGGGCTGCTGGTGTGACCGTGCGCGCTTTTGACCGGAACTTGCGGGAAGAAACGCTACTCGGGTCAACTGACACGGATGTGGATGGGTTTTACGAGATTACCTATAGTAACGCGCAGTTTCGCCTTAAAAAGGCCCAGCCTGATCTGATCATTCGCGTCTTCGCAAGCGCATCGGGAGTTGGGAATGCCGCAGAGACCGGGGACGAGCTGGCTGTTTCCGCCATTGTGTTCAATGCGCCCCACCTGTACACCCTTGATCTTGAGGTTAGGTCACGGAACGATCCCTCCGAATACGAGCGTCATCTCGCCGAACTGCAGCCTCTCATAGAAGGCGAGCCGGTCCAGTTATTGACCGATGAGGACTTGCGCTTTCTCAGTGGCAAGACGGATATCCCGTTCGACCAGCTTAATTACCTGCGCCTGGATGCGCAATGGATGTTCCAGTACGCTTTGGAGCCGGCGGTGGCTTACGGCCTCTTCCGTCAAGAGCTTCCAACCAATCTGGCCCGTTTGCTGGCGGAGAAACCAGCGCGCTTGCGGGAGGCGCTCAAGACGTCAGTGACGCGTAATATTGTCCCGGCCTCCATTGGTGACAAGGCTATCGAGCAACTTCTCGCCCTGGCCGATTCCCCGGCTTCCAAGTCGTACGCTCGAACCCCATGAAGCAAAGACTGCAACTCTTATCCAGCCCTTATCCAACCCTTACCGAAAACGCTGCCGTTTGCCCGGGAAATCCGGACAGGAAATTCAAACGCGGCAACTCTACTTCATCCGCGGCGTGATCAGTTCATTCACTTCCCTGGTTTTTTCCCCGGCGAAGACTATAGTGAATATTGTCTTGTTCCCTAAAAGCTGCTGCAGCCATGATCAGGAACCCCCGCGCTAAACGGATTCTCTCTATTTCGCTGCTCATACTTGGCGGCATGCTGATGTTTTTCGCGCCGGAAAATATCTGGATCGGGGCAATACTTTTCACTCTCGGCGTCGGGGTAGAGATCGTCGGCCTCGTGCTCGCCCATCGCAAATAGCACAAATGGGACAAATAGCCCAGATAGTACATCGGCTGAGCACAGACGTGGAAACGCGCCTGTTTTCTCCCTGACGTTTCGTCCGACAGCGGAGCCGGTGAGGCGGAATAGCGGCGATAAAAAACCCGAAGACGCGCGAGCGCTCCGGGTTCAAGTTTCCACTTACAAAGGAGGGATCACTCTTCCAACATGGACATAATAAGACTGCCAGAAATAAAGTCAAGCAAGTTCAGCCGTATCGCGAAAAATAAACCAGGCAATAACGCTTTCCGCTGCGTATGAACTTGAAAAATGCTCAAAACCGCCCAATAAAACGCGTCCCCATCACCGCACTAAAGCTGGGAACCAGATTAGTTGTGCGCGCGTAAATGTTCATGTTTGCGCCCATCCATTGCGCGGCCAGCGCGATGAAGAAAATGCTGGTACGATGCCGGCAGTTGAAGAAACCCATTCTGTCCCCAGCATGAGCTAGAAGTGCTCTAAAGGTTCCCTGGATTTCTGACGTTGTACGTAAGGTTGGAGTTATTACAGCGTCCTAATAGAGCAGAGGACAGTCCGCTTCCCGCGGATTGCTGAAAACGCCATTTTTCCGTTAGCGCCTGCCAATCGCCAAAGTCCTGGGTAGGCATGGAGCGTGCTTCCTCCCGTTCTTTCGCTGGTGGCAACCTGCATCCGGGGCAGCGCTAACGACTTGACAGAAAGACATGGAACAGGTCGCGACAAGCCGGACGCGTGAAACCAATGCGCGGTGAATGCAGTCGAAGCTCTTATCCCCTCAAACGTGAGGAGGTTCTCGATGAACCGACGCACTGTACTGCAAAGTCTGCCCGCGCTTGCGGCGCTGTCGCTACTTTCGGCATGCTCGCGAAACAAGGCAGCGGAAAATATTCCTGCGAAAGCGACGGTCCGGGCGCTGAACAAGCCAGCTGAAGAATGGCGCGCGTTGGTGTCCCCCGCGGCCTATAAGGTATTGTTCAAGGAACAGACGGAACCCCCGGGCAGCAGCGCGCTCAATCGCGAGGACCGCCCCGGCACTTATCTTTGCGCCGCATGTTATTTACCGCTGTTCGATAGCGCCAATAAATATGAAAGCGGCACAGGTTGGCCAAGCTTTACTCAACCCATCGAAGGCCATATGGGGACAAAGCGGGATTACAAGATGGTCCTTCCCCGGACGGAGTATCATTGCGCCCGATGCGGAGGCCACCAGGGCCATGTGTTTAATGACGGGCCGCTTCCACGAGGCGAACGGTGGTGCAACAATGGCGTGGCGCTCCGGTTTGTATTGCGCAATGAACCTCTACCTCCGCTCAGGAGTTGAGCGAGTCGAACATGCCTGGATTTTGTGTAAGCGGGAAAACCCTGCATCTCCCTGCCGCGCGAGATATTGGAGGGCCTGTTGGAGGCCGCCCGAGGGCGCTTCTAGGTGGCCTGTTACTAGGACTAGGCATCTTGCTGAGCGCGTGCGAACAGCCGGGGGACGGCAGCCAGCCTATTGCTGCTGGCCCCGCTGGCCCGTCCGGTGCTGCTTCCTCTACAAATGTCGCAATCTTCGCCGGGGGATGTTTCTGGTGCACCGAAGCCGATTTTGACAAGGTTCCGGGCGTGATTTCGACCACCTCGGGGTATATTGGTGGTACCGTGCCCAACCCCACCTATAAACAGGTCTCCGCCGGGAAAACGGGGCACATTGAAGCAGTGCAGGTGCGGTTCGATCCTGCAAAAACCAGTTTCATTAAACTACTGGCCGCGTTCTGGCCGACTATCGATCCGCTGACACCAAATCGGCAGTTTTGCGATAGCGGTTCGCAATATCGTAGCGCAATCTTCTACTACAACGAGGACCAGAAACGGCAGGGTGAGGCGTCCAAGGCCGAACTCCAGTCTTCCGGGCGCTTTTCCCAGCCCATCGTCACCGATATTCTCCCCGCCACCGAGTTTTATCCCGCGGAGGATTACCATCAGGATTATTACAAAAAAAATCCCATCCGCTATTCATATTACCGCAGCAATTGCGGCCGCGACGCGCGCCTGGCGGAAGTGTGGGGGCTCTCGAAGAAGTAGCGCCAGAGCCTCCCCGGGACCCGCTGTAATATCCGCTCCAGAATCGCGCCAGAGCCCAGCCTGTCAGCCTCAATGACCGCGCCCGGCCCTGGTTTTGCACCTGTCACAGGTCTCGGCAAGCCGCCGCGTCAGGGCAGCAGGCAATCCCGGCAACATCTTCGATGCCGGTCATATGGGTGAGTCAACGCTCCCGGGAGATCCGGCTTGCCGTACGGAGGAGGGGCCTTCAGTCTGTAGGGGCTACGGCCGGTTCAATCAGGGTCGCGGATGTTTAACGGATGCTTAGCGGATGATTAGCAAATGCTTAGTGGACGCTTATTTGACATTATGCAAGATTGGGCTCGCAGTGGAACCTGAGGCCGGTTTTGCGCTTGAGCCCGGATCTGTCGCCTTAAGGTCCCGCCGGCTTTCGATTTCGGTGGCCGTATCCTTTCCTTCCTTTGCGGGATCCTTGGGCTTGGTTGGCTTGGCTTTTGTCGACTTGGCCCTGGCCTCCTTCGCCTCTTTGGCTTCCTTGGCTGCTTTGGCGGAATCCACTTTGGTCTGCAACTCCTCCAGCTTATCGTATTTGGCTTTGAGGTTGCTGCTCAACGCAGCGTAGCTCCGATACTCGTTTTGCATCTGGGATTGCAACTGCGTATGCTGGACGCTGAAAGAGGCGCGCATATTTTCCAACTGCCGTAGTTTTTCCTCCAGCAGGCGCCGGTTGTGTGTGTTATTTTTTGCCTCGACGGTTTTGGCAGCCAGGGTAACCTCCTGGATTTTCTGGTTCAGTTGCTTGAATAGCTGAGCCACATTGTTCGCGGCGGCACTATAGCGCCGGAGATGCAGTTCCATGGTCTCGTAATCCGTCAACCGCTCGCCGATCGGCCGCGAGGTCAACTCGGACACATCGGCAGCGGGCGCTGTCGCCTGTCCCATCGGTTCCGCTGGCTCCACCCTTTCCGCCGGTTCCGCGAGCGCGCTGGATAAGCCCGTCACAAATACCAGAGCAATCAAAGCAGCGTTGCCTGCTAACGAACTTCCAACGTCCCGAATCATTGATGATACTCCTGAATTATTTATTATATAGAGGTGGCGCTTAACTGAATCTTTCCGAATGGTATACCCGCAGGCAACTGCTGAACAGTCCCATCCGGCATGCGGGTGATCGCATCCGGGCTATTGCCGGGCGCGAGTATAGGCTAAACTGGGCAGATGCAAATATGGGGCGGGTTTCCGCCGATCGGGAAATGACGGCTTCGAAAACCATTACTGGAAAATTCATCACCCTGGAAGGGATAGACGGCGCTGGCAAAAGCACCCACCTGCACTGGTTCGAAAAGGTATTGCGCGACAAAGGTAAAACCGTGGTGGTAACCCGTGAGCCTGGTGGGACGCGGCTGGGCGAGGCCTTGCGCCAGCTTCTGCTTGACACCGGGCAGGCCATGCACGCCGAAACCGAGGCGCTGCTCATGTTCGCGGCCCGGCGGGAACACCTGGATAAAGTCATTATGCCTGGGCTCGAGCGGGGCGATTGGGTGATTTCCGATCGTTTCACCGATGCCAGCTTTGCATACCAGGGTGGCGGAAGAGGGCTCGCAGCGACGAAACTGGCCGAGCTCGAGCACTGGGTACAGGGAGAGTTTCAACCTGACCTCACCTTTTATTTCGACGTCGCGGTAGAGGTAGGCAGGCAACGAACCAGCGCCATCAAATTAGCCGACCGGTTCGAAAAAGAAACCGATACTTTTTTTAACCGCGTGCGGGAAGCGTATCTGGAAAGGGCACGGCAATTTCCCCAGCGCATACGCGTCATTGATGCCAACCTGTCCCTCGTGGAAGTTCATAAACAGCTTGATGAAGTATTATTAAAGCTTTGTGATGATTACGATTTATCCATGGCAAACTGAGCTCTGGCGCAAGCTCGCAGCTGGTTCGCCGCCGGCTCACGCCCTGCTGCTTCGGGGTCGTAAGGGGCTGGGCAAGCTTGCTTTTGCCACTTATTTAGCCAAATCGAGATTGTGCGAGCACCCCTCGGCTACGGGTGATGCATGCGGGAACTGCCCGAGTTGCCGCTGGTTTGATCAAGGCAGCCATCCCGATTTCCGCTTGGTCGAGCCTGAAGCCATCTCCAAGAAGCCGCAAAGGCTTGAGTCGGGAGAGGGCAACCCGGACGGCGGCGGGGATCCCAAGGGCGCCGCGGTTTATGAAAACGATTCGGCGATGGAAGAAACGGGAGCTGAATCCAGCGGGGCGAAATCCAAAAAAAAACCCAGCAAACAAATTGGTGTCGAGCAAATACGCGATCAAAGTGATTTTATCAACACATCCAGCCATCAGAATGGTTACAAAATTATCGTAATTCATCCGGCCGAAGCAATGAACCCTTCCGCGGCAAATGCCCTGCTCAAAAACCTGGAAGAACCGCCGGCGCGCACCCTGTTCATTCTCGTGACGCATCACTCGCAACATCTGCTGCCCACGATACGCAGCCGTTGCCGTCAAATCGGAATGCCCGCGCCTACTCCCGCTGCCGCTATTGAGTGGCTCAAACAGCAGCGGGTCGGAGATGCCGAAACCTGTCTCGCTTTCGCCGGTTTCGCACCATTGGGGGCACTTGAGTTCAACGACGACAAATACCTCCAGCAGCACCAGGCATTCATCAGGCAAATCAGCGCGCCCGAAAATCTGGACATTATTGCATTGGCGGATGTGATGCAGAAAGCCGACCTGCCCACGGTGGTCAACTGGCTGCAAAAATGGTGCTATGATCTAATGAGTTTTCGCACTGCCGGGAAAATCCGATATCACCTGGATATGCTTGCCACAGTAAAATCACTGGCGTCGAGCATCGAACCTCGCTCGCTCGCGACTTACTCGCGCCGCTTGGCTGAAACACATCAGTTGGCAGGTCATACGCTAAATTCCCGGTTATTCCTGGAAGAAATGCTTCTTTCCTACGTCAAAGCGCTATCGCCCGCACGTCGCGCCTGAGGCCTGTCGTCTGAGAGTGGATTCGCCCGTTTCTTTAATTTCTGCGCGTGGTTCAGTCATGTTTATCGACTCTCATTGTCATCTCGATTTTCCCGATCTTTCCAGCAACCTTGACGAGGTTCTGGGGAAAATGCGCGAGAACCAGGTCAGCCACGCACTCTGCGTAAGTGTTAACCTGGAAGATTTCCCGCGCGTGCGCGCGCTGGCGGAAGCCCATCCTAATTTGTTTGCCTCTGTTGGAGTTCATCCGGATTACGAAAACCTGACCGAGCCGCAGGCTGCGCATCTGGCCTCCCTCGCTGGCCATCCCAAGGTCATCGCGATTGGCGAAACCGGGTTGGATTATTTTCGCCTCAAAGGCGATCTGGAGTGGCAGCGGGAGCGTTTCCGCCAGCACATCCGTGCTGCCCGGCAGTGCGGCAAGCCGCTTATTGTCCATACGCGCGCAGCTGCCGAGGATACGCTGCGTATCATGGCCGAGGAGGGCGCGGATAAGGTCGGCGGAGTCATGCATTGCTTTACAGAAAGCTGGGACGTCGCCCAACGGGCGATCGAAATGAATTTTTATATCTCGTTTTCCGGTATCGTTACCTTCAAAAATGCGGTGGCGCTGAAGGACGTGGCAAGGCGAATCGAACTGGGAAAAGCGCTGATCGAGACCGATTCTCCATACCTTGCGCCGGTGCCACATCGCGGCAAGACCAACCAGCCCGCGTTTGTCCGGTATGTCGCGGAAGAAATAGCGACACTGCGCGGCATCGCCGTGCATGAAGTTGCTGAAGCCACCAGCGCCAATTTCTTTAATTTGTTCAAGGCAGCGAAAATATGAACCCACCAAGAAAATCGTTTTTACTTGCGGGTCTGGCGCTCGTTGCCAGTCTGAGCCAGCCGCCGGTTGCCGTGGGCGGGGTCTACGAAGATCTGCGGGGAGCGGCCGAACAAAATCATACGAGCGACATCGCAAAACTGCTCGCAAAGGGCGCGGATCCCAACACCCCGGACGAAAGCGGCAATACGCTGCTGATGATCGCCGTCCGGAATAACAATGCCGAACTGGTTGACCTGCTGGTGAATGCGGGCGCCAAGCTCAACCTGCGCAACAGGCACGGGGAGACCGCCATTATGCTTGCCAGTTACAGGGGTCTCGGGAATATTGTGGAAACCTTGTATATCAATGGCGCAGAAATCAATCACAAGGGCTGGAACCCTTTGCTTTACGCAGCCAGCGGCGGCCATGCGAGGATTATCGAGTTGCTGCTCGAAGGTGGCGTGCCGGTTAATGCAACCTCGGACAATGGAACCACCCCCCTCATGATGGCGGCGCGCGGCAACCATGTGGCAGCCACCAAGGTTCTGCTGAAGAACGGCGCGAACCCAAACCTGAGGAACGAATGGGGCAAAAGTGCATTGGACTGGGCTTTGAGTAAAAAAAATACCGACCTCGCGGAGTTATTGAAAAGCAACGGTGCCCAGTAACAGTCGCGTACGATCCGGGGCGGTTATTGTCGGGTCGTCAGGTTGTTTCAGGATGGCGATCAATTATTGGGAATGCGCATGAGCGTTATTGGCCTCAATCACTATAATTTGCGCACGCCGCGCCAGTTGATGGAAAAACTGAAAGAGTTTTATTGCAGCGTTCTCGGCCTTGTGCAAGGCCCGCGGCCATCGCTCGGAAGCTTCGGGTATTGGCTTTACGCCGGGAGTGAATGCGTTCTGCACCTGAGCGAGACGGCCCCTGATGAGCTCCGTCCCACGCACACGGCAACCACTCTCGACCATGTTGCCTTTACATGTACGGATCGACCGGAAATGGAGGCGCGTTTGAAACTGAACGATATCGAGTTCCGTACGGGTGCGGTGCCTGCGCTGGGGATTACCCAGTTATTCCTGCAAGACCCGGCGGGAAACGGTATCGAGTTAAGCTTCAAGGAACCTGTGAACAAGCCGTAAGACCTGTTCCGGATACCGTAACGAATAATGGAACTGATATTCAGCACTGAAGCACTTTTCTTCGTGGCTGCAACTGCTACTATCGCTACGGAGTGTACTCAGGAACGCGACGGCTTCGGGAATCGCCCGTTACCAGGGCCGGCACATCGCCGAGATTGCGAAGAAGCTTGTACTGGCACGAGTTCATGCTGAAACCGTCGTTTAAAAAACGAGCCCTGCTATGCCGAGCCCTGCAGTGATGAAAGCGCTCAGGAATAAGGTCGCCATTGTCACCGGCTCCTCCCGGGGAATCGGCGCTGAAATAGCCCACACTCTGGCGGGGGCGGGCGCGAAAGTCGTCGTGAATTACACGGTCAATCGAAAAGCGGCCGAAGCGGTCTGCGCCGCAATTAACCAGGCAGGCGGCGAATCGCTGGCGGTAAGAGCCGATGTCAGTCACTCCGTGGAAGCTCGCATACTGTTTGATGCCGCTATCGGGCGCTTCAATCGCGTGGATATCCTTGTCAATAACGCGGGCGTGCTTCTTTCCCGCAGGATTGCCGATATCACCGATGAAGAATTCGATCGGGTGCTGAGCGTAAATACGAAAGGTGTTTTTTATACCCTGCGGGAGGCCGCTACTCGGCTCGCGGATGGGGGGCGCGTGGTCAGCATGTCCAGTACCGTTACCCGGTTGATGCTCGCGAATTATGGCGCTTATGCTGCAAGCAAGGGAGCCGTCGAGCAACTCACGCGCGTCTTCGCAAAGGAAGTTGGGAAACGTGGCATCACTGCCAATATCGTTTCGCCGGGCCCAGTCAATACCGAAATGTTCCTTAACGGAAAGAGCGAGGAAACGATCAAACGTATGGCAAACATGTCGTTTCAGGGTCGCGTGGCTGAGCCGGAGGATATCGCCCGCGTGGTGCTCTTTCTGGTGAGCGACGAGTCTGGCTGGGTAACCGGGCAAAACATCAGTGCCAGCGGCGGCGCTGCCTGAGATGACCTGAAGCGAGGCGGGCTGCGACTAGCGACTGGGCCGAAGCGCAAATTTCCGAAGCATCCCATCCCCGGCGCGGTAGTGAGATTACCGATGAAGCAGTGTAACCTGTGCAGTCGTCTCAACCATGACCCGGCTCGCTCCAGGTCTCGCGGGTGTTTCCACCCCTCGTATTCCCTCGGATTTCACCTGATCCATCGCCATGCAGAAGTCTCTCATCTGCATGCAATCCCGCGTCCACTCTCCCGGTTCCGATTCGTTTATCGCGTTTTCCAGCGTCGCGGCGGCGGCGGCCCAATACCCGTGTGCCATCTCCACCATGGCGATTTTGCATCGGGTAACTTGGGCGGGTGGCGCCGCCATCAAAATTTCATGCATCGTTTTCATGATGATTCTCCTGACTCAGACCAAGCTGCTCAAATGCCAATACCAGCGTGCTCTATATTACTTTGACTACAATTCGCCGATTCGGTGCCACAATTATCCAGTATTTCGACGTTTAGACCGTGCCTGAGCATCCAGGCGCTTGTCGGGGGGGTGACAAGATAAATTTTTCATTTTCAATTAGTTAAATATATATCTTCATCTTTCACATTAATATTAGCGCTCTATCGCCAACTGAAAAAAAATTTTGAAGTAAAAAATAGTTAAGGTCGCTGCGACAGCACTCCCGACAATTGATCAACGATCATCTCCTTGCCGGGAATCAGCTTGATATCAGATATAGAGCCATAGCCCAGACAAGATAACCATGGATTTGAGAGTGCTGTACAAGTTATGGTTACCCTGGCTGGAATATTCAAATAAGGTGGCGGATAGAATGTATCGCGCCGTACGGCACCGGTCTCCAGCAACACTGTATATCGGTCCAGCTCGACGGGCGACGATGGAAATTAAATGTTCGGCGCGTAACCGTTCACGTAGCGATCTCAACCGTTATTCATCCAAGAAAAAATCACGGAAATGAATCCTTACCTGATCTTCAAGGGCCGATGCGAGGCAGCCTTCAAGTTCGATGAGCAGAGCCTGGGCGGTAAAATAGAAATGATGATGACGCATGGCCAATCCCATGACGGAAGAATCCTCGCCCGAGTCGGGCGGTAAAATCATGCACGCGTGTATCAAAGTGGGCAATAACCTGCTGATGGGCTCGGATGGACCGGCCGGGTGCAACGAGGAAGCCAAGGGCTTCTACATTTCGCTGGGAATAGAAGATCCTGACGAAGCGGAGCGGCTGTTCCAGGTGTTGTCGCAGAATGGGACAGTGCACATGCCGATGCAGGAAACCTTCTGGGCCGTCCGTTTCGGCATGCTCGTCGATCAATTTGGCACTCCCTGGATGGTGAACTGCGAGAAACAGAAATAACGCAGGTGTACGCTTGCAGGAAACGGATCTCAAGGATCCGACAACACGGGCATGCTGCGGAACTGCCGCAGGATCACCATCGGTTCAGGTCAACTCCAGATCCCGCGTATCCGCCAGCGGCACACGCGCTGGCAGCGCATCCGCCAGATGGGCCATGACCCGTTCCGCCGTCAGCCTGTAAGTCGTCAGTTTGCCGCCGTAAACAGTAAGCAAACGGGTCGTGCCGGATTGCTCCCGCCGGTGGAGATACAGGACTGTTTCGCGCGAACGGGCATGCAGGGTGCCGGCCTCGCCCTCGGTTCCATTCCTGCCCGATGGCAGTACCCGCAAACCGGCGATGGCGTCGCGGATGGGCACTCCGGTTCGATAGCGCGGGAAATAGCGGCAAAGGGTTTCCATCAGGTAGGCAATCTCACTCGGAAGCGGCGCGACATCCCCCGGATTGCCCTGGAAAATTAATTCAGTTGTCCCCACCAATGTATTTCCTTTCCAGGGCATCACAAACACCACGCGCCTGTCCTCTGCTTCCACATAATAAATTCCTTGTGTGAGCTTGCCGGGCAGGAGAAGATGGGTTCCCTGCACCAGCTCGATCTCGAGCTGTGGCGGTGCGGGTGTAATCCGGCTTAATACTTCCTGTGCCCACGGTCCGGCTGCATTAATCAATACTGCGGCCCCACAGGTTTCGGTTTTTCCGTTATGGCGGTATTCGATAGCGTTGGTGGGTTCATCGAGCAGCGCGCCGGTGAATGTGGCTGGTATCTTGAGTTGCGCCCCCAGTCGCTGGGCCGAACGCATCACCGCGTTCGTCAGCGCTGCATCGTCGGTTTGAGCGTCGTAATACTGAAACACGGCTTCAAGGTCCGTCGTCTCCAGTCCATCGAGATTTTTCCATTGGCTTTGCGGAATGCGGCGGAAGCGCATTGCTGGGCCGCCACCACCTAGCAGCCGGTAAAAACTCAACCCCACGTACAGCATCCACGGCCGCCGCGCAGTATCCCGGTACACGGGAATATAAAATGGCCGGAGCTCGACCAGGCCGGGCGCCAGTTTCAAGAGGAGCGAACGTTCCTGCAGGCATTCGCGCACAAGGGAAAACTGGCGGCTTTCCAGATAACGCAGGCCGCCGTGGATAAGCTTGCTGGAGCGGCTGGAAGTGCCGCTCGCAATTGCCGTCTGCTCGAGCACCATGACCGATAATCCCCGCGCCGCGGCCGCCTGCGCGATACCGGCGCCGTGGATACCACCGCCGATCACTACCACATCGAAGGTTTCTGCCATTCCTGCGACCCTTGGAGTGTCTTTCAATCATTCCAGAGCCTACCTGTATCCTCAACACGCCGCAATGCTCTGCGCCTGACCACAAAGATGTAAGCCGATTTTTTTCATACTGTTGACACATACGGAGGCTATAACAGCAACTTGATGTTATTGTTGATATGAGGACTTCCAAAATGAATTTCATTCAAGAAACCTCCGTTGCCGTGCTCGGCATCTTCAACCACGCGCAACTTGCGCTGCTCGCCGCTTTGCAGGTCAATCCTGCGCCTGAACCTGAAACGAAGGGAATGCTGGTCGCCGCTCTGGCGCTGGTATGTGCAATTGTTCGCCGCGGGAAAGGCGCAAATTGATTAAATCCAGTAGCAATTGCGTCCTGGTGGGTTGAAGCAGGGTTAAAAATCGCTATCCTCGCCCAGGGCCGGGGTGGTCAGAACAATTTTTCCGATATGTACGCCTGACTCCAACAGCGCGTGCGCCTTGGACGCGTCCTCCAGCCGAAAAGTCCGGAAAATTTTAGGCCTCAGTTTTCCCTGCCGCAGCAGCGGCCACACCTGCTGCTCCAGTTCCTGAGCAATCTGGGCTTTTTCCACCACACTGCGGGGCCGCATCAGCGACCCGGTATGCGTAAGCCGTTTGCTCAGCATCGTCATCAGGTCAAGCTCCCTGGCAGGTCCATTCTGCACGCCGATCTGGATAATGCGGCCATTCAGCGCGGCCGCCTGGTAGTTTCTGGCAACGTAATCTCCCGCGACAATATCCACTATGACATCCACCCCTTTGCCACCGGTAAATTTTTTGACTTCCTCGACAAAATCCTGAGTTCGGTAATTGATGGCCAGGCTGGCTCCCAGGGCAAGGCACGCCTTCCCCTTCTCCTCCGAACCGACGGTGACGGCCACGGTGGCGCCGAAGACCTTAGACAGCATCGTGGCGGTGGTGCCAATACCGGAGGCGCCGCCATGAATCAGTACCGTTTCCCCTGCTTGGAGCTTGCCGCGTTGAAAGAGATTGGCCCAGACCGTGAAGAAGGTCTCCGGCAACGCCGCCGCCTCCCCCAGACTCACTGCGCCGGGAACTGGCAGGGCGTTGCTTTCATGCGCGACGCAGTACTCCGCATAGCCGCCGCCGGGAACCAGCGCGCAAACCTTGTCGCCCAAATGGAAGCGTACGGTTCCATCGCCCAGTGCCGCGACTTCACCGGCGATTTCGAGTCCTGGAATTGTGGAGGCGCCCCGGGGGGGCCGATATAACCCGCGCCTTTGCAACACATCCGGACGGTTAATCCCGGCCGCCGCAATTTTTACCAGAATTTCGCCGCTCGCTGGGCGGGGTATTGGGTGTGATGCAGGGACCAGCACCTCGGGACCGCCGGGACGGGCGATGTCGATCGCCTGCATCGTTGCCTGATGGACATCCGATTTGTAAGCCATGCCTATTCCTGCTATAGGTTAACTAGTGGTGGTGGAGAAAGCAGTAACATCGGCCGCAAAGTTCGGGCGGGACCACTAGACCGCCACCACCACCCACTGTGGCGCCACGTCCTCCCCCAAAAAGAGTGGCCAGGTTTCCAGCCGATTAACCACAGAGGGACCGCGGGTGGGAGTCATACTGACGTATAGGGGTTAACCACGGGTTCAAAAATATTGTCGGTTCCAAATATCGAGGTGCGCTATGAAAATTCTCATTGTTCTGACGTCTCACGACCAACTCGGCAACACCGGAAAAAAAACCGGCTTCTGGCTGGAAGAATTCACCACGCCCTATTACATATTGAAGGATGCAGGAGCGGAGGTCGCGCTGGCCTCGCCTAAGGGCGGTGAGCCGCCCATTGACCCGATAAGCGACCTGCCCGAAAATCTTACCCTTTCAACAAAACGCTTTCACGCCGATATTGCTGCACAGGCTGAACTCGCCAACACCAAAGCGCTGGCTCAGGTTTCGGCAGAAGACTTCGATGCGGTGTTTTATCCGGGAGGGCACGGCCCGATGTGGGACATGCCCGACAACACGGTCTCCATTGCGTTGATTGAAGCTTTCGACAAAGCCGGCAAACCCATCGTGGCAGTTTGTCATGGCCCGACCGCTCTCGTCAACGTGCGGGGGAAAGAGTGCGATTATATGATTAGAGGAAAGCACGTCACGGGCTTTTCCAACGAGGAAGAAGATGACGTGGGCTGCAGCGAAATCGTTCCCTTTTTGCTGGAAGACGGATTAAAGGAAAGGGGAGCCGTCTTTAGCAAGAGTGACAACTGGGCTCCTTACGTCCAGGTGAATGGCCAGCTGATAACCGGACAGAACCCGGCCTCTGCTGGCCCGGCAGCGGAAGCGCTGCTGCAGTTGCTGCATGCCGACTGAAGTGCTGCACCGAAGGATCGTGTGTAACCGGACATCCCTGCCATGTGGAGCATATGGAGCATAAGGAGCTAACAGGCGAGGGGGAGGGGGAGGCGCCGTTACGTGCTGACGACTGCCTCTCCTGAAGAGCTTGGCACTGGGAAGCACCCCAAAAACCGGGAGGTTCAGCGTGGATAGCGGCGAATGGTATTTTAATGTGGGCTACGTAGAGCTGGGGTATGCGGCGTTGGTGGTCGGCATTTACGTTGCCTTGCATTTTTTCGCCCGGCTCAAGCGTGTTTTCGACCTTTCGTCCCACGCGACCGACGAGAAAGGCATATTGCTGGGCCTGCTAGGGTTAGCCATCGTACTTTTCATCATAAACCGGGTACTGGGCGATCTCTGGTAGTGCCAGAACACCTGCTAAATAAGCCCATGGAATAAACCCACCGAATAAACCCACCGATCAGCCCGCCCGAATAAGCCCATGGGCAGTTACGGTGCGCTGTCAGCCGGCTCCGCGCGGTCTCATCCGAGGACCGGGGAGGCGAACTTGAATTAGCATGTTCCAGAATTTCTAGGTGCCCGATCCAGTACGATGGTAGTTGGCGGTCATGAACTGGTGCCACGTTCCGTCATCGCCCAGCATGTGTGACGTCAGCACCCGATGATCATCGCTTTTAAATTCGATCACATCCTTGTATTTCCCGAGCTTCCCTTCCGCAGTGAAGCTAGGACCCTCGGCATTGAGCGTGAGCACTTTCTCCGACGCATCCAGGGATCCATCGTATATCCAAAGGTGAGACATCATGGAGCCAATCCAGGTGCCAACGACCCGTCGTTTCTGCGGGTCGTACCCAAGCGTCATCACCGTAACCGCGGTGCCCCCTGTGTCGCCAGCGTCGCACATCTGGCCGCGTCCCTCGCACTGCACCCAGAAGCCGCCTATCGACCGCACGCTTTCCGATCCGGTAAACTTTTCCGCTGGCTTATCGGGCCCCATTATTGCCTCTACCTCGTAAGTCCATTCGCCGACAAGTTTTTGCAGCCATTGGTGTTCTTTCTCGGGCTTGAACTGCATGAGCATCTCCTGTTTGTGCTAAGAACTGAAATTGTAACGTCTTCGGCTGGAATGGAAAACCCGCCCCCACGCAAAGTGCCATGCCGCTAACAGATGAAATAGTCGTCAAACCGCGGCCTTTCAAGCTCTCGCATATATTGGAACGAGAACCCCGGATAAATGCCGATGATTTTCCCCGACTCGGTTTTGTACCAGCTTCTGCAATCGGCAGCCCATACCGATTTCCGTAGTATCTTCTGTAATTCCTGGTTATACCGGTCCATGGCCGCGGGCTTCACGACAAGATAGCGTTTCCCCTGCGTCCCGAGTTCCTGGATGCATCGCAGCGTATAGTTCACCTGCGCTTCTATAAAAAGGATTGCGGAGGTGTGCCCTTGTCCGGTGTTCGGACCAAGAAGCATAAAAAAATTGGGGAAACCTGCGACCGTTACCCCGCGATACGCTTCCGGCTCACCTGCCCAGGCTTGCTCCAGCAGGCATCCGTCCAGCCCTTCTATTCTCATCGATGTCAGCACATGTCTCACGTCGAACCCGGTCGCGCAGACAATCGCATCCACGTCACGCCTGCCCTCGTCGATGGTGACGATGCCGGTTTGATCGATATGATCAATCGGTGTAGTAATCAACTCCACGTTGGAGCGGGTTAGGGCAGGGTAGTAGTCATTGGAAAGCAGGACCCGCTTGCACCCGAAGGGATAGCCGGGCCGCAGGGCATCGCGCAATTTTTTGTGGGGCACCTGACGGCGCAGGTGAATCTCGGCCAGCGCACGCCCCACCCTCGCCATCAAACTTCCCGAATTGAAGGACAGCCGGTTCAGCTCATGGAACCAGTAGAGAAACGACCGGTGGGCCCGCGCAATGGGCCCTATCCGAAACAGCGCCTTTTCCCAGGGTGCATATTTATGGCTCAGCCTGGGGATGATCCAATTGGGAGAGCGCTGGCAAACATAAAGCTTGGCAACCATGAGGGCGAGGCGAGGGATATCTGCACCGCGCTGGCTGCGGTACCGATCACCGCAACGCGCTTGCCCTCGAAGCAGTAGTCATGATCCCAGCGAGCAGAATGGAACAGGCGGCCCTTATATTTATCCAACCGGGGAATAACCGGGTGACGCGGCTCGCTCAGTGGTCCTGCACTGCATACGAAAAAGTTGGCTGTCAGTTGATGGCCATTTTCAAGTTGCAACAACCACAGTCCGCGTTGAGCATCGAATCGCGCCGCGGTCAACGTAGTGTTCAATCGAATGTGCGAGAGAAGGTTGAACTTTGCCGCAAATCGCGCCAGGTATCGGTGTATTTCACGTTGCGGCGCGTACGCCTGTGACCAGTCGGGATTGAGATCGAATGAGTACGAGTAGAGATGGGAGCAGACATCGCACTCTGCCCCCGGATACGTACTATCCCACCAGGTGCCGCCAATCCCCGCGGACTTTTCGACAATGACGAATGACGTTATTCCTGCCCTGCGCAGCGCGCTGCCCATGCAAAGGCCCGAGACGCCGGCCCCAAGGATCACGACATGACACGAACTGCTGCATTGCCGGTCTTTATCGATATTTGCGCTGGATTGCATGAGTTTGGCTTATTTCCTCCAGTTTTAAAAAAGGTCGGTGGTTTGGTTGCATTTTAACCCTTGCACCGGCGATTGTTCTCCGCTGACCGGGGCTATGGCGTTAAGCCTCACTCCTTTTTTTCTCAGGCATTCGGAAAGGACGCATCAAGCAGTAGGCATTCACCGCTTAAGACCGCACTCGTAATCGATGGTCTTTGCGATTACGCAAAATATCGACGTGGTGAATGAAAGCAGAACCGGAAAGGGTGGCGCAGGAGGAGGTGGCGGCTGGCGGCCCGCTGCCTCCAATAGCATCTGAGGAGTATTGCGCGCAGGAGGTGGCGGCGGGACCAGAGATATCAATACGAGTGAAGTGCTCGATTCATTCCTGCGCATGGAGCGTTAGCCATCGGCCATCACGCAGCGGCGGGATAATAAAACCAACGGCGGTCCATCGCCCGATCTCAACCAGCCTGAAAAAGAAGGAGGGAATAGGGCGTTCTTTCATCCCTCCTCAAAAGGAAGCTCGAGGTGTGTACTGACATTAACCGCACTTATGCTGCATACCGCTTTACAAGTAACCCACACGACCGATTGGTAGCAACTCGAGCATCTTTGATTTATTATTTGCCGGGATCGCGCATCTCATCAACTACTGGCTGAATCTTTTCGGCATGTTCGAGATGTGAAGCAACTGCAGCACGCACCTTGACCAGCAAGGCCTGCAATTCTTCGTTTTTTGCGTTGGGTAATAATTTCTCGTCTATCAAGTTCAGTACTTGCTTGTGAAACACAATCTCGTCCTGGATATAAGCCTTGTTGAAGAGCTTGCCATCCAGCTTGCTGAGTCGGTCCAGATTCTTTTGGCCATCTGATCTAACACTCTTGCTCACGACATTTTCCTCTGGCGTAACCTTCAGCTTCGTGACAAGTGCCGTTGCCTCCTTGATAACACCGGAGTGATCGGCAATCATGCGGTGGGCGAATGCTTTAACTTCCCGATTGGATGATTTCGACTCGGCCAGCTTGGCGGCGTTGATATCGACCTCATTAGCAGCCACCGCAATAGCGGCAATCTGCGCGTCATCCAGCTTAGCCGGGGCGGCAGCCACTTCAAATGTTGAAATAAATAAAGCGATAGCGAGAATAAATGAATTTTTCATTGGAAACCTCTTAAAGTTAATTGGAATTCGCCTCCCGAAAAGTGGCGAGCCACCCCGCCCTTATCCGTCAGCCACAGGGTTAGTGAAAGAAAGCAGGCAACTCAGCCACTAATTCAGTGTTCGACCAAGGATTCTCGCTCAGCTGTCACTCTTTGCCCTTCGTGCCGCTATTTCGTCGACTCAGTTTTTCCCATGCTTGCGCCAGTATGATTTCTGCGCTCGTTTGCTGTGCCAGCTTCGTCACTCCGTGGCGCCTGAGCAATTGATAAACGGTGGATGTCGAAACTGGCCTACCTATGCATTGTTCAAGTTCAGCCTTCAATTCTGCAATAGACAAGGTACCGGGATCTTTTGCCTGGGCGATGAAACGCGCCAGGAACTTCACCTCTTCAGCCAGGCTCATCCGTGCATGATTTCGCAGTTCCTTTTTGCTTCTGATCTGTAACGCACCGGTTTCTATTCGCTGAAACTGTGTCCTGAGCTTTCCCGTACGGCTCTTGGATAATCCAATAACCGTAGCCGTCTCTTCAAGCGATAGCCCAAACTCCAGGGGGAGGAGCAGTGCCTGTGCAGCACGCAGGGCATCCACAGTTTTGGCTGATGCGATTCTCTCCTTTGCAGCTTTTACGAACTCTCGTCCCGTAGGAGGTCTAGCCATTTTTCACGCCCAATCAAGTTAAGATTATGAATAGCAGCCGGTCTCACCGGAATTCAGTTTGATCCCAAAATTGATCTCAGCGGACGCATCCGCTCAACTCGAGCTCAGTATGAGACCGGGGGCCCTGTAACCCATTGACAGTCAGAGACGATGCACATTCCTCCGAAGTCTCTTAATCTGGGGTGAAGCATATTGATGATTTTCTCCGCCTGGGCTTCTTCACAGGCTATTACCATCACCGCGTTTTCATCCTCAAAAACGTAGTCATCCGGATCCCGCTCCCCCCGCGATCCAAGTCCCCCGGCCTTTTTGATGACCGTGTAGCCACGCACGTTGGCTTCCCGAAACAGTTGGATCACTTCTCTTAGCGATTCTTCGTCAATGACAATTTCAATCCGTTTCATCGATATTAAAATTTCTGGTCTTAATGCCATGATTTCTTCCCCCAAATGTTTACATGATGGTCTGGTATTGAGATCACTCTGGCAAGTATGAGACTTCTCCGGAGAACCCCAACGAGTGGCACATTCAATTGAACTGGCTTTGCCTTATCGCCGCTTTTCCCGGCGCCTGGCGGCGGTTTTTACAACCGCCGCCATTATTCTCCAATTTCCCGTTTAGGCCCCCGCCAGATACTGGGCAGCCGCGTAATAGGATGGAATGCCAACGACTACATTGAACGGGAAAGTACACCCGAGCGATAGAGTCAGGTAAAACGAGGGATTAGCCTCGGGTATCGCAAGTCGCATCGCGGGGGGAACTGCGATATAGGAACAGCTTGCCGCCAGCACCGTCACCAGGGTCACGCCACCTACGGAGTAGTGGAGATAGTAATGACCTAACAGAAGTCCGAAAAAAGCACCGATCAGTGGCATCCCTATCCCGAATCCGACCAGGAAGACACCAACCTGCTTGAACTCAGACAGTCTTTTCCCGGCTTCCATCCCCATGTCGCAGAGGAATATGCATAGCGCGCCCATGAAAATCAGTTCAAAGAACGGTTCGATCTTCTTGTAGCTGGTATCGGACACAGCGGCGCCAATCGCCATGGACCCAAACAGCAGCAGGATACTGCCATTGGTAAAGGCCTCTATGATCAGGTGCTTGTACATGCCTTTGTCCTGCTTTGTCGCCCCTCCCATAACCTTGCGAGAGTAACCGGCTAGTACCAGGCCAATCATGATCGCGGGAGACTCCATGATTGCCAGCATGATTACGGGGTAAGCTTCGTAGGTAACGCCGATGCCGCCAAGAAACGCGACCGCCGTCATGTACGTGCCCGCGCTCACGGAACCATAATGCGCCGAGATGGCCGCAGCGTTGAGCGGATCGATCTTGCCCAGGGCTCGCAGGATAATGTACGCAATGATAGGCAGTCCGACACCAAACGCGAGCGCTGCCCAGACTGCGGGAAGGGCATCACCCATATTGGAGCTGGCGAGCGCTTTGCCGCCATGAAGTCCGATTCCGATCAGCAGATAGATCACGATCATCTTGTGCATGTCAGGCGGAAATTTCAGATCCGACTTGATTATGCACGCGAACATGCCGAGGGCAAAAAAGAGTATCGCTGGTACGAGAAGACTGGAGATTGACATGGTTATACCCCTCTTTTAATAAAAGTGGCTGCCTGGACCCCATCATTTCCCATCCATGACAAAGTCATGGCAGGTAACGCTGGAACCAGTAAAGCCGGACGTGAATTACGCTGACGGGAAAGTTAACATACCGTCCGTCAAGGAAAGATTTTGTATCTGTGATCAATTTGTGAATGTTCAAACTGTTAAAAGTATTTAAAGTTGGCCATAAACCCAGCCTTCCAATTACGCTATTTCGTGCGTCGTCTTTTAACCAACAGGCGAATAAGATTCAGTTGGCATATTACCGGTTCAGCTCCCGCCTATTAGTAGAAAGGGGATGCGACGGACTAATCAGTGATGAGTTTTTGCCTTGGTAGAATTCCAAAGCGGTTGGGAGTTTTTTTAGCTGGCTTTAACTGGAAAACAGGGTCCGACCCTTATTATTTTTAAAAAAAAATTTAATTTTGGGACAGAAATTGCAATGGGGAGGGATCAATGGGGGAGGGAAAGACCACGGGTTGTTGAACATGATCTCAGGATGAAACGGGAGCAGAGTGAGCTACCACGTCTTTTCCGGGAACGTAGAAGGTAGGCGATGTAAATGGCGATGCAAAGGGAAAGGAACAGAGACAAGCAGAACGGGAGTACCGGGGGACAGTTCAGGAAGCAGAAGCAGGATAAATCGCTATTTCCATGTCTCTTATAGTCGAGACTAAGCCCGGACTCATCCGGGCGTCAGTGCTCTTCCTTCAGTTCTTCGCCCTCACGGGGGGCGAATGGTAATCCCTTACCTTACCTGCTTCGAGGAAAGGACCAGAGGGAAAGGGGCCAGAGGCTAAGAAGCAGCCCTTGCAGGCGGCTGATCCGCGGCGACGTAATTCGCACCTTCGTCCCCATCCAGATCAATCGCTCCCTCCTTGAACACGCGACTGGCGCGAATATCCTCTTGCTCGATAGTCATCAGGTCGATCTTCGACAGGTTTTTCTTCGCTCCTTCAAATAACCGATTGGCTTGACGCAATCGCGATCGATCAAGGGCATTGCGAATAGAGCGCGCGTTGGCGAAATGCTCCAGCTTCATGCGTAACCGGATATACTCGCCGAAGGCTTTTTCCCCCTCCGGGCTGAAGCGGTAATTCTGTCCCGCCAGCATGAGCTTTGCGATTGCAAGCAACTCATCAGCGCTATAGTCGGGGAAATCAATATGATGAGCAATCCGTGAACGCATGCCGGGATTGCTGTGGAAGAACTTGTCCATCCGGTCTTTGTAACCGGCCAGAATTACCACCAGGTCTTCCCGATTATTCTCCATTGCCTGCAAAAGGATTTCTATCGATTCCGCGCCGTAATCGCGTTCATTCTCGGGCTTGTAAAGATAATAAGCCTCGTCGATAAAAAGGACCCCGCCCATCGCTTTCTTCAATACTTCCTTGGTTTTGGGGGCGGTGTGGCCAATATACTGGCCAACGAGATCATCGCGTGTAACAGAGACAAGATGTCCTTCGCGAACATAACCGAGTCGGTGCAATATTTCGGACATGCGAAGCGCTACCGTTGTTTTACCGGTACCGGGGTTGCCGGTAAAAGACATATGCAGGCTGGGCGCGCCGGCTGTCATATTCAGTTTCTTGCGCACGCGATCAACGAGCAATAGCGCGGCAGTCTCGCGAATGCGGGTTTTGACCGGTTTCAAGCCGATCAATTCGCGATCGAGCTTATCCAGCACTTCCTTGATATTGGAAGCACGAAATTCGGCGTCCAGATCAACTGTATTATCGGAGGGGATAAGGTCTTCAGAGTCTGTTGTCATGTTTGATCCCCAACAAGTAACTAAGGGTATGTAATGCTTCGGTCTGTATTTTTTTAACTTACTTAATACAAAGGAGCTTATATAAAAGGGGGTCTGTAGCGCATTCGGCTTTTTTCAGGAAGCCGGTGGCAAGGGTGTTCAAATCGTTACCTGCGCTCCAGACCAACGCCCTTCCCCCAAAAAAGGGAAGGGCGCTTCCTTCGTTAGTACCGTTCGGCTTCGGGTTTATCCGTTGCGTAGGAATGAATCGTGTAACGAATGGCACGGCCATCCACTTCCTGGCGCACCACCCTAAAGCCCGGTTCGTTCTTCGGACGATTGACGATATAAGACATGGTGGGGCTTTCAACTCCCCGTGTCGAGTCAAACGCGGTTACCCGGATATAATGATTCGGGTACGTTTTGCGGCAATCGTTGATCTCAGCCAGGATACCGGCAGGATCCTTCAAATCGAACATCGGGTTGCCGAACATTTCCCAATAAGTGTTGCGGGGATGGGGATCGTCAGTGTACTCAATACCGACTGCCCAATTGTTTTTCAGCGCGTATTTGATTTGCGCGGAGATTTGAACGTCTGTCAACGGGGGCAGGAATGAGAACTGCCCCTGCGTGACACGGTTTTGAAAATTGGTCATCATGATTCTGTTTCTCCTAGGTACGATTAAACGCTCGCTGTCGTGGATGGCACGAAGTCGGCTGTATCGGTGGACTCGTAATTGAAGGTGATATCCTTCCAGGTATCCAGCGCCTGTTTGAGCGGCGTGCACCACTTGGCAGCTGCCTCAAGAATCTGGGGACCTTCTTTCACGTAGTCGCGGCCTTCGTTTCGTGCCATAACCATTGCTTCCAGCGCAACACGGTTGGCAACCGCGCCGGCCTGGATCCCCATCGGATGACCAATGGTTCCGCCGCCAAACTGCAGTATCACGTCTTCGCCGAGGTAATCCAGCAGCTGGTGCATCTGTCCAGCATGAATGCCGCCCGAAGCAACCGGCATGACCTTGTTCAGGGAAGCCCAGTCCTGTTCGAAGAACAGCCCAGTTTCAAGGCTCACGGGGGTATGCGGCTCGCGAAGGGTGTCGTAGAAGCCCTTGATCATCAGCGGGTCGCCCTCGAGCTTGCCAACCACCGTGCCGGCGTGAATGTGATCGACGCCTGCCATCCGCATCCACTTGCAAATGACGCGGAAATTCATCCCGTGATTTTTCTGGCGCGAGTAGGTTGAGTTCCCAGCGCGGTGCAAATGAAGAATCATGTCATGCTTGCGCGCCCATTTAGCCATGGACTGGATCGCGGTATAGCCAATCACCAGGTCAATCATGATGATGACTGAGCCAAGGGACTTGGCAAATTCAGCCCGCTCGTACATCTCTTCCATTGTACCGGCGGTGACGTTCAGGTAATGGCCCTTGACTTCGCCGGTCGCGGCCGAAGCCTTGTTGACCGCTTCCATACAGTAAAGGAAACGGTCACGCCAGTGCATGAAGGGTTGGGAATTGATATTCTCGTCATCTTTCATGAAGTCCAGACCGCCCTTCAGGCCTTCGTACACAACGCGTCCGTAATTGCGGCCGGAGAGGCCCAGCTTCGGTTTGGTCGTTGCGCCCAGCAGAGGCCTGCCGAACTTGTCGAGACGTTCGCGCTCCACCACGACGCCGGTCGCGGGACCCTGGAATGTTTTCAGATAAGCGACGGGGATGCGCATATCTTCCAGACGCAGCGCTTTCACAGCCTTGAAACCGAATACATTGCCGATGATCGAAGCGGTCAGGTTGGCGATGGAACCCGGCTCGAACAGATCCAGATCATAGGCGATATAGGCAAAATACTGGGCTTCGTTCTTAGTTCCCGGACCCGTATTTGGCACTAGTTCTGAGCGATAGGCCTTGGCACGGTAGAGTTCGGCAGCAGTCAGCCGATCGGTCCATACCACGGTCCAGGTCGCGGTGGAAGATTCGCCGGCTACAGCAGCGGCGGCTTCCTCATGATCTACCCCTTCCTGGGGTGTAATACGGAACAGGGCAATAACATCGGTATCCTTCGGAACATAGTCCGAATCCCAATACCCCATTTTCTTGTACGGAATTACGCCGGACTTGTAGCGCTCTTTGCCTTTTATTTCTTGGCTCATGTGGTTCTCCTTGTGACGGTAGATAAAGGTGAAACAGGAGAGATTGTAAACCGAATTATCATAAATACAAGTCACATGTTTTGATTGTTATGATAACCTTTACCTTATGAACATCCACAATCGATCGCCTCGGAAGCCATGCTGCACGTTACGCTAAGGCAACTCAAAGTATTCGAATCGGTTGCCCGCCACTTGAGCTTCTCGCGCGCGGCGGAGGAGCTCTTTCTGACACAACCCGCCGTTTCGATGCAAATCAAGCAACTCGAGGACAACGTGGGTTTGCCCCTGTTTGAACAGATGGGCAAGAAAATCTACCTGACGGATGCCGGAAACGAACTTTACCACTACAGCCGTGCCATCTCCCAGCAACTGGCCGACATGGAGCTCGCGCTTGACGAACTGAAGGGGCTGGAACGGGGAAAGCTCAATATCTCCGTCGTCAGCACTGCCAATTACTTTGCGCCGCATCTGCTGGCAAAGTTCTGTCAGCGCTACAGTGGCGTTACGGTAAGTCTTCACGTTTCAAACCGCGAAACCGTGCTGAAGCAACTGGCCGACAATCTGACCGATCTCGCGATCATGGGCCGCCCGCCGGGTCATCTTGACATCGCCACCCAGTCGTTCATGGAGAACCCCCTCGTGGTGGTTGCGCCGCCAGGTCATCCATTATGTTGCGCTCGCGAGATTCCGGTCAAAAGACTGGAGCAGGAAACTTTTCTGGTGCGGGAGCCGGGTTCCGGCACGCGCAGCGCGATGGAGCGCTTTTTTACCGCACACCATATCAGCATCAACAGAGGCATGGAAACGGACACCAACGAAGCCATCAAGCAGGCGGTACAGGCGGGGATGGGACTTGCGATCATGTCGCTGCATACCGTAGAGCTGGAGCTGGAGACGAAACGGCTCAAGGTGCTCGATGTACAGGATTTTCCCATCATGCGTCATTGGCATGTGGTACATCGCAAAAACAAGCGCCTTTCAAGCGCCGCGCGGGCATTCAGGGAGTTTTTGCTGACCGAGGCGCGTCAGTTAATGCCGGCGATAACGTCCGCAAAAAGCTGAAAAACGCACACAGGCGAATCCTCGATCGGGGCTTGCCATTTTCTTAATCGATACCTTCGTCCCCGGAAAATTTCTTCATGTATTTTTTAATGATCACCTTGGTCGGAATTTTGCCCGCCTGGTGGAAAACCAGGTAGTTGACCAGGCCGTGCACGGCAATGGCGGTCAGCAGACCCTCGAAGATGCCAACTTTGTATACCATCAGGCTGCAGGCAATAGCCAGGATCATGGCGTATTGGCCATGGTAGGCAACATTCCAAAGCCGGGAAATCATTTTCCAGCCGGTGAAAATCATGATGGCCGCGAGGGAAAACTTCGGCAGATATTCCAGGTACTGCGAGTTCATGACGAAGAACGCCACGACTATACCGATGACCAGGATGGAAAACTTGGTCATGGCGCCCGCCAGAGCATTGGAGGTGCTTTTCGCCAGCCCGTCCAGGTTGGTCATGCCGCCGAAGAAGCTTGAGCCGATGTTCGCAATCCAGATGGAGAACAGACTGTTGTTATTGCTGCAAGTGCGCCCCAGAGGATCGATTTTTTCGATCGCGGCATTGCTCATCACCTGTTCGATAACATTGACGGCGGTCAAAATAATGACAAACCCGATTACATAAACCCAGGTCAATCCCTGGCTGAAATGCGGCATTGGAAGAACAAACCGAAGCTCCACGTCATCCACGTGCAGCATCGACACGGGCAGAAACTGCGCCAATACGATACTCGCACCGATCAACAGGAAATAAGGCAGGGCCGGCTTTGTATCCTTGAAGATGGAGAACAGATATACAAACAATACAAGACCGGCCAGGGAGATCAGCACCATCCGGGCACGGGCCGCGTTCCAGAAAGTCTCCGGTGACTCCTGATCGGCCGGTATCTCATAGGTAAAAGCCAGGAACCGCACCGCGATGGTCATTCCTACTCCCGCCAGAAGTCCCTCAACGAGGTAGCCCGGCACCGCCCGCAAGATGTATTTCTGCCAGTTGAATTTCCATATCACCGCCTGCGAGATCCCCGTCAATAAGATGAGGAAAGGCATGTTTTCCATGCCGAACCGCTCGACACCCACCGCAAGCAAGGGGGCCAGCCCTGCCGCAATGCCGGGCACGCCGATGAAATTGCCGGGCCTGATAAACGCATTAACCCAGCCGATGAAGCATGCGAACACAACGGTTGCGAGGCCCACCTTGATAGGAAAGTCGGACATCAGCGCGATTCCCACGGACAGGGGAATCGCCATTGCGCCGGTTATGACTCCAGCCTGGACGTCACGAGCAAGGTATTTACTCTGAAAGGCCGCCGATGTTGATCGGGAGATTGCCAAGATGTGTGGTTTTCCGGTTGTACTCGCGAAAACTCAGTGGAGGTAGGGGGAGGGGTGTTTCACGCGGATAGCCGACATAACACGTTCTCCTGGTTAGCACATTGCGCAGCAGCTCATGACCGAGCCTTAACGGTAATGTTTACCCTCTGGTTTAAGATGGACCGAAGACTCAGGGAGCAAGTTTCGTATTGATCGGTGATCGAGCGTCTGCCCAACTCGCCATCTCGTACTCCGCTACGCGGTGATTCAAGCTTTATCACACCTCGTCTTTGCGAATGCCTACAAATCGACGAGCGCAGGGGTCGTGTCGCGCTTTTGGTTTTAACGACGCCCATCATACCAGATCGGTAGCTGCTTCTTGTCGCGCAATGACCAGCGCGGGTTCAGAAGTACCCGAGAAAACTGGCCAAAAAGCTCACCGGCGGAGTAGAGCACTACCTTGCGAGGCGATGTTTCCAGCGGAAACCTTGTAAGGATGACGAACTCAAGGCCGCGTTGCCGCCCCCACTGTCTCAGTTTTCGGCTCAGTGTAATTTCGTCAGCAACGTAGAGTTCCTGGTTGAAGCCGCCGATCTCACGAAAGCCATCACTGCGGCACACGACCAGGGCCCCCGCGGCCCAATGAAATACAACGGACGTCACGGTCCATAATTTTAGCGTCAAGTCCGCCCACCACGGCAATCCTTCCATACGCACGGTACTGCCGCATCCCACGCTGTTGCCGTCTTCAATCAGGCGCAAAATCTCGGAAAGCAAACCGGGACTTAGAATACTGTCCGCATCGATAAACATCAGCCATTCGCCTTGTGCCTCAGCCGCGCCGGCGTTTCGCGCCCGCCCGATCTGGTTGATGGGCTCGAATACGACCCGCGCGCCTGCCGCCCTGGCCAGATGGGCGGTGTCGTCCGTGGAATTATTGTCTACTACAATGATTTCAGAAGTAAAACCGGGGTTGTGATTTGCATCCAGTGATATATAAATAGATTCCAGGCAGCGTACTATCATACGTTCTTCGTTGAAGGCCGGGATAATAATCGAGAGATGCATAAAAGAACGGCTTCAGGGCGGAATCGGAAACCGCCATTATCGCCAAAATGGATAGCTCAGGCAAAAGACAAACCGATACCTGGAGCGGAAATTACGGCAGCAGGCACTGTAATGTATAGTGGGCAACCGAGCGGAGCATTGCCGCTTGAGGAGGAAATATGGGTGAATTTGCGATACTGCAATGGCTGATAGCGTCAACCATCTTTTTCGTCGTGCCATTTTGGAGGATCTGCAAGCGGGCCGGTTTCAAGCCCGGCCTCTCGTTGCTCTCCCTGATTCCGGGAGGCATCCTGGTTCTCCTATGGATTATTGCCTTTGCAAAATGGCCATCCTCGCCCGGGGAGAAAAAGGCTATTGGCAATTGAGGAAAAGCTGTTCAGCCACACGTGCAGCCGGCGCGATTTCGAGCCTGGAATAGGAAGCATGGTTGCGCCGCGTTTTCTCCAATCCTAAATTAACATCTCTTTTACTGAGCCAAAAAAATCAAGTGCTGGATTCATTCGTCTACTTCGAAAGACCGTAGCCAGGCGCATGCCGGATCCGTTATATGGCATTTGCCGCTTTGATAAGTTTAGGGGAGGGTGATGAATCCCTGAAGGAGAGAGGCATCCTCTCGTTGCAAGTAAGCGCGATGCAGAAGCGTGAGGGCGCCTCGCAAGGCGAGAGCACACAACGCAAACGGACGTGCAGACGGAAAAACGGCCGCGATATGCCAGCGTGCACATGGGCCCGAGAGTGCACGCTGACCTGGGTTTATTTTATTTCTGACTTGCTTTTGTTTTAAAGAACTACGTCTATCGAGGGCCCCGATAGATCGAGGGGAGGACTGCCATTCAACTGAATCTGAAGATCGCCCCCGGGACCGGATATATTTGCGGTCAGTACTCCCCCTGAGTAGGACAGCTGGCCGAGCGTAAACGCCTGGTTGCCCGCCATGCTGGCGTTGGCGTCAACGCCTGAAAGGTCGATCATGTCGCCTACGTTGTTCCCACTGCCATCGAAGTCGACAATAATGTCGCGGCTGGAATTATTAGGGCTCTCGTTTTGGGAATCGTAGTCAAATTTATCCCAGCCCGGTCCACCTACCAGTATGTCCTTGCCGCCGCCGCCCTTAAAGTAGTCATCCCCCGCATCGCCAATCAAAACGTCATCGCCCGAATTACCGTTAAGATTATCGTTGCCACCCTCGCCTTCGAGGATATCGTTCCCGTTCCCGCCGTCGAGCGTGTCGTTCCCGGCGCCGCCAAACAGAACGTCGTCATCATTCTCGCCGTAAAGCCTGTCATTGCCGTTCCCGCCATTAAGGTTGTCGTAACCGATCCCCCCATATA
Source organism: Nitrosospira sp. Is2 (assembly GCF_033095785.1). Taxonomy (GTDB): domain Bacteria; phylum Pseudomonadota; class Gammaproteobacteria; order Burkholderiales; family Nitrosomonadaceae; genus Nitrosospira. The sequence continues at coordinate 3,257,151 of NZ_CP137134.1, read as the reverse complement.
GATCGTCGTTGCCGGTGTCGCCGTTCAGGTTGTCATCGCCAGCGTTCCCGTACAGGTGATCGTTACCCACATCTCCCTTAAGCGTGTCCTTACCGGCGTCCCCGTATAACTTGTCGTCGCCATTTCCGCCACTGATAAAATCATTGCCGCCGTTTCCCCGCAGGGTGTCGTTGCCGCCAAAGCCGAAGATTACATCTTTGGAGCCCGTGCCGGGATAAGTGTTGTTGCTTCCATTTCCGAAATAATTTGCCATGGTTGTCTTCCTCTCTTCAGATTAAAGATTACATTACTTTTGTGTTTGCTCCCTCTCGTGACTTCCCTCTTGTGAAACTAGGGGTATGCAGGAATTATGCCTAGAAACAATATTCTGAAGAACAAACCGTTGATTGATGACAATGAGGCCGTTTTTAACGCAATCCATGTCGTCTTAGTACGACAGGATCAGATTCAGGCCGCGCCTTTGGTCATTGATTTCGACAACCTTTGCTTGTCTCCCAAGGGAGACCGACTTCTACTGCTTAACGCCAGTATGGTCTTTCCGCAATGAAAGCCAAGCCTTAGTTTTGTCGTCAAATCGCGACGATTTTGACGAGCCTGAGATAGGCTTCCTTCAATTTTTTCCTGTTCCCGCTCAGGATCATGCATGACGGGAACAGGCGGAGATGGGACTGATTAGCGGAGAGCAGCAACTCCGCTGTAGGATGTTGCTCATTGTAGAGGTCGCATATCGTTAGCCGCTATGTCGTTAGCGTCCGCAAGGATTTCTCGATTCTTCAATCAATTTTGAAAGGATATGGTATAGCTCTGCTCAAGATGGCCACGCCAGCGGCCGCCGGATCAGGTTGCGCAAAGGTATATAACCGGGGATGTGAGCCGGAAGGTTGCGGGCCCGGCTTGAAGCGGATGAAGAGGGAAGAGAAGGGCGTATGGGAATCTGTAAAAGCGTTTGCTCGGCAATAGGTTGTGCACGTCGAAACGCCGTTAGAAGCTACAGTTAGAAGCGGCAGGTTATGCGCCCAAAGCAGTCTCCTTCGTCCGGGCAACCCTCGTCATAAGGAAAGTGGAATGGCGGCAACTCGTAAATAAACCTGATGAATACAGCAAAAAAACTTTTCCTGGCAAGAAAATGAATGGAGGTCAGACCACATACTCGTGCTCTGCAATTAGAGCACCATTTGCGTCTGACCCCCACTTTTTTCCCCTTCTATTGTCAGAATCGTGCGTGGATCACCAAGAAACCCTTATCACGTAAGAATTATATCGTCTGCAAGATTAACGGCAGGAGCGCCCGTCAAGCTGATTTGCAAATCGACAGCACCAGGATCACCGATCACGTTGACATTCAAATTCCCATTGCCGGTGTTATACGTCACTTGACCGGCGGTAAGCGCTTGATGTCCGCCCGCATTCAAATTGCCGTCGATGGCAGAAAGATTAATCTCATCCCCCGCGCCACCCCCATTGCCGTCAAAGTCGGTGATAACGTCGCGCATCCCAGCGCCCTGCGGGCTGTCAGTCGTCAGGGCGTAAACGAACCAGTCAAACCCGGCGCCTCCGGTGAGATCGTCCTGGCCGGCGCCCCCGATCAGAATATCACGGCCTGCTCCGCCGCTAAGCGTGTCATCTCCGTCATCGCCGAGCAATACGTCATTACCTGCGTTTCCGGAAAGATTATCGTTACCATCGCCACCCTGGAGAAAATCGCGCCCGTTGCCTCCGGCGATTGTGTCTCCTCCATTCCCGCCGAACAACGCGTCGTCGCCATTGCCGCCGCTAAGATTGTCGTTGCCATTTCCTCCATTCAGGTTGTCGTTGCCATCCCCCCCGGTCTGGGTGTCGTTGCCATCGCCGCCATAGAGGTAGTCGTCGCCATTGTCGCCGTCCAGGTCGTCGTTACCATCTGCACCATACAGATTGTCGTTCCCATTTCCCCCGGTCAGGTCGTCGTTCCCATTGCCCCCGTTCAGGTAATCGTTGCCATCGTTGCCAACCAGGTCATCGCCACCATCTCCTCCCACCAGGTTGTCGTTGCCAGCCCCCCCGTTCAGATCGTCGTTCCCATTGCCGCCGTCCAGGTCGTCGTTGCCATTACCGCCATTAAGGGTGTCGGTACCATTTTCACCTTTAAGGACGTCGTCACCATTCCCACCATTTAGAAGATCGTTACCGTTTCCCCCGACGATAAAGTCTTCTCCACCCGCTCCCGACAGGGTATCGTTACCGCCTTGTCCAAAAATATTGTCGTCGTTGCCATTGCCGGTAAAGCTGTCGTTAAAAGCAGTTCCAAAAAAATTTGCCATGATTGATTTCCTCGAAGTTAAAAATAAAATTTTAATTTTCCAGCTCGTCTCCCTCTCGTTCCTCCCTCTTGCGGAAGTAGGGAATGCATGATCTATGCCTGGATAAAATTTGCTATAGAAACAGCAACTTGATTGATGACAATGAGGCTGCTTTTAAAGCAACAGGTGTCATCTTGCTACGACAGGAAGAGATTCAGGCAGGCCCTTTTAGCCTTAATATTCCGGGCCCTACGGTGACGTATGTCAACGACAGGTTTGCGCGGTTATTTGCCGCAGCACACCTTTCTCTCTTGATCACAAACACTTAGCGTTGTCGTTGAACAGAGACAAACTGGACGAGTCTGAGATATTTCTTTACGCGGTACCGTTGGGTCGCAATGCGGCGAGAACAGATAAGAAACAATGACGAGCTGGCGTCGTTTTAGTTTTATGAAACTGGCTTAATCGCGATAAGGGAGACAGAACTCTATACGGATGGCTCCGAGGCACGGGATTCGGGGAGGAGATGGAGGAGCTTGAAATCGAAGCAGCGAATCCGGAATCCATTCTTCCAATCAGGATCCATTTGAAGATTTTCGATCGCTTATTTAACATAATATACATTATGCGCAAATCCCGGGAGTGAATTAAGCCGACGAACCAATTAATTCATCTTATGTGCGATGGGCAACAGAGCATTCGAAGCGTATCGGCCAGAATAATGCAGGCACCTACTTTTTTCTCCCTCTTGTAGTAGGTGCCACTGACCCGGCATAGGCCAACTACTCCTTGCCGGGTCTTTTTCATTTCCGTGCACGCCGTGCCAAGGCACATATCGTTCGGATGCCTGCCTGTCTATTCGAATGGTTAGCCGGCTGGCAACAACCAGGCAATAGGAAAATCGAACCCGGCGCATGCGTATTTTCAACGCAGGCTATTTTTTTTCTGAAAACACCGTTCTATAATTCCAGAACCCGCCCTCAATGGAAGGAAAAGACATGAGAGTTATAGTCCTGACCGTTTTCATGGCCTTGATTACCAGCTCCGCCCATGCCGTCGATCCTCCTCCCCTCTATCAGCAAGGCGATCCTGAAAACCGCTTCCGCGAGGCACAACTACATGTCAAGGAGTTGATGAAAGCGGGAAAATACAAGGAAGCATCCGCGTTCATGTCCGTGTATCAAAAACTGGCTTGTGAAGCCGGGGAGCAGAAAGCGGGCCGCAGCACAGCGGAAGGCGCAGCCTATTGCGCAAACAAGCACAACCAGGCCGGAATGAGCGGCAATGTGCTTCAAAGACAACAGGAACGGCTCACTGCCGAATCGATATCCTCCAACACCCTGGCTCCCGGCATCACGATGATGCAACGCCAGATCCCGGGCTCCCCGACCCTGCTGGATGGCTCGGCGCCGTCCCTTCTTATGTTCGATCCGCGAACAGACCCCGGCGGTTCCGGTTCCAGTTCCAGTTCCCGAAGTGAGCGCCGCACCGCTGACCCCTGGACGGGCGCGCCTTGAAAGATGGCGGCGTCCGGCTGAAAACTATAGCAGTAACCCTATTCGATTTTCTTGCGGTGCTTGCACGCTTGGTTCTCCCGCTCGTATCGACGGCCATCTGGAGACCTGATGCCTGACCCCCGGGCAGGCGTATACCCATTGGCATTGTTGGAGTTGCGGGATTAGCGGTGTATTATGCCGGCTCTGAAAAATATTCAACCGAACGGAGGCTGGATTTGAAAACAACTCAATTGGCAGTGGCTTTTTTCATAGGGCTCGCGTCCCTGAGCCCCCTTCATGCGCTGGCGGAGAAAGCCGCAGCTAACAGTGCAAATGCAGCGGCTGGCATGGCGGCGAATGAAGGCAAGGTTCTTTCCACCCTGGACGCGCCTGGATATACGTACATGGAGATTGCGAATACTGAAAAAAAGTTCTGGATTGCGGCTCCGACCACCCGCGTTAAGGTCGGCGATCGAGTGCGTTTCGAGCAGAGTCTGGTGATGAAGAATTTCAACAGTAAAACTCTCAACCGCACCTTTGATCAGATCATTTTCGTTAATTCAGCAACGGTCGTTAACTAAAGAGAATTTACCTTAACGCACATTGCAACTAGCTGAAAATTAATGTGAAGGAGCAGCTCTTCGCTTGGTGTGGGTTCTGACTGCGTCCGACTGATCTACCTCAGGTTCTGGTTCAACAAATCCAACGAAGAGCTTGTTTTTTAACTTCTTTATCTCGTCTCGATACTCCGCAGCGTGCTCGAACTCGAGGTTCTTCGCGGCGGCTAGCATTTGCTTTTCCAATTGCTTGATTTCCTTGGCGAGCTGAACTTCGCTCATGGCATCATAACGCGCCCGAACTTGCGCCGCTTTCAGTTGCTGTTGGGCGGTTTCCATGCTGTAAACGCCGTCGATCAGATCCTTGACGCGTTTATGCACGCTGCGAGGCGTAATGCCACGTTCCTGGTTGAACACCACCTGTTTGTTGCGCCGCCGTTCGGTTTCATCCATAGCCAGCCGCATTGAATTTGTGACCCGGTCGGCATAAAGCAGCGCCTTGCCGTTAATATGACGCGCGGCGCGGCCGATGGTTTGTATCAGCGAACGCTCGGAACGGAGAAAGCCTTCTTTGTCGGCATCAAGTATGGCAACCAGCGATACTTCCGGAAGGTCCAGCCCCTCGCGTAGCAGATTGATGCCCACCAGTACATCAAATTTGCCGAGCCGAAGGTCCCGGACGATTTCCACACGTTCCACTGTATCGATGTCGGAGTGGAGGTAGCGCACCTTGATCCCATGGTCGGAAAAGTAGTCCGTCAGGTCCTCGGCCATACGTTTGGTCAAGGTCGTAACCAGTACCCGCTCGTCCTGCGCAGTGCGCAGATGGACTTCCGACATGAGGTCGTCCACCTGTGTGCTGGCGGGGCGAATTTCGATCTGCGGGTCCACCAACCCGGTCGGACGAACCACCTGCTCCACCACCTGGCCGCTATGCACACGTTCAAACTCTGCGGGCGTCGCGGAAACGAACACCGTTTGCGGCATAATTTGCCTGAATTCATCGAACCGCAGCGGCCGGTTATCAAGCGCCGAAGGCAAACGGAAGCCGTAGTCCACCAGGTTCTCCTTGCGCGAGCGGTCACCCTTATACATCCCGCCAATTTGCGGAATGGTGACGTGGCTTTCGTCGATGACCATCAGCGTGCCCGGCGGGAGATAGTCCATCAAAGTGGGTGGCGGCTGGCCAGGCAGCTTTCCAGACAAATGGCGGGAATAGTTCTCGATCCCCTTGCAGAAACCCAGTTCATTAAGCATTTCCAGATCGAAACGGGTGCGCTGCTCGATGCGTTGCAATTCGACCAGTTTGTTGTGCTGGTGAAAAAACTCTATGCGGTCCCTTAGCTCCGCCTTGATTGTGTCGATGGCCCGCAAAGTAGTGCTCCTCGGAGTGACATAGTGACTGGAAGGATATACCGTATAGCGCGACACCTTTCGTAGGGCCCGGCCAGTAAGTGGGTCGAACAGTGTCATGCTCTCGACTTCGTCATCGAACAGGGATACCCGCACCGCGGTTTCCGAGCTTTCGGCCGGAAAAATATCGAGCACGTCTCCCCTCACCCTGAACGTACCGCGAGCGAATTCGAAATCGTTGCGTTCATACTGCATTTCCGTCAAACGCTGTATAGCTTCGCGCTGGGTAATTTGCTCGTGTTCACGCAGATGCAGGATCATCCCGTGATAGTCCACCGGGTCACCTATCCCGTAAATACATGAAACCGTGGCAACGATAATCGCGTCATCGCGTTCCAGCAGCGACTTTGTGGCGGAAAGCCGCATTTGTTCGATGTGCTCATTGATGGCGGAGTCTTTTTCGATGAAGAGGTCGCGCGAGGGAACGTATGCCTCGGGTTGATAATAGTCGTAATACGATACGAAATACTCGACCGCGTTTTCCGGGAAGAACTCCCGCATCTCGGCATAAAGCTGCGCGGCAAGGGTTTTGTTCGGAGCCATGATAATCGCCGGGCGACCCAGTCGTGCAATCACATGGGCCATGGTGAAGGTCTTGCCTGAACCGGTCACTCCCAGCAAGGTCTGGAACGCCAGTCCGTCCCCTACCCCCTCCACCAGCTTTTCAATCGCTTCTGGTTGATCGCCGGCCGGCTCGAACACTTGGTGCAGTTTGTAAGGACTATTGGGGAAGGTAACGATCACGGGTATAATTCGCGGGCTCTATTTTTCAAAAATTTTTTCGTTTCAAATTTTATCACGCGGGCTTAGCTCGCATGGGTGCAAGGATCCTATCGTGAATCTCTCAAAACGCGTTCAGTCCATCAAACCTTCTCCTACGCTCGCCGTCACTGCGCGCGCAGCCCGGCTCAAGGCGGAAGGCAAGGATATTATCGGGCTTGGCGCAGGCGAACCGGATTTCGACACCCCTCAGCACATCAAAGATGCGGCCATATCCGCCATTAACAAGGGTTTCACCAAATATACCGCAGTGGGTGGGACCCCCGGTCTGAAAAATGCCGTTATTGCCAAATTCAAGCGTGAGAATGGCTTTGACTACACTCCCCGGCAAATTCTGGTTTCGTCCGGCGGCAAGCAGAGTTTTTTTAATCTCGCGCTATCCGTCATCAACCCGGGCGACGAGGTCATCATCCCCGCGCCCTACTGGGTCTCATACCCCGACATTGTCCTGATTGCCGAAGGCAAGCCAGTCATCATTGACGCCGGTATCGAGCAGGGGTTCAAAATAAACGCGGCGCAACTGGAAAAAGCCATCACCCCCAGGACCAGGATGTTCGTCATCAACAGCCCCAGCAATCCTTCCGGCAGCGTTTATTCGTTAGACGAGCTTAAAGCGCTGGGTGAGGTGTTGGGTAAATATCCCCATATCCTGATCGCTACCGATGACATGTACGAGCATATTCTTCTTTCGGGAGGAAAATTCGTAAATATCCTTAACGCCTGTCCCGACCTATACGACCGGACCATGGTGCTGAACGGCGTGTCCAAGGCTTACGCGATGACGGGCTGGCGCATTGGCTATTGCGGTGGCCCGCCGCATATCATTACTGCTATGGAGAACATCCAGTCGCAGAGCACTTCCAACCCCGCTTCCATCTCGCAGGCGGCCGCCGAAGCTGCCCTTACGGGCGATCAGTCCTGTATCACCCCCATGGTGGCCGCATTCAGGGAACGCAACCGGTTCGTGACGGATGCGCTTAATGCGATACCCGGCATTAAGTGCCTGCTATCGGAAGGCGCATTCTACGCGTTTGCCGATGTCCGGGAAGCGATCGGAAATTTGAGGTCCAGGGGCGTCATCAACGAGAGCAGCGACATCGCGTTAAGCGAATATCTGCTGGAACACGGCGGCGTCGCTGTTGTGCCGGGCTCGGCGTTCGGCAGCGAAGGGTATATCCGTCTTTCCTTCGCGACCGCGATGACCAATCTGGAAAATGCGCTGAGCCGTATCGCCAAGGCGCTGGCCTGAAGGGTCAATTAAAGGCGCGGTTACCTTGGCTCAGTGGG